>CAVAGT010000050.1:0-21397 GCA_963588155.1 Lachnospiraceae bacterium | reverse complement strand
TTCCGAAAAGCGAGTGCAAAGGTATAGACTTTTGCGATTCCCTCCAAATATTTCAAGGATTATTTTTCAAAAATTATCGATAATTGACATGAATCAAGGAAAATGGGGCAAAAAGGGGCGTTTTCGGCGTTTTTTAGACAATAATGGACTTTTATAGACGGAATGGACGATTTTAGACATGATGGGCGAAAATGCGACCACGCGGGACGCGGACTGGAGGCCCCATGCGGAAATTCAGTCATTCGGGACGCGGACGGGCCCTAACCATCCCTACCCGCCCCTGCCAAACGTACCCGTTCGGAATAGCAATGGAAAGGCGATGAGATAGCACTGGAAAGGCAACGGCATTGCAGTGGAAAGACAATGACATAGCACTGGAAAGGCAATAACTTCTAATATGTCTTTTTTATGTGGCTGGAAATTGGTAATTTTGCACATCATATATAATAGGTAAGAGATGAAGCGAATTCAAGATATAATAAAGGACAAGATCATGATATTGGACGGTGCATTGGGCACCGTCATCCAAAAACACGGCCTGACGGAGGAAGACTTCCGAGGCGAGAGGTTCAAGGACGCGGAAGGACAGACCAAGGGCAACAACGACATGCTCAACTTGACACGTGCCGACGTGATACTCGACATCCACCGCCGTTACCTCAGTGCCGGCGCCGACATCATAGAGACCAACACGTTCTCGTCGCAACGCGTGTCGCAAGCCGACTACCACCTTGAAGACTCTGCCCGCGACATGGCTCTTGCCGGCGCACGCCTTGCCCGCCAAGCCGCCGACGAGTTCTCAACTCCCGATTGGCCCCGCTTCGTGGCGGGCTCGGTGGGTCCGACGAACAAGACGCTGTCGATGTCGGCAGACGTGACCGACCCCGCTTCGCGCGACCTGACCTACGATGAGCTTTGGACCGACTACTATGAGCAGATAGACGCCTTGGTGGAGGGTGGCATTGACACCATATTAATAGAGACCATCTTTGACACGCTCAACGCCAAGTGTGCCATCGACGCAGCCATGAGCGTGATGCGAAAGCGTGGCGTGGAGTTGCCCATAATGATGAGCGTATCGGTGAGCGACCTCGCCGGGCGCACGCTCAGCGGACAGACGATGGACGCCTTTCTGGGCAGCGTGAGCTCCTACCCCATCTTCTCCGTAGGCTTGAACTGTTCGTTTGGCGCGAGAGAGATGAAGCCATTTCTTGAGGAGTTGGCCCGCAAGGCACCTTATTATATATCAGCCTACCCCAACGCCGGCATGCCCAACGCCATGGGCGGCTACGACGAGACAGCGGAGAGCATGTCGCCACTCATTGGCGAGTGGATGGACGAGGGGCTGGTGAACATCGTTGGCGGATGCTGCGGCACCGACTATTCGTTCATTGAGAGATACCACGCTCTGGCCGAAGGCAAACGCCCACACGCGGCACAGCCCAAGCCTTCGACGCTGTGGCTCTCGGGCCTGGAGCTGCTCGACGTGAACAGCGAGGTGCGTTTCGTGAACGTAGGCGAGCGATGCAACGTGGCAGGCAGCAGGAAGTTTCTCAGACTTATAAAGGAGAAGAACTTCGAGGAAGCCCTCTCCATCGCGCGCAAGCAGGTGGAGGACGGCGCGCTCGTCATCGACGTGAACATGGACGACGCGTTGCTCGACGCCAAGGAAGAGATGGTCAACTTCCTGAACCTCATAGCCTCAGAGCCCGACATCTCGAAAGTGCCGGTGATGATAGACTCATCGAAATGGGACGTGGTGACCGCCGGACTGAAATGCCTGCAAGGCAAGTGCATAGTGAATTCCATATCGCTGAAGGAAGGCGAAGACGTATTCCTTTCCCACGCCCGCGACGTGAGACGTTTCGGCGCGGCGGTAGTGGTGATGTGCTTCGACGAGAAAGGCCAAGCCACGACCTATGAGCGAAGGATAGAGATAGCCAGCAGAGCTTACAAGCTCTTGACAGAGAAGGTGGGCATGAACCCTCTCGACATAATCTTCGACCCCAACATCCTGTCGATAGCCACCGGCATTGAGGAGCACGACGGCTATGCCCTGGAGTTTATCCGCGCCACGCAATGGATTCGCGAGAACCTCAAGGGGGCGCACGTGAGCGGCGGCGTGAGCAACCTCAGCTTCTCATTCCGCGGCAACAACTACATTCGCGAGGCTATGCACGCCGCGTTCCTGTACCACGCCACAAACGTGGGCATGGACTTCGGCATCGTGAACCCGTCGACAAAGGTGACTTACTCGGACATCCCTGCCGACGAGCTGAAGATAATAGAAGACGCCATACTTGACCGCTATCACGGGGCAGCCGACAAGCTGACGGAGCTTGCCGAGCGCAAACTTGCCGAGAAAGAAGCCATGAAAGCCGCCAACGGCGGAGTGGCACCCAAGGCTACATCGACCGACGAGTGGAGGAAAGAGCCTCTTCACGACCGTCTCGTGTATGCCCTTCGCAAAGGCATAGGCGACTACCTGAAGGAAGACCTTGAGGAAGCCATAAAGGAGTTTCCGCGCACCGTGGACATAATAGAGGGACCACTCATGGACGGCATGAACGTGGTGGGCAAGCTCTTCGGAGACGGCAAGATGTTCTTGCCGCAGGTGGTGAAGACGGCGAGAACCATGAAACAAGCCGTGGCGATTCTCCAGCCTTACATCGAGGCGGAGAAGACAGGCGGAGCCTCAACAGCCGGCACCGTGGTGATGGCCACCGTAAAGGGCGACGTACACGACATTGGCAAGAACATCGTGAGCGTGGTAGTGGCTTGCAACAACTACGAGGTGATAGACATGGGCGTGATGGTGCCTGCCGACCAAATAGTGAAGAAGATAATAAGCACCCATGCCGACGTGGTGGGTCTCAGCGGACTGATAACGCCTTCGCTCGACGAGATGGTGAACACCGTGAGGGAGATGGACAAGGCCGGGCTGACAATACCCGTGCTCATCGGAGGCGCGACAACATCGGAACTGCACACGGCCCTGAAGATAGCGCCAGCATACAACGGCCCGGTGATATGGCAGAAAGACGCGTCGCAAAGCGCGGCGATACTCGCCAAACTGATGAACGAGAAAGAGCGCAAGCCTTTTATAGATGAGCTTTATGCCCACTATGCTAAGCTTCGCGAGGAATACCATCAGGAGCAAGTGAAGCTCAAGCCCCTGGACGAGGCAAGGAAAAACAAGCTCGAACTGTTTTAGGTGCTATTCGTGTGGCTACAATATTTTCTTTGTTCACACGAATCAACATAGAACCTGTTCTATTAACCAAACGCATCATGTTTCATGGAACCATATGGATTCGTGTATGTGTCTTTTCCCACATATTTTATCTCACACGGATTTGAAAGATTTTAAAGATGTCGGCTTCGCCGATTACGCACACCGTCTTTCTGCCGTGTTTTGCCATTCGCGTCCAGAATGGTAATCTATCCGCAGTTAATCACCGCGCAGCCGCTTGCGGCGTAGCAATCTTTTAAATCTTTAAAATCCGTGTGAACAAAATCCGCAAGAAAGTTTACCTATACGAATCTTCATAGAAGCCTTTTTTAACCTTCAGTTTTTTGCGGATTTCAATTGTTTTGTTTAACTTTGTTTGCAAGAAACCAACAACTAAAAACAAAGACAATTGAAATATCTGCTCATACCCGAAATAGAGGACAGCCGAAAGACTCCCGCCTTTTACTTCGCCGTGGAAGAATACGTTGCCACACATTTTGACGACGATGAGTATTTCTTCATCTGGAACGTGCGCCCGTGCCTCATGGTGGGGCGCAATCAACTCATAGAAAACGAGGTCAACGAGGCCTACTGCCGCGAACACGGCGTGGGCATATTCCGAAGGAAGAGCGGGGGCGGATGCGTATATGCCGATGAGGGTTGCTACCAGTTTTCCTACGTGGTCAACAGGCAAGAGGTGGAGGAGACCTTCAAGAAATGCATGGGCACCACGGCATCGGTGCTGAAAGCCGCCGGCATAGCTGCCGAGGTGACAGGCCGCAACGACATTGTGATAGACGGGAAGAAAGTGGCTGGCGCGGCTTTCTACACGTCGCCGACAAGGAACGTGATGCACAACACCTTATTATATAATACCGACCTGAGCGTTCTCCAGCACTGCATCACGACAAACAAGGAGCGACTGCCGTCGAAGGGTGTCGCCTCGGTGGGAGCCAAGGTAGCCAACGTGGGCGACTACACCAAGATGTCGATGGAAGACATCATCGAAGTGGCGAGGCACCGCGTGTGCCACGAGGCATGCAGGAAACTGACACCCACCGACATGGCACAGATAACCGAGCTGGAGAACAACTGGAAGTCGGAAGCCTTCATCAAAGGCAAGAACCCACCTTATACGCTATCCTGCAAGCACCGTTTCCCCGACGTGGGCGTGGTCGAGGCGTATGTCAGCGTAAAGAATTTCAAGATAGAGAGCCTTCAGCTTGGCGGCGACTTCTTCGCCCTTCAGCCATTGGAAGGACTCACCAACGCGTTGACCCACGTGGAGTTTACGCGCGCTGCCGTGGCCACGGCATTGGAAAACATTGACGTGGGCGAGTATATACGTGGCATGAGCGGCAACCAATTGGCCAGACTCTTGTTCGGACGCGAGCCCCACGTGGCAAAGCCCGAATGGCTCCGCACCAGCATGCTGACCAACCAGCATTTTGGCGACACGCAATCCATAATCCACCACAACCGCCTTCATACCATTTGCGAGAGCGGACTGTGCCCCAACCGCAACGAGTGCTGGCGCAACGGCACGGCGACGTTCATGATCGGCGGCGAGACATGCACCCGCCATTGCCGCTTCTGCAACACACCGTCCGGCCACCCCAAGCCACTCGACGACAACGAGCCAACGAAGGTGGCACAATCTATCAGGCAGATGCGTTTGCGCTACGCCGTAATAACATCGGTGGACCGCGACGACCTGCCCGACTATGGTGCAAGCCACTGGGTAAAGACCGTGGAGGAATGCAAGCGGCTCAACCCGGGCACAGGCTTGGAACTCCTCATACCCGACTTCAGGGGCAGGACAGACCTGATAGAGAAAGTGCTTGCCACACGCCCCGACGTGGTGGGACACAACATGGAAACCGTGAGAAGGCTGACACCATCGGTCCGCTCGGTGGCGACCTACGACACGAGCCTCGCCGTGCTGACGACAATAGCCAAAGCCGACATAAGATGCAAAACAGGCATCATGCTCGGACTGGGAGAGACCCACGAGGAGGTGTTGGAGACCATGGACGACATCCTTGCCACAGGCTGCAAGATCCTGACAATAGGGCAATACCTGCAACCCACGGCGAGGCACTTGCCCGTGGCAGCATACATCACGCCAAGGCAATTTGAGGAATATCGACGCATGGCCCTCGACAAAGGCTTCGAGGCCGTGGAAAGCGCACCCTTGGTGCGTTCATCATATCATGCCGAGCAAGCGTTGAAGAGAAAAGACCAATGACATATGGCATGTTCTAAAAATTCCACGCATTGTTAATCCTCTCCTTTAGACGGATTGCTCTTTGTGTCTTTTTGATTTTATCCGGCATCTTTTCCTTTCTCTCTCAGTCGTATAGCCCGCTATACTCCTTCAAGAAGAAAGAAAAATCTGCTCGGCTAAAATACAAAAATCTTACAAAGGTAATTTTTAGAACCCGCCATATAAAAAACAGGGCAAGTTATCCGTTTAAGACGATGAAAATGATTATCTTTGCCACATGAAAATGAAATTACGCCTCAACTGGCAAAAGATTATAATCTTCCTGCTCGTTTGCACAGGACTCGTTTACCTGACCCGTTCCTTTTGGATGTCGTTGGGCATAGTGATGTTGCTCTTTGTAGTCGATGCCCTTATCGCCAATTATGAATACCGCCGCAAGACAAAGAAGTTTTTTGATGACTTGAGGCAAGAACACGAACAGGATGCAACAACTCATTGACTTATACAGGCAGTGGTCGGGCAACGCGCCCGCCAACATAGACAAGCTGCAAGGCGCCGGCAGCAACCGCCAATATTTCCGTCTGACCGCTAACGACGGCAGCACCGTCGTGGGCGTGATAGGAACATGCAAGGAGGAAGACCATGCGTTCATAAACATAGCCCGGCAGTTTGCCGAGCAAAAACTTCCCGTGCCCCAAGTGGTGGCTGTGAGCGATGACGAGATGCGCTATTTGCAGACCGACCTCGGCTCCACATCGCTCTTCGACGCCATACGTGGCGGGCGCGAGGCAGGCGGACGCTACAACCTTGCCGAGCAAGAGCTCTTGAAGAAAACCATCCGCGCCCTGCCCAACATACAGATAAGGGGAGCGAGAGGCATGGACTGGAGCGTGTGCTATCCCCAACCGGAATTCAACGAGGAAAGCGTGTTGTTTGACCTCAACTACTTCAAGTATTGCTTCTTGAAGCCCACGGAGCTGGACTTCAACGAGGTTTACCTTGAGGCCAATTTCCGCCGCATGGCAAAAGACCTGACCACGGAGCCCAGCGAGAGTTTCCTCTACCGCGACTTCCAGGCGCGCAACGTGATGCTTGACAAGGACGGCAACCCCTATTTCATCGACTTCCAGGGCGGAAGGAAGGGTCCCTTCTATTACGACCTGGCCTCCTTCCTTTGGCAGGCTTCTGCCAAATATCCTTTCAAGCTGCGCCGCGAGCTAATAGCAGAATACTATAACTCGCTGAAGCAATATGTGGAAGTGCCAACCATCAGGCATTTCGCCGAGCGGCTCACGTTGTTCGTGCTCTTCCGCACCATGCAAGTGCTTGGAGCCTATGGTTTCCGCGGATATTTTGAGCACAAGCAACACTTCATCGACAGCATACCGCCTGCCATGGACAACCTGCGCGACCTGCTCAAGCTTCGTGAGGACGTCCTGCCCTACCCTTACCTGCGCGACGTGTTGACAAGGCTGACACAGATGCCGCAGTTCGCCCGCAAGGAGCCAACGGTGCAACCGCGAAAAGACGGCTACAAGACCACGGCAAACAACATCTACCCGCAACATCCACAAGACGGCCTGCCCACATTCTCAAAATATGACGGTAAAGGCCCACTCGTGGTCGACGTATACAGCTTCTCCTACAAGAAAGGCATACCCGAGGATCCTTCCGGAAACGGCGGCGGCTACGTGTTCGACTGCCGCTCAACGCATAACCCCGGGCGATACGAGCCTTACAAAAAGCTGACAGGTCTCGACGAGCCAGTGATACGATTCCTTGAAGACGATGGCGAGATACTCGATTTCCTTGACCACATATACGTGCTTGCCGACAAGCACGTTGGACGATACATCCAACGCGGCTTCACCCACTTGATGTTCTGCTTCGGCTGCACGGGAGGCCAGCACCGTTCCGTTTACAGTGCCCAACACCTTGCCGAGCACATTCACGAGAAGTTCGGCGTAGAGGTTCACGTGTGCCATAGGGAGCAAGGCATCGAGCAGACGCTTGAGGCTAAGCCTGTGTCTTTTTCATCTCCGACGGCGTGACGCCATATTCGTCCTTGAAGCACCTTGAGAAATAGCGAACCGATGAGAACCCACAGGCATCGGCTATCTCAGAGATGCTGGCATCAGGATCGTCGTTTATCATCCCCAACGACTTTTTCAGTCGCATAGAGCGCAAAAATTCCACGGGCGACATGTCGGTGAGGCTTTTTATCTTACGATAGAGAGTAGACTTCGACATACACACGGCATCGGCAAGTTGCCCGATGTCGTAGTCCTCGTCTGCCAAATGCGCCTCCACCTCACTTGTCGCCTTCTCCATGAACTTCTTGTCGAGAGCCGACATTTGCAGCTTGCCCGTGTCGGCAGTGCCTGCAGACCTATATGCGCGTTGCCGCTCATGGCGCTGGCGCAGGAAACTCTCTATCCTTGCTTTCAGCACGTCAAGCTCGAATGGCTTCGCGATATAGCCATCTGCCCCAGCCTCATAACACTCGATGCGGTCGTCTGTTGTGGCGCGCGCGGTGAGCAGGATTATAGGTATATGGCTTGTCTCCGGGTCGGCTTTGAGCCTACGGCACATCTCCAACCCGTCCATCACGGGCATCATGACGTCAGATACAATGATGTCGGGCTGGTCGGCGGCAACGATGGCCATTGCCTCCTCGCCGTTTCGTGCCGTAAGCACATTGTGGTAACGCGAGAACACGCGCCGCATTATAGCAAGCAACTCGTCGTTATCCTCGACGATGAGCATCTTGCGGTCGTCGGCCATGTCCGGCATAGTTGGCATGCTATCGGAAGGCGCACGCAGCTCAAGCATGTCGGCAGCCACGTTCTTGTCTGCCATTTCCGTGGGCAGATAGCTTGAGCCGTCGAGCGGCAAGGCAATGGTGAACGAAGAGCCCTTGCCCACATCGCTCTTCACGTCTATGCTGGCATGATGCAGCGTGGCAATGTCCTTTACAAGCGATAGCCCCACCCCGTTGGAGTCGGAACGAGACGACTTGGCGGTATAGAACCTGTCGAAGATGTGCTTCATGTCGCCAGGCGCAATGCCAACGCCCGTGTCTGTCACTTCGATCATGGCAAGACACTTCCCGTCCTTCTCCACCTTGGTCAGCACAACGCTTATAGAGCCACGCTCGGTGTATTTAAAGGCATTCGACAATATGTTTGTCAGCATCTTCTCCACCTTGTCCGCGTCGAAGAAACCGCGAACGTCGTTGCCAGAAGGCAATTTCACATTAAGACACAGATTTTTCTTCGTGGCAAGAGGCTCAAAATTGTAATGGCAGATATCACGCACGAGCTTGGTAAGGCTCGCCTCGCTCACGGCAAGCGTCATCTTGCCGTTGTCCACCTTGCGGAAATCAAGCACTTGCTGTATAAGCTGTCGCAGGCGGTTGAGATTGGAGCGTATCTGGTCTATCTGTTCGTGGTAATTGTCAGCCGAGGCGCGCATCTCATCTATGATGCACGTGATGACCGTTATAGGCGTGAGGAAGTCGTGGGATATGTTGGTGAAATAGCGCAACTTGGTCTGTACGAGTTCCCTTTCCTTCCGCCTCTCTATACGCTCTATCTGGCGGTGCTGGCGTTCGCGAATGCGCTGGCGCGTCTTGGCGAACACGATATATATCATGGCAACAGCCACCACTATATATATAATGTATGCCCACCACGTCTGCCATGGATGCGGCTCCTTGTATAGAGTGTAGGCGGTTATGGCATTGGTCCACGAGCCGTTCTCGTCGGTGGAGCGAACCAAAAGCCGATGTTTGCCAGCCGGCAAGTCGGTATAGTAGGCAGAAGCCTGCCGCTCTCCACAATAGTTCCACGACTTGTCCACACCATCAAGCTTATAGGCGAACACTCGCCGTTGTTGCCCATAGTCGCAGGCAGAGAAATTGATTTCTATGTTGCGCGCGTCGCTACCGAGACGCAGCTCACGCCCTTGGTTGTCGATGTCGTACGAGGAGTCGTCGAGCCCATTGTGTATGGACACGCCACCAATCTTCATGTCGGACACTATCAAGGGGCGAGGATTGCGACTTGACACATTGCCGCGCCATTCCATCCCCATGCTCACCGCGCCTCCACGCCCTGCGAAACACAGGGTGCCCTTGGCTCGCGACATGGCAAACGCGTTTTTCGCGAAATCGGCAACGCCCATGCCGGCAGATGAATAGACATTCAGGCTTTTCCTTGAGGGATCGTATTTCGCTATGTCCATGGCAGACACTATCCATATACACCCACGCGTATCGGGAACGATGTTGACGATATCGCCACGCATGCACCCTTTCATTATCTTGGAATGATCCTCAAGGATGTTCTTTTTGGTGTCATAGCTATATATACCACCCTCTGCCAAGCCTATCCATACCTTTTGGCTTAGGCGGTCGAACGCAAGAGCCTCCACATGGTCGGTGGCGAACAAACTGTTGCGTGAGGTGAACACTTGTTTTTGGGATACGCGCATGGTGCCATGCTTGCCATCACTGACCTTGACACGGACCACGCCATGACTTTGGCTTGCCATCCAAAGCCAGCCTTTGTCGTCTTCGGTCATGGAAAGGAAATCATCGTAAGGCAAGTCCTTGACAATCCTGAACTTTGAATCGCCACGTTTCTTCACAGTCATGCCGATGTTTGTGGCAAGCCACAAGTCGCGCTTGGAGTCCTCGAAAAGCGTCTGGGGCAATCCTGGTGTGTCGGTGCCTATGACCTTAACCAATCGCAGACTGCCATGGCCGTGTTCCAGCTCCAGGATCTTGTTTTGGTATTGTGACAATATCCACGCATGGTTCTTCGGCAGAAACGACGGTCGCGTGATGAATGACACGTTTTGGAACGACGACATACTGCTGTGGTCGGGCTGAGAGGTGATGCAGGCTTTGGATCCAGTGTAAGCGTCATACCCTATCCCGATGCCATTCAAGGCATACCAAATGCCTTCGCCATCATCGTAGACGGCAGTGACGTAGGAACGGGAGTTGACGTTTGGCATATTGCTCCCTATAGGAACAAAGGCGTAAGCCCCACGATTTACCATAACCCGTATGAAACCATCATCCTTGGTACAGAGCCATATATCCCCGTCGCGGTCTTTGAAGATGGAGTTGAACTGCCTTTTGGCCACGTCGCCAAGCTCCTTCTTGTTGACCATGGCCAGATTGCCACCATTGAGCCGTGAGATAATCAGGTTCCCGTTTTCCACCATCCAAAGTGTCTCGTCGCGACTATCCCTGACAATGCCGAAGACACACGAGAACAGATCGTCGCATGATTTCTCATTGCGAATCTTGCTGACACGCCCCTTGCCGTCCATGGCAAAGAGGCCATCGCCCCATGTGGAGATGACATAACTGCCATCGCCATTCTGCAACATACGGAAGGGATTGTTTCTCGAGCCTATGGCAGCCATTGGCGAGAAACGGTTTGTCGCGGGATTGTATTTGCTGAGACCGTGTTCCCACATCATGGCCCACACATTGCCACGGCGATCCACATATACCTGGTTGACGCTTGTGCGGCGCACGCCCCTCTTGGACATGTCATCGCAATGACGAAGGTCGGGCGAGAGGCGAAGAAGCGTGCGATATGTCCCGACCCAAACATTACCCCTGCGGTCAACTGCCAACGAACGTATCTCCACATTGTTAACATCAGCGAAAGGAAGATTGCTCACCTTGAAAGTGCGCTTGTCGAGAATGGCAAGCCCCTTTGCCGTGCCTATCATGTAGAAACGCGAATTCTCTGCCATAGCCAGCACGTTGTTGCTTGGCAACATGTTTGGATAGGCGAGATTCGAACGGAACGTCTGCACACTGTAGCCATCGTAACGGCTCACGCCGCCTTTCGTGCCGAGCCAAATGATGCCTTCGTTGTCTTGGTACACAAAGTTGGCAACGTTTGACGGCAACTGTGCAGCAAGTTCAAAATGCCTCACCTGCATGTCGGCAACGGCCTGTCCCACTGACGTCGAGAAGAACAGGCAGGCTGATATTATGGTAAAACAGATTCGTGTTAGTTTGTTGTTTATATATGCAGACATACTGGCCTTTGTTTTAGATAATGCAAAATTATGGCTTTTTGAACTAAATGTATACCAACAATGCCATAAAAAGTATGCTGAATACACGATTTGTGTACCTTCTTGAATGATTTTTCCCCTTCAATTCATAAAAAAAACATTAACTTTGCGAAAGTAATAAAAACCTATATTCGTTTATCACATTTTTTACACAATGAAGAAAATCATGTTGCTCATAGCCATGGTGGCAACGTTGTTGCCTTTGGCAGCGCAGTCGCCCATGGACGGAGGAGAGTGGAAGGACAACACCGGCAAGCACATCAATGCCCACGGTGGAAGCGTGTTCAACTATAAGGGCACATATTATTGGTACGGCGAAAGCCGCTCCGACAATGGCAAGCCTTACAGTTCCCTGGGCGTGAGCTGCTACACATCGAAGAACCTCAAGGACTGGACCAACCATGGGTTTGTGCTCAGCGTGACCGACGAGGCAGGCAGCGACATAGAGGGCGGTTGCATCATAGAGCGCCCCAAGGTGCTGTATAACGCCAAGACCGGGAAGTTTGTGATGTGGTTTCACCTCGAACTGAAAGGGCGTGGCTACGCGGCGGCACGCGCTGGAGTGGCGGTGAGCGACACCCCGTTTGGACCGTTCCGCTTCGTGCGCTCAAGCCGCGTGAATGCCGGACTCTATCCAATAGGTTTCTGCAAGCCCGACACCACCGACCTTCGCCATCAGCTGCTCTTCCCCGAGATGAAGACGTGGTGGACACCCGAATGGCGCACACAGATAGAACGCGGAATGTTTTTCATGCGCGACCTTGACGGTGGACAGATGGCACGCGACATGACCGTGTTTGTAGACGACGACGGCAAGGCATACCACATATTCTCATCGGAAGACAACCTGACGATACACATCGCCCAGCTCACCGACGACTACATGCACCACAACGGCTCGTTTGTGCGCGTGGCACCAGGCGGACAAAACGAGGCTCCAACGATATTCAAAAAGGACGGCACCTACTGGATGATTACGAGCGGCTGCACCGGATGGGCACCAAATGCCGCAAGGATGTTCCGCGCGAAAAACATCTTTGGCCCATGGGAGCAGTTGCCTAACCCTTGCCGTGGTGAAGGAGCCGACAAGACTTTCGGCGCGCAAGGCACATATATATATAAGGTGGAGACACCCGCACAAAAGAAGATGTTTGGTGGGGCCGACTACGTGTTCATGGCAGACATTTGGAATCCCGACCATCTTAGCGACAGCCGCCACCTGTGGATTCCCATTAAATTTGAGGACGGCATGCCTGTGCTACGAAAATGAAAGACCTGAGAATCTCATCTACTATTAGCAAACAACTATAAGACATATAAAAACTAACATTAACTCTAAAAGACAAACGTTATGAACAGTAAAGCAAATCTGTTTTTTGCGGCACTAATCGGCGCAATGTCGCCATTAACTAATGTCTCTGCAACAGACCTTCCTGACAATCTATCGGTTGTGACGTCAGCACAACAACAAAGTTCCACTTGTGTGGGCAAGGTGAAAGACGCTACGGGTGAGCCCATCGTAGGCGCGTCGGTGCGCGTCGTAGGAGGCAAGGGTGGTGCCGTTACCGACATCGATGGCAACTTCACGCTCCAGGGAGTGGCCAAAGGCACAAAGATTACCATCACTTATGTTGGCTACAAGCCATACACGTTCACATGGAACGGCAGCCAGGTGAATGTCACCATCCAGGAAGACGCCAACGTGCTGCAGGAGGCCGTGGTCATAGGCTACGGCGTCCAGAAGAAAGCCAACCTCACAGGTTCCGTTTCAGCCATCACGTCGAAAGACATCGAGGGCGTGCCAGTTGCCAACACCGCCACCTTGCTGCAAGGTCGCATGACTGGTGTGCAAATCACATCTAACGGCGCACAGGCCGGTGACGACAATCCCGAGATACGCGTTCGTGGTGTCGGAACATTCGGCAACAGCAACCCGATGGTAATGATTGATGGCGTGGAAGGCACACTGTCGCAGATTTCCGACATCGCCCCTTCTGACATAGAGAACATATCCGTGTTGAAAGACGCCGCGTCGGCTGCCATATACGGCGTGCGTGCCGCAAACGGTGTCATACTGATTACCACCAAGCGCGGTCAGACCGGCTCAGTGAAAGTCAACTATGGCGGCAGCTACTCCATACAATCGGCTACTGTCACGCCCGACTATCTCAACAGCTACCAATGGGCAGAGGCGTGGAACGAGATTCATCCCAACCAGGCTTATTCGGCTGACGCCCTCAAAAAGCTGCAAGATGGTTCCGACCCTGACCACTATGCCAACACCGACTGGCTCGACGCCATCCTGCGCACAGGCCACATGCAACAACACCATGTCACGGTGTCGGGCGGCACAGAGAACACTCACTTCATGACCTCGGTGAACTTCTCCGACCAGAAGGGCATCATGCTTGGCACTGGCTTGCGCCGCGTTGGCTTCCGCTCGAACGTTGACTCAAAGTACAAGCGTTTCACGTTCGGCTTGAACGTTTCAGGCAACTACAACGACAAGCAGTCGCCAGGCCGTTCGGTCGGCGGTGAGGGCGGTATCATGCGCTGGATATCATGGTTCGCGCGCCCAACGGTTCCCACACGCTATTCCACTAATGGCGAGTTTGGATATGTTGACGGCACCATTACAGACGCCGAGCAGTTCAAGAACCCACTTGAGGGCATCGAGATGGGCTACAACCGCAACGACGCATGGCGCTTCAACGGCAAGGCAACCATTGGCATTGACATCTACGACGGCTTGAAGTTCCAGACAAGCTACGCGTACACATATTACCACAACAAGACCAAGAGCTTCTCGCCAACCGGTTATGCCCGCTACGACGCCGAGGGCAACATCAAAAAAGTGGGGTCGGAGAACAACCAGCTCACCGACTACACCTATCTTGAGACGATGTGGACCAACGAGAACATCCTTACCTACAACAAGAAGTTCGGCCTGCACTGCATAAGCGCATTGCTCGGCCACTCAATAATAGGCTACGACAACGACGCCTTGACGGCCTCGAAGATGGGATTCCCGACAAACAACATCTACGAGCAGAGTGGCGGCACGAAGAATCCTAACACCAGCGGTTCGGCAGCCGCCTACCGTCTGCAATCCTTCTTCGGTCGCTTGCAGTACAACTACGACGACAAGTACCTCTTCGAGTTCAATGTGCGTCGCGACGGCTCATCGCGCATGCCTAAGGCTCACCGCTATGCCACATTCCCATCAGTGTCTGTGGGTTGGGTGTTCACCAGCGAGAAGTTCATGGAGCAGCAGAGCAAGTGGCTCTTCGGTAAGCTGCGCTTCTCGTGGGGTAAGCTTGGCAACCAGGAGATAGGCAACTATCCCTACACTGCTACCTATGCCGCGAGCGGAAACTACTACTTCGACCAGAGCGGCACGCCGCAGGCCGGACTCGTGCAGACTTCCGTGCCTAACGAAAACATCAAGTGGGAGACCACGCGCAACGTCAACGTCGGCATCGACCTCGGGTTCCTCAACAACAAGATAACCACATCTTTCGAATGGTTCGACCGCAAGACTTCCGACATCCTCATGCAACTCTCCATGCCTGGCATCTTCCTCGGATCATTGTCGGCACCATACCAAAACGTAGGCGAGGTGCGCAACCGTGGCTGGGAGTGGAGCGCCAACTACAACGACCGCAAGGGTGACTTCACCTGGTACGCCGGCTTCAACGTGACACACGTGAACAACGAAGTGCTCTACATGGGTGGACTCGAAGAGCGCATCAGCGGCTCCACGATCAACCGCATAGGCGAGCCTATCAGCTCATATTACGCCTTGAAGGCCATCGGCATATATCGCACTGAGGCTGATCTCAAGCGCACCAACTCAAAGGGCGACGTGATCAAGCAGAACGGAGCCGAGCCTAAGCTTGGCGACATCATGTATGCCGACTTGAACGATGACGGCAACATCGACAACGACGACCGCGAGATCATAGGCAACCCATTCCCGAAATACTCATTCGGCATCAACATGGGCGGCACGTGGAAGAACTTTGACCTCTCAATGCTCTGGCAGGGCGTGACAGGAATCTACCGCTACAACTGGGAGTCGACAAGCGACTGGAAGGGCAACCGCACCACACGCTTCCTCGACCGCTGGTCGGAGAGCAACCCCAACGGCTCAATGCCCGCTCTCGGACGTGAGATCAACAACACCTACTCCTCGTTCTGGCTCGCCAAGTCTGACTATTTGCGCCTGAAGAACCTTGAGGTGGGTTACACGTTCGACCAACTTGCCAAGTGGGGCGTGTCAAAGATACGCGTATACTTCGCCGCAACCAACCTCTTGACATTCACTTCTCTCGACAACTACGACCCCGAGAAGTCGTCAGGCGACGCGCGCAACGACGTTCACCCCAACATGAAGAGTTTCTCTTTCGGTGTAAACATTAACTTCTAAAACTGAAGAACATACAACTATGAAACACAATATATTATCCCGCTATATCAAGACCCTGCCGTTGTGTGGCATGCTGTTGCTCACGGCCACATCATGTGGCGACGACTTCTTCAACATCAGCAACCCCAACGAGATTTCAGAGACTAATTTCTGGAAGACAGAGGACGATGCCCTCATGGCTCTCACAGGATGTTACGACGCCATGCAGAACGGCGACTTGTTCAACGACTATATCGACGGATGGAAGTTCGGCTTCCTCTGCCGCGAGACCTGCACCGACAACGGTGACCACTCGTGGGGCGACTGGATGCTCGGCTCAACGATAGCCAAGGGCACGTCGAGCACCAACGACGAGTGCTTCTCCAAATACTGGAACAGCAACTACGAGCTTATAAAGCGCTGCAACACGCTCATCAAGAACATCGACGGTATGACCATCGACGAGAAGAAGAAGAACGCCTTCAAGGCCGAGGCCATAGCCCTGCGCGCATTGGGCTATTGCGACCTGGTGTCGGTGTTCCGCGACGTGCCTTACCTTGAGGAGCCGCTCACGCTTGCCGAGTGTGAGCCGGCACGCACAAGCAAGGAAGAGATTGCCACGAAGGTGCTCGCCGACCTCAAGGCCAACCTGCCTAACCTGCCTGCCAAAGGCTCAGCCTCAAAAGGTCGCCTGACACAGGAGGCTGGCTACGCCATAATGGGACGCTTGGCCCTCTTCACCAAACACTACGACGAAGCCATAGAAGCCTACAACCATGTCATCGGCAAGTACTCGCTCTTCAAGTCGGGCGACGGTTCAGACGGCTACAAGAACTATTCTGAGCTCTTCACCGAGAAGAACGAGGAGTGCGACGAGGTGATACTCGGCATCCACTATGCTGGACCCGGACTCAACGAGGGGCAGACATTCTCTATCAGCTGGGGCGGCCCGATGAACGCTATCGAAGCGACACGTAACCTCTGCGACGACTACTATTGCACCGATGGCCTGCCTATCGACAAGTCGCCTCTCTTCAAGGGCAAGACCGGCAAGGCAGCATACGATGTCGACCATCCCGACTTCGCACGCTACGAGAACCGCGACCCACGTCTGAAAGGCACACTCTTCGTCCCCGGCATGACATGGCTCAACGATGTATACAACTATGACAAGGACACCAACCCCGGTGCGAAGAAGCTTTCGGCAAAGTCGCAAGTCGCCATAATGAAGTGGTTTGTGCCAGAGAACATGGCAAACGAGTATGACGGCAGCCTCGACTACTATGTCATGCGCTACGCTGAAGTGCTTCTCTCGCTCTCCGAGGCAATGATCGAGAAGGGCGGTTACAGTCAAGCAGAGATAACAAAATATATCAACGAGGTGCGCAACCGCGTCCACATGCCTAAGGTTGAGGACGTAGAGGGCACGGGGCTGACGCAGGAGCAACTTCGTCAGATTGTGCGCCATGAGCGTCGCGTGGAGCTTGCCTTCGAAGACCTCCGCTTTGCCGACCTCTATCGCTGGGGTGAGTGGAAAAACTCTATCGACCGCATGCATCAAGAATACGCCACATACGGCGACGGTTGCTACGAGCGCCAGTATCGTGGAGCGCAGGACGACGTTTGGCCGATACCGCAAAACGAGATTGATACCGACAAGAATCTCAAGCAACACAAGGAGTGGGGCGGTGAATAAGCTCTGCCGCACCAAGTTAACATAAGGTTTAAGATTTAGGATGACAGGGCAGAGAAAACAATCCGCAAATATTGTTTTACCTGCCCTTTTCCTTTTGCATCACAAAGAGTTTGATTATGAAATATGTTATCGTATGTATGATGGTCATCCTTACGGCGTGCCAGTCCATGGCACAAGAATCGGATGGCTACCACCTCGTATGGAGCGAGGAGTTTAACGAGCCTGGCAAACCTGACACATCGAAATGGAACTATGAAAAGGGTTTTGTGCGCAACCATGAGTGGCAATACTATCAAGAGGACAACGCCTGCGTGCATGATGGCATGCTGACCATAACCGCCCGCGAGGAGAAAGGTCGCGAGGGCATAGAATGCACATCGTCGAGCATCAACACACGTGGTAAATTCGAATTCCTGTATGGCAGGATGGAGGTGCGCGCCCGCATACCATATGCCAAAGGCGCATGGCCAGCAATATGGACACTCGGCAGCACATGGGAGTGGCCCTCAGGCGGCGAGATAGACATCATGGAGTTCTACCACATCGACGGGGTTCCCACTATCCTCGCCAACTTTGCCCACGGTAGCGATGAGCAATACAAGGCGGTGTGGAACTCCTCGACCACACCATATTCCCACTTCCTTGAGCGCGACCCCTACTTCAGCGACAAGTTCCACGTGTGGCGCATGGACTGGGATGCCAATACCATTTCCCTATACCTGGACGGGGAACTGCTAAACCGTATCGACATCAACAACACCATCAACGGCAAGCTGGGCGACCATAAGAGCCCATTCCGCACGCCTCAATACATCCTTTTGAACCTTGCCATGGGAGGCGACCACGGCGGCGAGGTGGACAGAACGGCAATGCCCGTATGCTACGACGTAGACTGGGTAAGGGTATATCAAAAGTAGATACCGCTTTTCACTTACAAGGAAAAGACACGCCTTTGCGGAAAATCCCATTAAAAAGTCAACGCAATTTTGATTTTAATGGGATTTTTCGTAACTTTGCATAGCATATAACGATATATACTTTTATTGTCTATGATGCAAGCTATGATTTTCGCGGCGGGTATGGGCACACGCCTAAAACCACTCACTGACACCATGCCCAAGGCATTGGTAAGGGTTGGAGGCGAACCGCTCATCAAGCGTGTCATCATGAACCTTGCCAAGGCAGGAGTTGACCACATTGTCGTCAACGTCCACCATTTCTCCCAACAGATAATCGACTATTTAAGGACCAACGGCAATTTCGGCATCGACATAAAGATCAGCGACGAGACCGACGGCCTTCTCGACACGGGAGGCGGCTTGCGCAAGGCGGCACAGCTGTTTAATAAAAGCTATCCAATACTCATACACAACGTTGACATTCTCAGCAATGTAGACTTGCACAAGTTCTACACCCTCGACCCGAAAGTGATGTGCCCCGACTGCGGAATACCACACCAAAAGGCTGGCGCCCAATTGCTCGTGAGCTGGCGCAAGACAAAACGATACCTCGCGTTCAACAACATGATGCGTCTCGTGGGATGGGTCAACATCGAGACTGGCGAGGTGAAATCGCCTTACGAGGAAGTGAAGGCGACATTGGCGAAACAAAGCTACCCCATCAAGGCCACCGACGAGCCTTTGACGATAAACGGGTTGAGGCTCTTCGCCTTCAGCGGCATACACCTTGTTTACCCCGAGCTGTTCACCTACATGGTTGGCGAGCCCGACAAGTTCCCGATATTGGACTTCTATCTTTCCGTCTGCCACAACGTGCCAATCAAGGGCTATCTAAAGACCAACCTCAAGCTGATGGATGTGGGCAAGCTCAACACGCTTCAAGAGGCGGAAGCATTCCTTGAAGATCTGAACGCTTAGACTTATCCCCATCCAGAAAACCATTCAATACGGTCAATCCCATTATTAACAAAATATGCAACAGAAAATCATCATCCTCGACTTCGGTTCGCAGACCACCCAGCTCATTGGACGTCGCGTACGCGAGTTGGATACGTTTTGTGAGATTCTGCCCTACAACAAGTTTCCCAAGGACGACCCATCGGTGATAGGCGTCATCTTGAGCGGCAGTCCATACTCCGTTCATGATCCGGAAGCTTTCAAGGTGGATTTGAGCCAGTTCATTGGTCGCATTCCCGTGCTCGGCATCTGCTACGGTGCCCAGTACCTCTCTTATGCCCAAGGTGGCAAGGTGGAGGCTGCCGACAGCCGCGAGTATGGTCGCGCCAACCTGGAGCAGTTCGACAAGGAGAACCCCTTGTTCAAAGGCTTCATCGAAAACTCTCAGGTGTGGATGAGCCATGGCGATACCATCACAGCCATTCCAGAGGACTACAAGTGCATCGCATCCACGGCCAACGTGAAATTTGCAGCCTACGCATCAACCAAGCAACCAGTGTGGGCCGTTCAATTCCACCCAGAGGTGTTCCACTCCTTGCAGGGAACCCAGCTCTTGAAAAACTTCGTTGTCGACATCTGCGGCAGCAAGCAGAATTGGAGCGCCGACTCATTCGTTGAGACTACCGTTGCCGAGTTGAAGGCTCAGTTGGGCGACGACAAGGTGATTCTTGGTCTCTCCGGTGGTGTGGACTCCAGCGTGGCAGCCGTTCTCCTGAACAAGGCCATCGGCAAGAATCTCACCTGTATCTTCGTAGACCACGGCATGCTCCGCAAGAATGAGTTCCGTGACGTGATGGAGGATTACAAGTGCTTGGGCTTGAACGTGATTGGAGTGGACGCATCAGAAAAGTTCTTCACCGACTTGGCTGGCGTTACAGATCCAGAGCAGAAGCGCAAGATCATCGGTCGCGACTTCGTTGAGGTGTTCAATGCCGAGGCTAAGAAGCAAACAGGTGCCAAGTGGCTTGCTCAAGGCACCATCTATCCCGACCGCATCGAGAGCCTCAACATCACTGGCAAAGTCATCAAGAGCCACCACAACGTGGGCGGTCTGCCCAAGGAGATGAACCTCCAGTTGTGCGAGCCATTGAAGTGGTTGTTCAAGGACGAGGTGCGTCGCGTGGGGCGTTCAATGGGTATGCCAGAGCACTTGATTACCCGCCATCCGTTCCCTGGTCCCGGCTTGGCTGTGCGTATCTTGGGCGACATCACTCCCGAGAAGGTACGTATCCTCCAGGACGCCGACGACATCTACATCCGCGGCTTGCGTGAGTATAAGGTGAGGTTGAGTGGCGAGGAAGCCCGCCGAGTATTGGCAGCCGGCGTTCCAGCCGACATGCAGAATGGCGAGATAGAGGTATCGCTCTACGATCAGATTTGGCAAGCAGGTACCGTGCTTCTGTCCACAGTCCGCTCCGTAGGCGTGATGGGCGACGAGCGTACCTACGAGCATCCTGTTGCTCTACGTGCCGTAACCAGTACCGATGCCATGACAGCCGACTGGGCTCATCTGCCATACGACTTCATGGCGAAGGTGTCAAATGAGATCATTAACAAGGTGAAGGGTGTCAACCGCGTATGCTACGACATCTCCTCAAAACCACCTTCAACAATCGAGTGGGAATAATACGTTTTCGAAATTTTAAAGGCGGGTTCTAAAAAGAATAAGCCTGAAGCATAAAGATCCCCCTCAACGAGGGAGTCTATAAGACTCTCGGCATTGAGGGGGACTTTTCATATTTACGGGAAACCAACTATTTCATAATGATGAGAATGAGAAGAATGTTTCTTGCCATGCTGTTCTTTTTGA
>CAVAGT010000049.1:0-21465 GCA_963588155.1 Lachnospiraceae bacterium | reverse complement strand
GAAAGGGGTCTTTGATATTTTTAACGAAAACAACGATATGAAAACAAATGTCAAAAGACTTGCGTTACCTATAGTCATGGCCTTGTTGCGTCTTGGATCTTTTGCTGCAACGCCAGGAGTAACATTATTGTTCTCCAATGGTTTGAAGGCCAGTTTTGCTTTTGCTTCCAAGCCACGGATTGTTGTGACTGCAGACGCAGTGTCAGTCTCTTCATCCTGTACATCAGCAGTGTCATACTCTTTTGCTGATGTCCAACGCTTTTACTTCGAGGACGATGTTGTTGAAACAGGAATCCCGCAAATTGAAGGCGCATCGTCTGCCATGCATCCTGTGTTCAATTATGTTGGCGGCGTAGTTACCGTCAGTGGTATGGCCTCCAGCGAGAACCTGACCATAGTCAATCTCAATGGTAGCAGGGTGAGTGCTGCGAAGGCCGATGGCGCAGGCAATGCAAGTATAAATCTCTGCAATGCCCCTATTGGAGTTTATATTGTAAGAACAGGCAACGGTGTAAGTTTCAAACTTCTGAAGAAATAAGCAGTTAGGAAAGACTCTGCCGGAGTAAGAAAAAACAAACAAGAAAATTAGTATGAGAAAGATTTTTATTCTTTTATACTGTATGGTATTCGCCGCGCAATATTCGATGGTTTCTGCACAGAAAACCACAATGGAGATATGGAAAGGTGGCAGCGTAATACAAAGATACAAGATAGACGACGTTGACTCTGTGACTTTTAAGGAAACCGCAGTCTCTGACAATAGCAAAACAATCAATGGACATAAGTTCATTGACCTTGGATTGCCAAGCGGTACACTTTGGGCTGAAACCAATATTGGAGCAGACCTTCCCGCAGATTGTGGATTGTATTTTGCGTGGGGTGAAAAAACTTTCGCATGGGGCGAAAATGCGTCTGGACGTGATTTTTCTAACTACACGAATACATATTTTCAGGATGATAACTATACCAAATACAACAATCTTGATGGCAAAAAAGTTCTTGACGCGGAAGATGACGCTGCATCTATGAGATGGGGACTTCCATGCAAAACTCCAACAAAAGAAAATTTCGAAGAACTTATAGAAAATTGTTTATGGGACTTGGTAATCCAGAAAACTTCTTCGGGTAAAGAGCGCAAAGGCTATATAGTAACAAGTAAAAAAAATAAGAACTCTATATTTTTGCCAGCAGCTGGAGGCTATGAAGAAGAAGGCTTTGGCAATTTGGACTGGGCTGGCTATTATTGGACTAATTCTATTACAGAAGACATAAACGAGGCTTATCGATTCAGGTTGATAATGAGGGCAGGAGACAGAGCTTTGACTTTTGACGGAGATGACAGAAGTGAGATGGCTGATTCTATTCGTCCTGTAGTTGATATGTAGTTATTCTTATAGGTTCCATTTAACGAAGTGTTGTCTCACATGGATTAAAAAGATTTGAAATATAGCTACGCCGCAAGCGGCTATACGATGCACAGGGGCCACCCCTGCAAAGCATTATAGTATACGTAATCGGCGAAGCCGACATCTTGCAAATCTTTTAAATCCGTGTGAAAAACGAAATGTAAATACTTGAAAACCAAATGGTTCGGTTTTTTACTGAAAAGGCATCGGCATTGCAGTGAAAAGGCAGTGGCTTTACAGTGCAATGCCGACGGCATCTTAATGTAAAGCCGATGCCTTTTCAGTGGCAAGCCGAAACGCTGAAAAAAAAGCCTGATTATGCCAGATTTCACCTGTCAGTTTTTAGAGCTGACGTTTACATCATCTCCCGTTTAAACCATAGTTCGAAGACGCTGTCGGCGAGGTAGACGCCTTTCTTCTCGATGGTGATGAGCTCACGGTCTTGCAGGGCACGCTTGATGCGGTCGATGTTTGACTTGGTGCCGAGTGGATAATCGCTGGAGACCTCTTGCGAGGTGAAGCCGGTATGAACACCGTTGCAAAGCAGACGGATGAAATTGAGTTGGTAAGTGGTGAGGTTCTCTGTTTGCTGAACGAAGAGACTGTCGCATTGTGCGAGTAAGGCTTCGATACCGTTTTGCAGACAGTGCTCGTCCGCTTCATGTTCGGTCTCAGCCATTACGTTCCATGCCAGTTGCTGCACGTAGGAAGAATAATTCTGTACTGTGTCGCAGATGCGTGTTGCTATGTCTTCCGAAATGTGCTTGCCATACTTCTCAAAGCGTTGGCAGATAAACCGCACCCAGTATTCTGTGGGGATGCAATCGAGGTGCATCATTTCGCCAAACTGATAAAATGGCATGCGCTTGTTTTGGAAGATGTTTTCCATGAGGTGCCGCTTGCTGCCAAAGAAGCAGTAGGACACCCGCTGATGGTGTTGCCATACTCCACGCAGACGTTTCTGAACGTTGAGCGAGTCGGGAAATTCGCCCACTTGCTGAAATTCGTCAATGCAAATTACGATTCTGTATCCCCTCTCTTGTGCGATAATTTCCGGCAGCTGCAGGATTTCTTCAGGTGAATAGTTTTTCGGGGTGATGCCAAGCGACAGGGAAAATTCAGAGTTGGGTTCGGGGCTGAACGATATTTTTGGTGAGACCCTCGCAAGGAACTTCTTGAGATTCTCCATCAGTTGCTCAACCTTATTACTGGTGGCGCGTAGTATGGAGGTCGCAAAACGGTTGTAGAAATCGTATTCGCTACGGCAGTCATATATGTCGAGATAGACAACCTTTATGTTAGGATTGTCCATTTCCGTCATTACTTTTTTTATGAGCGATGTCTTTCCCATACGGCGTGGTGAAATCAAGATGACATTGATGCCATTCTCGAAGTCCAGCCGGATGCGTTTCCTTTCCTTCTCACGGTCGGTGAAGTTGCTTCCCTCCACTGACATTCCGTATACAAAAGCCTTTTCCATTTGCATTGACATATTGCTTTGATTTAGGTGCAAAGTTAACGAAAAACGCGGGAGTTCACAAACTTGTGGTCCACAAGTTTGTGAACTCCCGCGTTTTTATCGTCATTAATGATTGATGTTGCGCCTTATTTTCGCTGAAAATGTCCCCCAAACCTGCAAAATTTGCGATAAAACAGAATTATTTGCATAAAATATTTGTGATTGCGAGGGGAAAAACGTATTTTTGTCAGCAAAACTGAACATCGTTAATCTAAATCTTTGCTTATGAAACTTTTGAACGCCAACGCCTTGCGCATTATCCTCGCGACACTCCTTGCCCTTGTCATGGTCTCCTGCCAACGCTTGGCAAATGATGATCCTGAACAGCCGACAGGCGAAAAGTCAATGGTGAAGTTTAAGATTAGCCAGTTTGAGACCATGCCATTTTCCACCGCGCAGTCACGTTCCCAGCCTGTTTCCGACTTGTGCAAACAGATAGACCTTGCGGTATTCCAAGGGGGGACTCGCATCCTGAAGGCAACGCAAAAAGCTGGTGACAAGGATTTTGGCACGTTGTCGGTGGCCCTTGATCCTGGATCTTACAAGGTCGTGATACTCGCCCACAACCAAGACAAGACTCCCACGACGACCAATGCCGACAAGATAACGTTCAGCGGCGACTTGTCGGACACGTTCTCGTGGAGCAACGACATCACGGTAAACGAGGGCAACGGCCTCGACGTAGATGTCAGTATGCACCGTGTCGTGGCAATGGTAAGGTTCGTCACCACCGACAATGTTCCCGACGGTGTCTCAACCTTGCAATTCTATTACACGGGCGGCAGCTCAACCCTTGACGGTTTGACTGGCAATGGCTGCGTCAATTCTCGCCAAACGGTCAAGTTCTCCATTACTGACGACATGAAAGGCAAGACTGCCAAGTTTGAGATTTACACCTTCCCGAAGAGCGACAGCAAGGAGCTGAAAATAGAAGTGACGGGGCTCGGACCTACTGGCAACACGGTTTGCAGCCACACGTTCGAAAACGTGCCCGTCGCTCGCAACCAGATAACCCAATTCACGGGCGCGCTTTTCAGCGATGATACCGTGACAGGAGACACATCATCGAAATTTAAGCTTACCACCGATGACGAGTGGTTGACCGTGGAGAAGAGTTTTTAGCGGTATATGCAATCGTTTGCATGATTTATGTCAATGTTCTTGCTTGCTTTTCTTTTTGTTGCATTGGAAAAGGCCTAAATTTGCACTACGACAATCAAAAAAAGAAATCCTGAAAACTGCATTAAATGGCACATTCTACTATAACAATGAGAGACATTGCCGAGGCCATGGGTGTTTCCGTGGCAACGGTGTCGCGGGCGTTGAAAGACAGTCCGCGGATAAGCTCCGAGCAGCGCGACCGCATCAAGTCTTACGCCAAAGAGCATGACTATTACCCCAACGTGCTTGCCGAGTGCTTGCGCACCAATGTCACGAGGACATCAAAGGCCATTGGAGTTATTGTGCCGCAGTTTGAGCATTTCTATTTCTCGTCGGTCCTGAGCGGCATCAATCAGGAGGCCATGTCGCATGGTTATACCTTGATGGTGAGCGAGAGCCTCGACGAGTATGAGGCGGAAACCCTGATATGCAAGCGTTTCCTGGAGAATCGCGTATGTGGGGTCATCGTCTCCGAGGCCAAGAACACGGTGCGCTACGAGCATTTCAAGCGCATTATGGAAAACCACATGCCTTTAGTGTTCTACGACCGCATTTGCACGGGCATCAATTGCGACCGTGTTGTGGTAGACGATTATCAAGGCGCGTTCAACGCAGTCAACTACATGATAGAGCGTGGTTGCCGTCGCGTCGCCTTCTATGGGTCACCGATGACCATGGAGATAAGCAAGAACCGCTATAATGGTTATCGTGACGCGTTGTTGCGCAATGGCTTGAAACCTGAAGAGAGATATTTCCGTATCTGCGACAACCGCTCCGACGCGGAGGCCATAACGCCCGAGCTCCTGTCGCAAGATGAGATTCCTGACGCCTTCTTCGCCGTCAACGACGACACCGCCATAGGCATACTCTATACCGCCAAGCGTATGGGGTTCAGGGTGCCCGAGGACATCAGCATCTGCGGATTCACCAATGGGCAGCGCGCAGTGGCCAGTGACCCGATGCTCACGACAGTGGAGCAACGTGGCGTCAGGGTAGGCGAGGAGGCTGCCAACATCCTTATAAGTAAGGTGGAAGGCGAGTTGCCAATGGAAAAGATAGAGAAGAGGATCGTGAGGACGCGCCTTGTCATAAGAGGTACCACACGCTAACGATTTATACGAAATCACGGATAATTATTAAATACGATGAGTAGTGAATTGAATAAAGAGACCCCACGAATGTTGAAAGAGAAGCCGGACATGTCGTTTGGAGGGTTGTGGAACCTCAGCTTTGGCTTCTTTGGCGTACAGATAGCCTACGCCCTTCAGAGTGCCAACATCTCGCGCATCTTCGCGACGCTTGGCGCTGACCCGCACAATCTCAGCTATTTCTGGATATTGCCACCGCTGATGGGCATTCTCGTGCAACCCATCGTGGGCACTTGTTCCGATAAGACGTGGTGCCGCTTTGGCCGCCGCATTCCATATCTCTTCGTTGGCGCGGCCATTGCGGTTCTCGTGATGTGCCTGTTGCCCAACTCCGGCTCTCTCGGCATGACCGTCAGCACGGCGATGGTCTTCGGCCTTATAGCCCTGATGTTTCTTGACACCAGCATCAACATGGCAATGCAACCATTCAAGATGCTTGTTGGCGACATGGTAAACGAGAAGCAGAAAGGCTTGGCTTATTCCATCCAGAGTTTCCTGTGCAATGCAGGCTCATTGGTGGGCTATGTCTTCCCGTTCGTTTTCGCCGCCCTGGGCATTGCCAACACCGCAGCCAAGGGAACCATACCCGACTCGGTAATATATAGCTTCTATGTGGGTGCAGCCATTCTTATCCTTTGCGTCGTTTACACCGTGTGGAAGGTAAGGGAGTGGAATCCAAAGCAATACGATGAATATAACGGCTCGTTGCAGTCGGTTGAGGAAAAAGAGCAAGGCTCCAGCAACTGGCTCACGCTGTTGCGCAACGCCCCAGCCACATTCTGGAAAGTGGGTCTCGTGCAATTCTTCTGCTGGTTCTCGTTCATGTATATGTGGACTTATACCAATGGCACCGTTGCCGCCAACTGTTGGGGCACCACCGACGTGTCGAGCGAGGGTTATCAAGCCGCTGGCAACTGGGTGGGAATACTTTTCGCCGTGCAGGCCATAGGCTCTGTTGTCTGGGCCGTAGTCCTGCCGAAGTTCAAGAATCGCAAGATGGCTTATTCGCTCAGCCTTGTCCTTGGAGGCATAGGTTTCGTGTCGTGCGCTTTCATCCATGACCAATATGTTCTCTTCGTCCCCTTCCTGCTCATTGGTTGCGCTTGGGCAGCCATGCTCGCAATGCCGTTCACCTTTGTCACCAACGCCCTTCAAGGCTATGGCCACATGGGCGCTTACTTAGGCTTGTTCAACGGCACCATCTGCATTCCGCAGATTGTGGCTGCTGCAATTGGAGGCGTCATATTGGGACTCGTGGGCTCTGCCCAGAGCAGCATGATGGTCGTGGCGGGCGTGAGCATCTTGCTTGGCTCAGTAGCCGTGTTCGCCATAAAGGAAAAATAAGCGTGGCAAGCCGGTAGCATTTTTCTTGCTGACGGCATAGTCTCACATAAACAGATAAAAACAACAAAAGCAATAATGAAAAGACTGTTCTTAACTTTTTCATTCATTCTTACCATGACCATGATGAACGCTGCCCAGACCTTGCGTGTTGATCCTGTCAATTGGTTCGCGGGCATGAAAGACCCTTCGCTACAGATAATGTTCTACGGCAAGGGAGTCCGCGACGTGCGCAACGTCACCACCGACTATCCCGGGGCAAAGGTCGACTCCGTGGTGCGCCTCGACTCACCCAACTACCTTTTCGTTTATCTTAACCTCAAGGACGCCAAGGCTGGCGAGATGACGTTGAGGCTCGACGGGAAAAAGGTTAAATATGAACTCAAGGAGCGTCAAAAGCCAGGCGAGGCCCGTAAGGGTTTCACCAATGCCGATGTGCTCTATTTGCTCATGCCCGACCGTTTCGCCAACGGCAATCCGAAAAACGACGTGGTGAAAGGCATGCGCGACCAACTGTGCGACCGCACGCAGCCGTCGCTCCGACATGGCGGCGACCTTGAGGGCATACGCCAGCACCTCGACTATTTCAAACAGCTTGGTGTCACCGCACTGTGGTTCACGCCCATTCTTGAGAACGACTGGCCAAACGAGGGCGTGAACTCGTCGTATCATGGCTATGCCACGACCGACTACTATAAGGTGGACTCGCGCTTTGGCTCAAACGACGAGTATTGCAGTCTGATACGCGAATGCCACGAGCAAGGGCTGAAAGTGGTGATGGACATGATTTTCAACCATTGCTCCGACTATCACATCTGGAATCGCGATATGCCATCGAAAGATTGGTTCAACAACCCCAATTATGGATTGCAGACCAGCTACAAGCTCACGCCGGTGCTCGACCCCTACGCCTCGAAGGTCGACATGGCGGAGACTACCGACGGATGGTTCGTGAAGTCGATGCCCGACCTCAACCAGCGCAACCCCCACGTGATAAAGTATCTCATACAAAACAGTGAGTGGTGGATTGAGACCGCCGACATAGACGGCATACGCATGGACACTTATCCTTATGCTGACCGTGAGGCCATGGCGCAATGGATGAAGACCATAGACACCGAATATCCCAACTTCAACACCGTGGGCGAGACGTGGGTGACCGAACCACAATACACGGCTTCTTGGCAGAAAGACTCAAAGCTCTCCAAGGTTAATAGCTACCTTAAAACGGTGATGGATTTCGCCTTCTTCGACAGGCTCAACCTGGCAAAGCGCGAGGAGACGGACGCTTGGTGGAACGGTTTCAACCGAATCTACAACTCGCTTTGCTACGATTATCTCTATCCCAACCCTTCCTCGGTGCTGGCTTTCATAGAGAACCACGACACCGACCGCTTCCTTGGCAACACCAAAGACTCGACCATGCTTAAGCAAGCCTTGGCGTTGTTGCTCACTATCAACCGTATACCGCAACTCTATTATGGCACCGAGGTGCTGATGAACGGCACCAAGGAGGTTACTGATGGTTATGTGCGCAAGGATTTCCCTGGCGGATTTCCAGGTGACCAACATAATTGCTTCACCGCCGAGGGACGCACAAAGGCAGAAAACGAGATGTTCACTTGGTTGAGCAACTTGTTGCATTGGCGTCAAGGCAACGATGTCATAAGCAAGGGTTCGCAGACCCAGTTCATACCTTATAATGGCGTTTATGTCATAACTCGCCAGTATGGTGGCAAGACGGTGATGACCATTCTCAACGGCAAGCATTCTGCCAACGTGCTCGACGTGGCTCGCTATGCCGAGGTCATCAAGGACAACACGACCGCCAAAGACATCATTACGGGCAAGACGGTTGACTTGTCGAAGAACGTGCCATTGACGCAACGTGAGGCACTTATCATAGAATTTTAATATAGCAAGATGATTCTTTCTGTCGTCATTCCTGTTTATAATGTTGTCGGCACGCTCCGGAGGTGTGTCGACAGCGTTGTGGCGCAAGATGTTGACGACATGGAGATTATAATCGTTGACGATGGCTCTACGGATGGATCCGCGGTGATTTGTGATGAATACAAGTCGCCGCGGATTCTTGTTGTCCATCAGCCAAACCATGGTCTTTCCGAGGCGCGCAACGCAGGCATAAGATTGGCGCAAGGAGAGTTTATCACGTTTGTTGATTCCGACGACTATCTTGAGTCTGGCACTTACACGGCGTTGCTCAACAGGATGAAGAACGACGACGCTGACATCATAGAATATTCTCTTGTGCGCGATGGTGGACTTGTGCCTGCCTCGCGTGTTGTTTTTCCCGACCATACATACACCAGTATGGTCGATTACTGGCTTGACGGTCAAGCCTATGCTCACACCTACGCTTGTAATAAGATATACAAGCGGCAACTGTTCAACCACGTTAGTTTCCCAAAGGGTAAGAAGTTTGAGGACGTGCCCACCTTGTGGAACCTTCTGAAAGACGCGCGAAAGGTCACGACCACCTCGTTGGGGCTTTACCATTACACCGTTAACCCCATGGGCATTTCCTGCAGGGCGGGCGGTGCGGAATATCGCGATTTGCTCGACGCGCATCTCGCGATATTGTCGAGCAAGATGTTGATCGCGCGAAAGGGATTAGGTGAATATTATCGCCACGTGCTCGACATCCAGTTGCAGACTTATATCTACACTGGCGACGTGGCAGACATCAAGCTGCCAACGATGCGCTTCGCTGGCAGCCTGAAACTGTTGTTGCTTAATGTTTTAGGCATGCGTGGCCTTTGTCGCCTTGTAAGGGCGATAAAGACTTATTTGTAACGCATCCACTTTATTATCTCTTTTATGCTTGGCTTCTTGCCATACATGAGTATGCCGACACGATAAATCTTGCCGCTGACCCATATCATGAGCAATGCTGAGGCGTAGAGCAAGACGACACTCAGGATTTCTTGCCACAATGGTACGCCAAAGGGCAAGCGAATCATCATCACGATGGGCGAGGTGAGCGGAAAAAGTGATGTCCAGAATGCCAAAGGCCCATTGGTGTTGCCCATGCTGTACATGGCGGCGTAGAGACCAAAGAGGGTAATCATCGTTATGGGGACAACAAACTGGTTGGCGTCTTCTTGCTCGTTGATGCAAGCTCCCGTGGCGGTAAAGAGACTGGCATAGAGCAGGTAGCCGCCAATAAACATGACGATGAACATCAAGCTTATCTCCACATACGGCAGGTTCATGATGGCCGCGAGAATCTCATGTGTGTCTTGACTCATTGCAACCATTGGCGACGCCATTGGCTGACCAGCCGCCATCGACGGGTCTTGCCCAATGGCGAAGACCACCGATGCCACAGACATTATAACCGACAGCATCACGCCCCACAGAGCCATTTGCGTTATGCCGACAAGCATCACGCCAATGATTTTGCCCATCATCAGTTGGAAAGGCTTGACGCTGCTCACCAGAAGTTCCACTATGCGGTTTGTCTTCTCTTCTATCACGCTCTGCATGACCATGCTGCCGTAGGTTATGACGAAGATGTAGATGAGAAGCGTGAATATGCCTCCTACAATAATTGCCACATAGGTGCTGGAGGCTTGTTCATCACCTTCCTCGCTCCATCTCACGGTGTTCATCTTCACGTCGCGTTGCACGTCGTCTATTATCTTGTCAAGGCTGGCTATTCCCATGGCCTGCAGCTTTTGCTTCTGTACCGTCTCGTTGAGTTTCGACTGAACGTAATCGAGCAAGTTTACCGGTATTTCCTTGTGGCTGTATATGGTCACCTTGCCCTTGTTTTTCACGAGGTCGCCAGATATCGCCACTACAGCGTCGTAGGGGGAGTCTTCCGAGCGCATCTCCTCGGTTATGGCAGGCTGGGCAGTGAAGGCAAACGACTTTGAATCCTGCAATGCTCTGGCATATACTCCCGTGTGGTCTATCACTGCCACGTCTTGTGGTTTGTCGTTTTCTATCAACGACAAGCATAGCGGCACGAGGACGAGTGCAGCCATTACAAACGGCATGGTGATGGTGAGGAGGATGAAGCTCTTTGTTCTCACGCGCTTTAGAAACTCGCGCTGGATGATAATCAGTATCTTGTTCATTGCTTGCCTTCTGTCTGTTCTTCGTTCCACTTGGTTTCCTTTCCGATCACCTTCAGGAAGATGTCGTTCATTGACGGTACGTGCTCGGCGAAATACCTCACCTCGACCATCCCGCTGAGCGTGCTCACAAGTTCGTTACAGCCAGTTCCCTCGTTGGCTTGGAGCAGGTATCGCTCCATGCCGTGGTTGTTGTCGTGCTCCGTTATCTTGTAAGGTTGGCCATCGAGGTCGGGTAGGGGCGTGGTGGTACGCAATTCGTATAGTCCTGTGCGGAAACTGTCTTTTATGCTTCGCATCTCGCCTTGCATCACCACCTCTGCGTGGTTTATCAAGGCTATGTCGTCGCAAATCTCCTCCACGCTCGACATGTTGTGGGTTGAGAAGATGATGGTGTGGCCTTGGTCCCTGAGTTTGAGAATCTCCTGCTTGAGCTGTTCGGCGTTTACTGGGTCGAAGCCCGAGAAGGGCTCGTCGAAAATAAGAAGCTCAGGCTCATGGAGTACGGTTGTGATAAACTGTATTTTCTGCGCCATGCCTTTCGACAGTTCTTCGAGCTTGCGGTTCCACCAGGGCATGATGCCAAACTTGTCGAACCAGATGCGCAGTCTCTTCTCCGCCTCTTGCTTGTTCAAACCTTTCAGACGGGCGAGATAAACGGCTTGCTCGCCAACTTTCATCTTGCGGTAGAGGCCTCGCTCCTCGGGCAGATAGCCTATCTTGTAAACATCGGTTCGCTCCATGGGGCGACCGTCAAAAGATATCTCACCACTATCCGGGGCGGTGATTCGGTTAAGAATCCTTATCAGTGTTGTCTTTCCGGCACCGTTGGGGCCAAGCAGTCCGAATATCCTGCCACGGCGAACCTGCAGCGACACGTCGTTGAGCGCCACGTGACTCTCAAACCGCTTTGTGACATTCCTGACTTCTACTAAGTTGTTCATGTTGATTTAGTGTGTGCTGCAAAGGTAGCAATTATTTTGCAAAAACAGGTCAGAGCAAAAAAATCCCCGCATGCCAAACATGGGCATGCGGGGATTTCAGTATTGCTTATGTTATGCTGGATGATTGTGGTTACAGGTCATAGTCGATGTCGCCATCTTGCGGAAGGTGAATCACGGTGAGGGTCTGATAGGTGTCGAAGTTTTCGTCGCTCCATCCGCTGATGCCAGTCATCTCCATCTTGTCGATGGAAACCCAGGCATCGCCTGCGCCGCCGAAACCGTAGTTCACGTGCACCATGCCATTCTTCTTGTAGCCGTCGATTACGAAGGCGTGAGAGAAGTAGTTGTCGTAGCCGTTGAGGTATGAGGTGCCACCGTAGAGCACGGGATGACCTGCGCTCAGCTCCTTGAAGATGATGGCTTTCCATTTGGTCTCGTCCTTGTCGGTGGGGTAGTCGCGGTAGCCGTAATATTTCACCTTGTAGCCGAAGGCCGTTGGGATGCCAGATTCCACGTTCTCGGCGTAGCATGTGCTGGAAGCGCCATAGGTCATGCTGATGGCGGTGCCCACCTTGCTCATGAGTGTAGCCACGGCTGTGGCCTGTGCGTCGGTGAAGTTTCCGTTTTCGTAGGTGTCGATCATGTTGCCCCAGTCGATAGTAGTGCCGTCGGAGTAGGTTGAGGGATACTTGTAGTAGTTCATGATCTGCGCCATGGCTGTGGCCATGCATCCTGTTGCCGCGTGCGAGCCGTCGGTCAGCGTGGGGCACAGGTTGCTGTATGGGTACCACTGACTCCAGGTGGTGGACATCAGTGGGTCAACCGACTCCTTGCATCCGGCGGGAATCTGATCCACCTGCTCGTCGCCTTCGCCATCCCAGTCGAACTCTTCGTAGCCCCAACCAAGGTTGGTGCCGCTGGCAGTGTAGAGATATGTCATCCACCACATGCTGCCGCCAGTCTCGTCTCCCTTGAACTCGGAATAGCTATATGAGCCGTAGGCAGATGTGTAGATGTTGGCGTAGTAGTCGCTGCCCACATAGAAGTTGTAGTAGCTGTACTCGTCGGGCTCAACGCTTGTGATGGTGAATGTGGCGTCGCTGTTCTTCTTGAACGCGAAGCTGTAGCCGTCTTCGCCGTAGGGCGAGAGCAGCTCGTAGGTGCCGTCGGCGTAGCAAACCAGAGTGGCCTTGAACGACTTGCCAAGTACGGCGCTGGTGAGTGTGCCTGTGCGGCGCCACTTCTCGCCCTTGGTGCGCTGGAACTCAAAGGTCACGGGTTCTGAGTTGCTGTAGTTCTCGTCTGAGCTTATGGCTACGAGTGTGGCTTTGTAGGTGCCCAGGTCGAGAGCCGCGCTGAAGCTGTTGGTGCCCACGGTGCCTTCCGCCACGAGGCTGTCGGCTTCGTTGTATACCGAGTACATGTAGGCGGTGGCGTGTTCCACCTCCGGCCATGTGATGGTGACCAAGTCGGCACCCGAGCCTGCGTCTATGCTCTGGATGGTGGCCAGTTGGATGTAGTCGTTTGTGGTGGCCTTGAGCTCAACGGTTGGCGATGTCGTCTTGTCGCCGCCGTAGGGGCCGTAGGCCCACACCTTGAGGGTGTATTCGGTGTTGGCTGTGAGGCCGGTGGCCACCATCGATGTGGTGGTGGTCACGCCGCCGGTGACGTGGTTGCCGTTGGCGTCCACCAGTTCGTAGGCATACTGCGATGCGCCTTCCACCTTGGTCCAGCTGAAGGCCAGCGTGCTAACGCTCTTGTCGCCGGCATTGACTGATGGCGAGGCCAACTGTGTGGTGACTAAGTTGTCGATATCCTTGCACGAGGTAGCGGCTACGGCCACAAGCGCTGCCACGAGCAGCACTGCGACCTTATGTATTGATGATATCAATTTCATATTCTTGTGTTTTTCTTTTTATTTGAAAAAGTCGTGAATTTGAAAATAAAGACAAGCGGAATCAGTTTTTTGTCTTATCGTATTTCTCCTTAACGTCGGCGGGCATGTCGCCGCTGTCGAAGTAGATATACATGTACGTCCAGCCTGAGGTCTCGCCGTCGGGATAGTAGACGTAAGCCTGTGACCATCCTGCCGACTCGGTGGTAGAGCCGTTCATGTCTATGCCGCAGTAGCTCTCGCTGCTCTCGTTGATGGGGAAGTTGATGTAGCTCACTCCGCCGTGCTCATGGCCCTCGATGGCCCATGATGCGTAGTCGCCAGTGTCGTCGAGCAGCCACCAGTAGCTATAGTCGTAGTCGGCGTCATAATCCATGTAGTAGTTGCTCAGAGGCACAATCACACCCTTCCAAGTGCTTATGTTGTTAGGGTCGAAGTTGTCGGCTGAGTAGGTGCCGTCTTCGCCTGCGGGAATGATCTTGAACTTGAGGTTGATGCCAGAGCCGAGGAAGTTCTCGATGTAGAACTGGTTCACTCCCTCCAAGTGGTATATGTCAGAGTAGATTGTGGGCACCTCGCCGTTTGAGAACAGGAAGCAAGCCCCTTGTATTACCTTCTCCCACTGTGAGACCATCACCTTGTAGTTGAACTTGTATGAGCCCTCATCCTCTTTCAGATAGGGGTTGGTATACGATTCGTCCAAGTGCACGGAGTATTTGTATTCCTTGTACATCTTCAGGTTGTTCAGGGCCACCACCATGTCTGCCACGCTGTCGCCGTCGGCAAAAGTGACCGAGGCGGGGAATTGGAACACCGAGTCGGCGTAGTCGACGATTACAGGAACGGTAACCTGTCCGCTGGCGTTGTGGCGATACACCTTTACCGTGTCGGTTGGCTTTTCTGCATATTCTTGTGGCGAGATTATCACGTCTGACGTGTTGGATGCGGGGAAGTAGGCCCTTGTCACTCCTTCTGCCACCTGCGGGGCGCGCTCGTAGGCATCTTCTTCGCTGCATGATCCCAGCACCAGGGCGACCGATGCAAGGAGCAGAGCGCATATATAATGATATGTTGCTTTCATTGTTATATCTGTTTAATATAAATAATGTGAGTGGATATAAACTTAACGCTTAGATTATTGGACCGTGATAGCTCCCGAGCAGTTGGGGCCTATGATCACTGCGGGGTTCATGTCCTTCTCGGTCTCAGGTATCATGTAGTTCATCCACGGAGCCACGCTGTTGTTGTATGAGTTGAGCTGCATGTTCGAAGCGTAGTTGGTTCCGGCATAGCTGCGGTGCACTGGCAGGTTGAGTCGCTTGTAGTCGAAGAACACCAGTCCCTCACCCCAAAGCTCTATGCGGCGCTGCACCATGAGGTCAGTGATGAACGAGTCCATGTCTGACGAAGAACACTTATACGACTTGTCGGTGTAGCGGTAGGTGTTCACCCATGTTTTCAGTTTCTCGGCTGCAGTGGCCACGCCCTGCGTGTGGGCAATGGCTTCGATATAGTCGAACATCATCTCTTCGTAGCGCATCAGAGGCATGGAGGCTATCAAGCCTGTTTCGAGTGTGTTGAGCTCGCCGCTGCCGGGGCGGAACTTCAGGTTGGCGTAGGCTGGCAGCTTGCTCCAGGTCGAGATCTTGGTTATCTGCGTCTTGTATTTCGAAGGAATGGTCTTCGAGGTGTTTGCCTTCACCTCGTCGGCGGTGATTACGTCGTTGGGGTCTATCCAGCTGTTGCGTCGCCAGTCGCCAGCCCCAATCTTGTCGTAGAGACGTTTGCTTATGCAGCGGAAACCATTGTACTTGGAGGTGCACATGCCCCATTCGGGTTCAGATGCCATCCAGCCCAGGAAGGTGTTCCAGTAGTTGGTGTTTATCTGCTCCTTGCTGTTGACCAGTGTGCCCAGTATCCATGAGTCGTTGGCAGTGTTGAAGCCTGTCGACACGTTGGTCCACTCGGCTTGGGTCATTGGAGAGTAGCCGCTCATGGCCCTCTGTGCATACTCGGCAGCTTTGGCGTAGCAGTAGTTGGCATCGGTGATGCCCAAGGTGCCATAGCCGTCGGTGTTGGTATCGGCATTTTTCATCTTCTGCAAGTCGTCGGCGCTTTGGTCCACACGGCTGGCGATGGTGAGCCACAGACGGGCCTTGAGGCCGTAGATAACGCTGCGGTCCATAAACGCCTTGTTGGTGCGCACGTAGCCTTGCAGGCATGTCTCGGCTTCGTCGAGGTCGTGCATGATGAAGCGGTACATGGTGGTGAAGGGCGCGCAAGGGTTGTTGGTGAGGTCGGTAGCCGAAGTGTTCTCGGTCACGATTGGCACGGTGATGCCGTATGAGCCCAGCTTCTCGGCTTCATTGTCGAGGCTCGTCACGCCCGTCTTGCGGTATTCGTAGAGTCGGGCCATGTCAAGATAGAGCATGGCGCGATAGCCAAGGCCTTGGCCAAGGTAAGGCTTTGCTTCGCTCGACTCGTTTCCGCGTGCGGTGCTTATCACGTTGTTCGCGTTCTTGATGAACGAGTAATAATAATAGTATGGGTAATAATAGGCGTAGCGCAGGCTCGAACCGTCTTCGTAGTACGACCAGTAGTTGTAGCCGTTGTCGCTTGCGGGGAAGTCTTCGCCAAACAATTCGCGCATGTATATCTGGCAGGGGTAGCCCCAGTCTTGCGTGTTGCCGCTGGTGCCGTAGGTGTCCCATGTGGTGAGGAACGCCGGCAGGCTGTTGCACAGGTATGTCAGCGAGGCGCTCGACGAGTTGATCACGTCGGGCGTGGCCAGATCGGTGGGTGTCACCTCTTCTATACAACTGCTCATCGAGCACATGGCGAGTGCGGCACCGGCAGCTGTGATGATATGTCGGATATTTGTTTTCATAGTGATGTGTCGTTTTGTTTTTTCTTTGTTTATAAGGCTTGCTGGGAGCTAATAAGTCTTCTATGCCTTATATTTAATTCCAATCGATTAGAACTGCACTGATATGCCTCCGGTGATGGTGCGCTCCTGAGCATAGTCTGTGGCAGTTGCACTGCCCCAGAAACTGCTGCGTGGGTCAAAGCCCTTGCGGTGACTGAAGTAGCACAGGTTCTGACCCGACACAAACAAGCGCAGCTTGGTGAGATGCAAGCGATGCACGAGGTTGCTGGGCAGAGAGTAGCCAAAGTTCACGTTTTGCAGCGTGAGCGTAGAAGCGTTGGTGAGGAATCGGTCCGACGTTATGTTCGAGCTTGTGTCGTTGTCCTTTGTGGCGTATTGGAAGCGAGGTATGTTGCTGCTGGTGTTGGTCTCGCTCCATGCCTTGAGCTGGTCTTTGTGAATGGCGAAGCCTGTGACACCTGTCGATGGGTTCTTCATCAAGGCTTGATAGCCATAGTCGATGGCCTTGCCGCCAAGCGAGTAGTTGAAGGTGACGGAGAGGTCGAAGCCCTTGTAGCTAAGTGTGGTGCTGAAACCGCCGTAGACGTCGGGGTCTGAGGTGCCGCAGTTGAAATAAGAACCCTTGCTTGAGTCGGTGGTGGTGCTGAGCTCGCCCGTGGCGTCATCGCGCACATACCACATCGATTCGCCGTTGGCAGACACGCCTGCGTAGCGCTTCAGGCGGAAGGTGTGCAGAGGCAGGCCCTCACCCACAAAGTAGTTGCCGTTGACGTATCCTTGGTGTCCGTCGAGGGTGTTGCCCTTGTTCTCGTCGTTGAGCATGGTCACCTTGTTCTTGAAGTGGGTGGCGTTGAGGTTTATCATCCAGTTCCAGTCTTTGGTGCGGATAGGATTGAAGTGCAAGTCAAGCTCGACACCACTGTTCGTCATGTCGCCCACGTTGGCGTATGAACCAGAGTATCCGCCCGACATGGGGACGCTCACGAAGGTAAGCATGTCGGTGGTCTTGCGGCTGAAGTATTCCACGCTACCGGTGATGCGGTGCTTGAGGAGCTCAAACTCCAGGCCCACGTTGAAGTTGCTGTTGGTCTCCCATGTGATGTTGGGGTTGCCCACGGTGTTGAGCACGAAGCTCACCTGGCCGTTGAAGTTGCTCAGATAGTAGGTGTCGGTGTAGCGGAAGTCGCCGATGGCATCGTTGCCCTGCTGACCCCACGAAGCCTTGAGCTTGAGCATGTCTATACAAGACGACTTGAACCATGACTCCTTGGAGATGATCCACGCTCCGCCGACAGAGTAGAAGTTGCCCCAGCGATGGTCGGGATGGAAGCGCGAGGAGGCATCGCGGCGATAGGAGGCTGACGCGAAGTAGCGTCCGTCGTAGTCGTACATCACGCGGCTGAAGTAGCCCTCCGTGTTGTAGTTGGTGGTGTTGCCGCTTGCCGAGATTTCGGTCACGGCGCCGTCAAGCTCCTGCGAGCCGAAATAAGAGAACATGTTCTGCTTGTCGCCGCTCAGGTATGAGTATTTGTATTTGTAGTATTCGTGTCCCACCATGGCCGTGAGGTTGTGCATCTGACCGAAGGTATGGGTATAGTTCACGAGCTGCTGCGTGTTGACAGTATAGGTGCTATTGTTGGTCTTGCCCACATAGCCGCCTGGATAGGTGGTGGCGGTGTTGCCATAGAACGGCTGGATGGTGTAGGTGGCCTTGCTCTCGTTGTCGAGCACCGAACCGTTGAGGGTTATCTTCAGTCCCTCAATCGGGGTGATGTCCACATATCCGCTCATCGAGAAGATGTCCATGTCGGTGTGGTTAGTGTTGAGCTTGTCGGCCTGCAGGAAGTTGCGTGCAGGGTCGAGCTGTGTCGGGCGCTGCGAACCCACCGTGCCGTCGCCGTAGTCGTACATCTTGCCGTTGCTGTCGGTCATGATATTGCCTTCGCCGTCGCGCAGGTAAACGGGATACACGGGGCCGTAGTTGGTAGCTATGTCAAACACGGTCTGGCTGCCTGTCGACACGTCGTTCACGCCCGAGCGCGTGTATGAAGCGTCTGCGCCCACCTTCAGCCATTTGTTGGCTTGGTAGTCGGCCTTGAAGCGTGTTGAGAGACGGTCGAAGTCGGAATTGTATACAATGCCGTCCTGCTTCAGGTATCCCATCGAACCGTAGTAGGTGAGCTTGTCGCTACCGCCGCTTATGCTCAGGTCATACTCCTGACGCAGCGATGTGCGGAAAGCCTCGTCCTCCCAGTTGTCTGGCAACAGGGTGTAGTATTTTCCGTTGTTGTATACGCGTCGGCCAAGCGTGGCGTTGGGGTTCAGCCTGCCGTTGGCACCGATGAGATATTCGCCCTCGGGCACGGTATAGACGATGTAGCCCAGTCCGCCCTGGTCGCCGGTGCTGCCTATGGTGTTGTTGGCAGCCACGTGGGCGTCGTATGCCGACAGGCCCTTGTCGCGTACATTATAATTATATAGTGCGGTGTAGTAAGTCTCGTAGTATTGTGCTGGGTCAGTGATGCGGTCGTAGTCTACCGATGCCTTGCTGCTTGCTCCCCACTTCATGTCAACCGAGATTGTTGGCTTGTCGGCTTTACCTTTCTTAGTGGTCACGAGGATCACGCCGTTGGCGCCGCGCGCTCCGTAGAGGGCGTTGCTGGCAGCGTCTTTCAGCACGGTCACGTTTTCCACGTCGTTGGGGTTGAGGTTGTTCCATCCGCCCTCATAGGGCGCGCCGTCCACGATGATGAGTGGTGACGTGCCGGCGTTGATGGAGCCGAAACCACGTATGGCGAATGAAGGTGTGGCGTTGGGCGAACCCGACGACTGGGCCATCTGCACACCGGCAATCTCGCCTTGCAGACCGCTGAACACGTTGGTCACCTGCTTCTTGTCGAGAACGTCGCTCTTCACCACGCCAGCCGATCCGGTGAACGACGATTTCTTCTGTTGTCCGAATGCCACCACGAGCACCTCGTCGAGTTGCTGGTCTTGCGATTGCATGCTTACCTTCATGCCAGGAGCTGCCTTCATGGTGCGTGAGTCCATTCCGAGGTAGTTGATGACGATGATGTCGCCACGCTTGGCATCTGGCAGGGAGAAGTTACCGTTGGCATCGGTCACGGTGCCCGTCTTAGCTCCTTTTACCTTCACTTGGGCACCAATCACTGGGTCTCCGTTCTCGTCGATGACTTGTCCTCCGATTTGTCCGGAAGATTGTGCCATCACTTGCCCTGATGCGGCGAGCAACAGGGAAGCTAATAAAACCTTCATTCTCATATATAAATCTTCTAAAAGTTTTGTATTGGATAGGTTTATATATGCTCCTCTCTGCGAGAAGTCAATATATAATAAAACCACTGTCCTTGCCGTCAAGAGAAAACGTGCTCTTCCTTGACAAGGAAAAAACAGATTATCCCGCCGTAGGGATAGTCTTAAAATGTGGGACTGAACATGACAGCCCTAAAGCGATGCAAGCCTTGCAAGGCTTGTCCTGAAAACCTGTCGTAAACCTCCATTGGCCGTTAAACAAATGTTGTTGTTCTTTATCTTTTCGCAAAGTTATGTCTTTTTTCTTAAACCTTCAAATAAATCAGCAGAAAAGATAAAATATTAGTGTTAAAATGTCAATTTGATACTAAATTGCTGGAATATTGAAAAAACTGATTCCTTGGTTGCGGTCAAATGATGGAGGCAGATTTGTTAAAAGGTGTGGATAGATTGGGGTAAATGGCAGGGTGCGGCCACAGGGGCCGCACCCTGCAAAAACATGTCGCGTGAAATTAAGCAATATAAGGTGAGGTGTGGCTACAAGGATGTTTTTTATGGTAAGACTTGATATTTGCTCTTATTTTTCTCGCCTTTATTTGCTTTTCTGTGTCGACAGGTTTTTCTGTCCTTTCTTCACCGTGAGCGTTTGCGCCTTGAGTGAATGGTTGGCATGGTCGAAGAAGATGGCGGGGTCGATGGCTTTTCCGCAGAAGCGTATTTCGAAATGCAGGTGAGGGGTCGTGGCGCGCCCCGTCTGCCCGGTGAGGCCGATAACCTCGCCAGCCTTCACCTTTTGCCCCACTTCCACGAAGTTTTTCGACTGGTGGCTATAGCAAGTGGAGAACCCGAAAGCGTGGCGTATGACGATGTAGTTGCCATAAGCGAAATAAGGCCCCGACTTTTCCACTACGCCATCAAAAGCCGCCAGCACCTCGTCGTTTTCCTTGGTCTTGATGTCCACCCCGGCATGGCCTCGTCTGCCTCGCGCGCCGTAAGGGCTGATGACGTGGGCATCGGGGAGAGGGTATGCCCAGTGTTGTTGCTCGATCTTCTGCAGGTCGATCTTGAGCGATGAGCCATTCTCGTAGTCCTCGTTGCTTGCGTCAGGGTCAAGCGACAGGCTTTCCTCCTTCTCTGGGTTGAGCACGGTCACGGAAACGTTTTTGCCGGTCTTCTTGCATTGCAACACCTGTTTGCGCAACTTGTGGCTCTTGGGGTTTATCACGGTCTCGGGGTTTATCCAACCGCCGTTTACCATGATGGAGAAGAGGCAAAACACCTTGCCGTTGTCGCCTCCGGCTATGGCAATGGTCTGCCCAGCCTTGACACGCGTGCCTACCCCCACGAGGTTTTGGGCGTTATAGGCGTAGACGGTCTCAAGACCGTTGTCGTGACGAATGACGATGGTGTTGCCGTATTGCGTCATGCGACGCGAAAGGCGCACGTAGCCACTGAACATGGCTTTCACGGCATCGCCCTTGGTGGTGGTGATTTCCAAGGCCTGGCCGCCTTTCACCTCAGCCTTTCCCACGGGCAATGGAAAGGAATATTCTTCGGGCTTGAGAATGCTGAACTGTATGTTGAAAGCGTTGCTTCGAGTGAACAAGCCCGGTGTGGGCACGCTTATCGACGACTGCTCCAACGCCGTGAATTCGCGTTGTGCCGAGGCGATGAGTGTTGTTGCTGAAAGCAGCGTTGAGAGAAAAAGAGTTTTTAATAGGTTGTTTATGGTGTTCATCTTTTCTTATTGCTTTATCATTATGCCCGTATATATCCGCCCGGAGTTGATGCT
>CAVAGT010000048.1:0-21888 GCA_963588155.1 Lachnospiraceae bacterium | reverse complement strand
TTTCCGAAAAGCGAGTGCAAAGGTATAGACTTTTACGATTCCCTCCAAATATTTCTTGGATTATTTTTCAAAAATTATCGATAATTGACATGAATCAAGGAAAATGGGGCAAAAAGGGGCGATTATGGAGTTTTTTAGACGGGATTGGAGATTTTAGACGGGATTGGAGAAAACACGGTCATGCGGGACGCGGACGGGGCCATTCGGGACGCGGACGGGCCCTAACCATCCCTACCCGCCCCTGCAAAGCATACCCTTTCGGCATAGCAGTGGAAAGGCGATGAGATAACACAGAAAGGCGGCACGATTTCAATTGAATCGTGCCGCCTTTCTGTGGGAAGTCGAAACCGTGTAAAAAAGGAGGGGCGTCAGCAATGTGACGTGCAGTGTAACTTAAAGGCTGCCCTTATAATATTCGTTTTGCTGGCTTGCTATGTTCGAGTTGGCGTTTATCTCGTCCTGAGGAATAGGGAGCACTATGCCTCCAAAGGTACGATCTATAATCTTTGCGCGATGCGACACGGGCACGCCACGGAAGTCATCGTTATACTCTATCTTACGGTTCATGCGCATCATGTCGAAGAAACGCTGTCCCTCACCGAAGAGTTCCTTGCTTCGCTCATCGAGAATCATGTCGTCGCTGACGGTGGCAGCCGTAGCAGGAGCGAGCTTAGTCGCACGACAGCGTATGGCGTTGAGACAGTCGGCAGCCTTTGTAGCGTCACCGGTATGCAACGCCGCCTCTGCCGCTATAAGATAGATCTCGGAGAGTCGCATCACCTTAATGTTGACAGCCGTTGCCGACTCCTTGCCATCGCCACTCATTTCAAGGCCGCCCATATACTTATAGCAAGAGCCCTTGCGCTCCGTCTTGGTGTCGATCCAGTACTCGTCGTTGTCCATCACGCCCCATCGCACGTCTGTGGCATCCTCTGCCAGACGGTTGAGGAAGTAGTCGCTGGCAACGAACCATCCCATGGCGTTTTTCTTTTGCGCATAGCGCATATAATAGTAGCCAAGCGACGACTGTTGCAAGTCGCTCTGCGTGTCGATACCAATCTCGAATATCGACTCAGAGCCATACTCCCTACCCCACGACTCGCACCACTGCGCCGGTGAGTAGAGCTGAAACTTGCCACTGCCCATCACTTCCTCAGCTGCCGTCAGCGCCTTGGCATAGTTTTCCATATAGAGATAAACCTTGGCTTGCAGCGCCACGTTGCCCCAATAATCGAGATAACCGTTGTGCAGGCTCTTGTCGGAAGCCATCAGTTCTTGTCCTGACTGGAGGTCTTTTACAATCTGCGTATACACCTCGTCCACCGTCGCGCGTTCAGGCTGCGCGCTCGCGTCGAGCGTCTTGAGCACGAGAGGCACTCCATACGACTGCTTGTCGTAGTTGTATGGCTTGCCGTAGAGCCTCACGAGGTCGAAATAGAACAGAGCCCTCAGCGAGAGAGCCTCACCCTTGTAATAGTCGAACTCCTTGCCACTGCCGTCTGCCTGCAACTTGTCTATGTTCTCCAAGAGGTTGTTCACCTGCATTACGCAATCGTATATCGTGGACCAGAATCCAGAGTAGGTGCCGCTTGTGGGCGTGTGGTTGAACGTGTAGAGCGCATCGTTGCCGCGTCCGTTCTCGTAGAGCGTGAGGTCACCGCCCTTGGCGTCGCCATATAGCAGGAAGTTGCGCCCGTAGTAAGACGACGACGACATCTCGTACATCATTCCGTTGATGGCGACTTGCGCGTCGTTTGTCGTGGCAATGGCATTGTCGGCGTTGGCCGAGTTTGTAGGCTCGCGGTCGAGGAAGTCGTCGCAAGAGGTGAGAGCCGCCAAGGCCATTATCATCATCACAATGGTACTTTTGTATATTTTCATTTCCATGTCCTGTTTTTGTCCTTACAAAAGATTTTTTCGCATAATCGTTGCATTGCTCCGCAGCTGGCATCAGATGGTTATCTCCACTCCGAAGATGAACGTCCGTCCTATAGGTGTTTCCCATCCGCGAGTGCTATAGCTGTTGACCTCCGGGTCTGCGTCCTTATACTTAGAGAACGTGAGCAAGTTTTGGGCGTTGAAATACACCCTAAGGTTGGAGAGCCATACGTGGCTGATCAGCGACTTGGGGAACGTATAAGCCAACGACAGGGTCTTGAGCCTGAGGAAGGTGGCATCGTGCAGATGGCGCGAACTGAACTGCATGGCATCGGTGAGGTCGCTGCCCGAAAGGGCTGGCTCCGAGGCGTCGGTATGGGTTGGCGTCCACATATTCTCATAATAGTTCTCAGAGCGAATGCGCTCCCAATAGTATCCGTCGTCTGCCACATCCTTATATGCGCCATCATAGAGTTTTCCGCCGAGCTTGTAGATGAAGTTCAGCCCCAGCTCAATGCCCTTGAAGCTGACATTGGTTGAGAATCCTCCGCTCACGTCGGGTATGCCGTTGCCTATTATGGTGAGGTTGGCGTTGTCGTAGTCGTAGGTCGCCCCACGTCCGTTGAACTCGAAGTCGCCTGCCTTGGGATCTTTTTCGTTGTTGACATAGTAGACACTCTTGCCGTTTTTGGGATCTACTCCCGCCCACTCATATCCATAGAACGCCAAGGTTGACTGTCCCTCGCGGTAGATGTATTGGGCACGGCTGTCGTCGCCTGTGGGGTCATACCAGATGATGTCGTCGCCACGGTAAAGCTTCTTCACCTTCGACTTGATGAACGACGCGTTGACGGCAGCCGACCACTGCAGCTTGTCGTTCTTGATGATATCTCCAGAGAGTTCCACCTCGATGCCGTGGTTGTTGATGCGCCCGATGTTTTTCAGCACCGAGTTGAATCCCGTCACCATCGACACAGGCACGTCTTGCAACAAGTTCTTAGAGTCGCGGTTGAAATATTCCACCGTACCCCTGAGCCTTGAGCCGAGGAACGCGAAGTCGAGACCTATATTAGTATTGTAGTTGGTCTCCCACGTCAAGTTCTTGTTGCTGAGCGAGGAGATCAGTCCAGCAGGCTCGCCCATGTACTTGCTCGAATACGACATGAGGTTCATGTAAGCATAGTTTGACGAGGGAAGCGTGCCGTTGACACCATAGGAGGCGCGCAACTTCAGGTCATTGACCCACGCCACGCTCTCAAGCCACTTTTCCTTTCCTATCCTCCACGCGCCGGAAACCGACCAGAAGTTGCCCCATCGGTTGTCGGGACTGAGCTTCGAGGATCCGTCGCGACGGAACGAGGCCGACGCGAAATAGCGTTCGTCGTAGTTGTAGTCGACCTTGGAGAGTACCGACACCATGGAGTTGCCCCATTGATAGCCCGCCGACTTCTGCACTCCGGCAGTGGATACGGTGTGGAGCGTGCTGGTGGGCAGGTTCTCGCCCGAGGCACGCGTGAAGTCGGTGTTGTTTTTCTCTGCCTCGAATCCAGCAAGCACACCAAGGGAATGAGCTCCGAAGAGCTTGTTGTAGGAAGCCGTCGTCGACGACACCGTCTTCTCGTAGGTGGTGCGCATCTCGTTCACCTCACCGTTTGTCGCCGCTCCACTGTAGTGGTTGGCACTATAATATACGTGGTCGCGAACGTTGGTGTTGTCGTAAGAGAATATGGAGCGCAGGTCAAGTCCTGGCAGCAGGTGGAGCGTGAGCGTCTCAATGGCAGACACGCGGGTGTCCACCGACTTGTTCTCCCACTCATTGCTATAATAGAGGCCGTTGTAGGCGTAGGAGCCATAGCGCGCCGTCCAGTCCTCACCAGTCTTGTAGTCGGTAGGCCAATAGAGACCCCACAACAGGTTGCGAGTCTGCATGAAGTAGTTGCCACCGGTGTTGCGCGTGTCGTTGTAGCCAGTCTTCGATATCCTTGCAATGCTCACGTTGCTGGCAAACTCTATGTGCTTGCCTATCTTCTGCGAGAGGTTGACACGTCCCGACACTCGCTTGAAGTCGTTGACCCACAAGCGCCCGTTGTCCTTGGTATACGACAGCGAGGTGTAGTAGTTGGTCTTGTCGGAGGCACCGCTCACGGATATGTCGTCGGTCTGATATACGCCGGTACGGAAATAAGCGTTGTCCCAATCGTAGTATTGTCCGGCACGTCCTGAGCCGTCGTAATCGCCAATCTCCACACTCTCGTATGCTCCTGTGCCACTGGTTGAGAACGAGTAGCCGTGCTTGTTGAACTTCTTGTTGAGCTGCTTCAGTGCATAGGCGTTGGCATCAGCGTCGGAAGACCCGTTCTCTGTCTTGTATGCGTGGAAGATGGTATAGAGCATGTCCACTTGGTGCTGCGTGGAGGCTGTCTCATAGTTGCCGGTGGCCCACGAAGGCGTGAAGCCTATCGACGACTTCACGGTGACCTTTGGCCTGCCCTCCTTGCCGCGCTTGGTGGTGATGAGTATCACGCCGTTGGCGGCACGCGAGCCGTAGAGCGACGATGCCGCCGCGTCTTTCATCACCGAGATCGACTCTATGTCGTCGGGGTTGAGCGTGTTCATGATGTTGTTGGTGGTATAGGTATAACCCGACATCTGGCCCACGTCGCCATCCATCACCGGCACGCCGTCTACCACATAGAGCGGTGAGCTGCCGGCGTTCATAGAGCCAATGCCGCGTATCTGCAGCGTCGGCGCAGAGCCTGCCTGACCCGAACTGCTTGTCACCTGGAGACCTGCCACCTTACCCGTGAGCGCGCTCTCGAAGCTCGTCACCGGCTGATCGGCTATGTCCTTGGCACCGACTATCGACGCGGAACCGGCGTAACTGCTCTTCTTCGCCGTGCCGTATGCCACAACGATGACATCGTTGAGCTGGCGGCTCTCCTCTGAGAGCACAATCTTCAGGTTCGGCTTTATCGCCGCCACCTTGGGTTGCATGCCAAGATAGGTCACCTTAAGCTGCGTGGCCTTCAAGGGGATGTCGTTGAACGAGAACTTGCCGTCTACATCGGTCACGGTGCCCACTTTCGTGCCAACCACCATGACGGAGGCTCCCACGACAGGCTCGCCGTCTTCGGATGTTACGGTGCCGATGATCTTTCTGTTTTGCGCGGTCGCAACCAGCGTGCTGAAAACGGCGACAATTAATAGCGAAACAAGCTTTCTTACCATAGGAAGTCAGTGTTTTTGAGAAACAATATCAAATCAGACAAACGTCTTATGGCAAAGTTAGCAAAAACACGTCAAACAGAGTAAAATAATGTCAAAACAATGTCTTTTTGCTTTATTAAATTGATTTATGATAACTTTTTGCGAATTCATATACGGTTAATTTACGCAAAACGACACGAGCCATTACACAAAAAAAAGATTAGGGCGAGCCAAAAGGCCCGCCCGAATTGCACAGTATTTGAAAGAGATAGGGATTACCAGATCGACATGTTTTGCTGGTAGCCAGCCCAGTTTGAACCTACGTCTTCTATGTTGTCGGCATTTTCAAAATCATCGTCCCAGATGTTGTTGCCCGGGTTGGGCTTGTGCGGCTTGGCGTCTGCCCAAGGGTCTTGCGACCCGGCAAGCATAGATGTTTCTGTTCCGATGTTCACCACTTCAATGGTGGGGATTATATATTTGCGCTTCTTCATGGTATTAGCTTTTAATCTTTGGCGTGTTTTGTAATCACACGCCATATTAAACTTCATTTTAGACGGTTAGCAATCGTGAGTTTGCCTTAGCGAACCACGACCTTCGTTCCGTTGACGATATAGATGCCGCCAGGCAGAGCCACCGAGTGGGAGTCGCCAGCTTTCAGGTTGGTTACATCAATGGTCTGTCCGCTGACGTTGCGCACCTTTACGCTGATATCCTTGTTGGCCTTTACGGTCAGCTGTCCTGCGTTGATCGAGTACTGGAATCCCGTGTCGGTCGTGTTGTCGGTCAGGGTGTCGATGCCAGTGGTACTTGACCCGGGCTCAAGCGAGATGGCGATGTAGCGCACAGCCGAACTGAGTCCCACCACGTTGTAGTAGCCACGGAACGGCATGACGTAGACATTGCTAAAACGGCTGTCGAGATTGAGCGAAGAGGCGAAGTGGCTCTTGTTGAAGTAGAAGATGCCGTCGCCCTTGGGCACGCTCACTCCGCAGAACGAGGCACGTGCGGTGAGCGTTGCAGCCTTGCCGCCCACGGTGGCGTCGGCTGTCTCGCCGGTGAGGAGCGGGTTGTCGGCGGTGACAGGGGTCTTGACGATAGTGGAACCCTTCTGGCGCACGGTGAAGACCATCTTCGAGGCGTCGTCGCCAATCTGCGCCTGGTCTATGCCCACGAGGTATGGAGCGTTGGCGTCGGTAGCCACTGCTGAGGTGAGTGGCGAGAAGTGTCCGTCTACCTTATAGTCGTAACTGTTGGCCATCGTCATGTTGTCGAGCGCGTTGTTCTTGTTCATAGTGTAGAAGGTGAAGGCGCACTGGTCGTCACCGTTGGCATACTGTCCGTTGGCATCCACTGCCACGGTGAACGGCAGGGCGAGCGAGAGCCACTGGGCATCAGTGTGGTCGAGGGTGACAAGGCGTGTGTAGCGCACCTCGTTGGCTGCGTTGACACGGATGTCGAACGGAGCGAAGAATGGTTGCTGGTCGGCGAGCACGATATCGTTCTCAGCCACATAGTCGTCGCCCGAGATGGAGAGCGTAGCCACGTTGTTGGCCTTGTATGACACGCCCTTGGGCAGATAGATCATGGCGTTGGTGGCAAGCACGTCGCGTATGTCGTCTATGGTGCCAAGCGTGGCGTCGTCGGCACTGTAGAGCACAGAGTTGATGCCGCTGGCGTCGAGGTAGAGAATGTGCTTCGTGTCGGCTGGAGCACCGGTCTTGCCGTTGGCTATGTCGGTGTTGATCTGGTCTACTATCTGCTTGGCATAGGCGTAGCCCTCACCCTTATTGAGAAGCGCGTCGGTTGTGGTGTTGCGCAGGGCAACGCTCACGCCCACCCACTTCTTGCTGTCGAGACCGCCGCTGAGCATAGCGTTGTTGTAGACGGTGGTATAGGTGAGCTCGGGCTTGTAGTTCTCGGTCTTGAGCGTGATGTTCGTGTTGTAGTAGGCGTAGTAGGCATGGCGCGGTGTGGTTGTCGGCGCGATGTTGTAGCGTGTCTCGTCGGAGGTGACGAGGTAGCAGTCGCGGCTGTCGCCCGATGCCAGTTGCACGGTGCCCCACGTGCCGCCCTGCGATGCGTAGGTGGCGTTGGCGTAGCGATATTCCTCGTAGACGAAGGTGGTCGACGAACCGGTGGTGCCTGCGCTATAGTTGTCGGAGTTGTTGCAACGGAATGCCTTGTCGCCTGCCACGGCTACCGACACCTTATTAATATAGTCGTAGTCGGCGGCTTCGGCGCGGTGGGCCTGCAGGTTCTCGCCAATGAGGTCGTAATAGGCAGAGCGCACGAAGTGGTAGCGTGCGTTGCCGCTTTCGGAGAGCGGACCATAGGTGTTGTCGGCACTCTTGCTGTGGAGCTGGTCGAAGGTGAACTGCATCTTGTCGGCGGCGAAGTTGGTTGGCACGGCAAACTCTATCTTTCCTTCAGAACCGATGGTGAAGTCGTCGGCCAAGTACTGGTTGGAGAGCGAGGTGCTGCTGCCATCTGCCTGTCGGCATACCACATCCACCTTGTCAATATAGGGATTGAGGGCTTCGAGTTCCACTTCGAGGCAGACGTGCGCGGTCTGTCCGTCGGCGAGACCCTCAACGGCAAACTTCACGGCATCGTTGTTGAGGCCGTCGACGCTGATCTCCTCGGTAGGATTGCCCTCGTTGATGGTAGCCGTGGCGGCGACAGCGTTGCCCGTCTTGTCGTAGAGTTTCACGGTGTAAGCAGAGGCTTCACCTGCAACGGTGGTGGTGCCGGTGATGGTGGCTGTTGTGCCAGAGTAAGTACCGGTGCCAGTGGTGGAGTAGCCTACGTAGTCGGTGTTCCAATACAAACCACGGGCGTCGAGCCTATATTCACGGGCGTCATTTCTACTTGTGGTCGTTTTCAAGTCGGACTCACGGCTACTATCCCAAAATGATTTCTCGTGCGTCAAATAATAGGTCTTATTTCCCGATGTGGTCCACACTCGTCCTTTGGTATCGGTCTTCCATGCCACTGGTGTCGTGGTATAGGTGAGCGAGGCGTTGAGATAGCGGCCATTGTTGTCCATGATATAGATGTCCGAACCAAGAGCGGGAGCGGCATAAGACGAGACGCTGGCGGCGCAGTGGAGGCGTGCGCCCACGATGCGGTAGCCCACGGGGATGAGCGTTGTGCCGTCTTGCGAGAGAGCGTCGGTGGGCACTTCGAGCCAATAGGTGTCGTTGGCAAGCCCCATATAGGTCTTGCTGCCTTGGGTGGTGGCAGATACGATGTGTCCGTCGCCCACCTGTCCTTCTGTGGCCGTGCCGGCGGTGATGCCGCTATTGTCGTAGAGCATGAAGTTGGCGTGCAGGTCCTTCACGTTGGTGTAGGTGTACTTATAAGAGGTGTAGCCGCTCGATGATGATGTCTGCTTTGTGATCTGTCCGAGGTCTACGCGCTGGGTGGCGAAGGGCATAGCCACGCAATCGGTGCCGTAGGTGGCACTGACGCCTGGAGTGAGTATTTCGGTGAATGGTTTGGTACACTCGAAGGTGATGACAAACGAGGTCACCTTGACGCGTGCCATGCCATTACGGTGTTCCTGGCGGAAATAAAGGATGTTGCCCATGTCGGCGTCTGACATCGATGTACGCTGCAACACCTTGCCCGTATTGCCGTTTGACACGACAACACTCTGCTTGGTGCTGCCGAAAATGTCATCCATCTCTTTGAACGTGCTTGCTTGAGAGCCCTCTGAGTCATAGTCCATCACAATCTTGTAACTTGTGAAGCGATAACCCTTTGGCAACGACAGCGACATGTGGTTGATGACACTAGCCGATTCGCCCGAGGCGAACACGAGGTTATTGCCCGAGGCAAGGATGTTGTTGGCATGCTCGCTCATGAGTCCGTTGTCGGTGAGTCCAGACTTGTCGGAGGAGATGAGCGTCATAGGTAACTGATTGTGTACCCATACGCCGCCGAAACCGGAGAGATGGCTCTCACCGCTATAACTCGCAGCGGAAATAACGTTACCTGTCTGTGGACTGATGCTTACGGTCTGGGCTGAGAGCACCGTGGCAGCAACCAAAAATGCTGCCACGGTAAGCCATCTCGCCACGTTTAGTCCATTGGATAATAATTTTGATAGCTTTTCCATATCTTCAATATTTTTGTAAATTTATCAATTAGGCTTATGTTCTATCAATTAGGTAACGCAAAGTTAGGAAAAAATACGATTTCCCCCCCCCTCATCTGCGCCACCTGTGCAACAAAACGGTTGTTACATTGTAACAATTCGAAATGTTACAACGAGGGACGCGACAATAAAAAGGCATGAACAAAGGCGCGAGTAGGAGATTTGTAACAAAAAAAACGGATAAATAGCCATTTTGTGACACGAATCGCGTAACTTTGCACAAAAACAATAAATTATGAAGCTACTCGACCAAATAGTGCTCATGGCCATGATAGTCATCATGGCAGCCTGCTCGGACAGCGGGCAAGCACAACGAAACGGGCAATCGTCTGACAACAGATACACATACGACTATGTGAAGAAGATAAGCGTGACGCAACCTAAGCAAGCCCTGCAGATACTGCGTAAGGCAGAGGAACAGAAAACGATGTCAGAGCTTGACATCAACGTTCTGCGCGGCATCGTGTACTACAATTCCATGCTCGACTACAAGAAAGCCGGCGACTACACCGAGGCAGCCCTACGCGACCCGAACATATCAAAGCATACCGACCGCCTGCTGGAGGCGCTCCACACGGCAGCGCTGGTATACTACAACCGCTGCGACTACACCAACTGCCTGAAGACCTTGGACAGGGCCATCGCCGAGGCGTACAAGCAGGACGACCGCAACCTCGTGGCGAAGCTGATGATCACGCTCGGACAATGCCATGACGAGACAGGCGACTCACGCCATGCCATCGACAGTTTCGACAGGGCGATAGCCATTTTCAAAAAAGAGAGCAGTTGGGCGCAAGATTGGGGAAACTGTTATGACCTCGTGACCGCCTACGCGCTGAAAGCCAACATCCTGCTCGACATGAAGCAGTATGACGAACTGTTTGAGACCCGTCACGACTATGAGGCGGCACTGCAGAAGCTCAACACCTTGCACGAAACCATCAACGGCGTGAACGACATAACCAACGCCACGTTCTACGCCATCTACGCCATAGGCTACGAAGGCAGCGGCAACCACGAGATGGGCAACGCCATGTATGACAAGCTCTGCGGCACACGGGCAGCCCTGACACCAGAGGGCGCCACCTTCCTGGTGCCTTACCTCATGCTGAAGAAGCAGTATGCCGAAGCGCTGAAGAAAGAGAACGAGATGGAAGCCTTGTGGCAAAGAAACGGCAAAGACACCGTGGACTACAGCTACGCGCACGTGATACTGATCAACAAGGCACGCACGCTGCAAGCCCTTGGACGCTACAAGGAGGCGGTGGGAATCGCGTTGCGGGCCTACGACCTCAGCGACTCGCTCGGAATGCGCATAAAGAGGGATAACGCCACGTGGATGTCGGAGCAACTGGGCAAGGATGTCTTGAAAAAATACATCACGCGCCAAAACAAGATCCTGAGAACCAGCAACGTGGTAATACTTACCATCTCTTTGCTGCTCGCCGTGGGCATATTCCTCATCATCCTGATAATTCGTGCCAACAAGAAGCTGAAAACCAAGAACAAGACCACATCGGCCCTCGTGAAAGACTTGTTGACATACAAGAAGCTATACTATGAAAACCTGGATGAGAAAGCGATGGCAAAAGAGGATGACGACGATGCCGCCCAAGGCGAAGACCTGCCGGCCCATCAAGAGTTTCTGAGGATGGAGAAAATGCTGATAGAGAGCCAACTGTTCACACGCCCCAAACTGGAGCGCGCCGACGTGGCAAACGAGCTGGGCACGAGTGTCGCCAACGTCAACGCCTTGTTTTCTGCCTATTGCAAGCAATCGTTCAACAACTATATCAACGATATGCGCATGGAGTATGCGGCAAAGTTGCTGAAGGAGAAGCCCAACTATACTATCGAGGCCATCGGCACCGAGAGCGGCGTGCCCATCCGCCAAACGTTCCACCGGCTTTTCGTCAAGAAGTTCGGCATGACACCAGCCGAATACCGCAAGAGCATAGCGGAGGAATCATAGGAACAAATTGGATTATATAAAAAGGTACAAATATAAAAACCACATCCATGAAATGCGGGGCGGCAATCATTTGCCGCCCCGCATTCTTTGTTTATTAATATTGTGAGGAAACTAAAGTGTATAAAACCCTTTATCACTCTACTGCAAATTTCTTTCCGCCAACGATATACACGCCTTTCGCCAAGCCCTTGAGAGCCGCGGAAGACTCCACGTTCTTTCTCACCATCACTCCGGAAAGGGTGTAGACGTCCACGCATGCGCCGGCAGCCGAAGGCTTGACCGTAGAGATGCCAGTGGTGGAGACGCGGCGATAAAGCGACACAGCCTGCTGAGTGCCAGTTTTGTAGCACGCGAACCTTGGAGCTTGCGTATTGTATCTTATCTCACGGTCAGTGTACTTGCAATTCTTGATTGTCGCCACGTCTGAGCTGACGGTCACCGTCCACTTCGTGGTTGCGTCTGTCGCGGTGGTGCTGCCCTGCAACTTGTTGTCGCTTGTAGTCAGCGCAAGATACTCTTTATCCACGCCGTCGTAGAAGGTGTAGGCACCCTCTGTGCCACCAAGGAGCAACTGGCGGGGCTTGCCCGACTCGCCAACGGTGGTTGTGATCTTGGAGTCGCTTATCGTCACGTCGGCATAGCCGCGCACGTCGTTTTTGCTACCGCTCTTCTCCGCAAGAGCCACGTTTCCATCCTCGTAGACGATGAGATAATAACCGCCTGCCACGATGTCGGCAGTGGAAGTGACCTTAGAGAACACATAGCCATCACCCGGCGTCGGGTCCGGATCAGGATCGGGATCAGGCGTTGGGTCGGGAGTTGGATCGGGATCGGGGGTAGGAGTCGTGCCGTCGTAGTTGTCGTAGCAGAACGTGCTGTCTTGCTTGTCGCCCCACACATATTGCTCCAAACCGGGGTAGTCGACGTATGGGTTGCGGTTTTGCTGGAAGCCATAAACGGCGTTGTTTCGGTCTATCTCCTTTTGGCTCACGGGGGTCTTCCTTTGCCCAACGAAGCAACATATTGATATACCATGTCTTATAAGCAGGGTAAGAAGTGCCGTCGAGCACTGTTGAAGCCGTGCCGTTCGACACCCATCCGGCAATCTTGTCCTCATAGCAGGTAGCCATGTAGAAATAGATGCGCGCGAAGTCGCCCTTATACTCATCGTTTGGCTCAAACACAGTGCCGGAATATCCATCCACCGAACACGGGCCAACCTTGCTGAAATCATTGTTCGACGTGTAAGTGGGGTTACTTGTCTCGCCGAAGGGATAGTTGCTTCGGCGGTTGTTTACAAAGCCGTCGGTGGGCACCACGTGCACGATGTCTGCCTTCATTGGCGATGCCTCCTTGAACCAGCTCTGAGGCACGGAATGCTCACGGTTGTACATGTCGCCCTCTTTCTTATAGTTGCCCGTCCTGTCGGAGAAAGAGAAGTTGGTGGTGTTGGAATACATGTCCCACACCTTGCCGTCGGCTCGCTTGTCGGTCTGCTCATAACAGGCATACAGCCCGCTGTAGCCTATGTCCTTATGCGTACTGATTATGTTGAAGAGAGCCGTCTTCAAGGCTTTTCCCTTCTGGCCATCGGCATTCTTGTAATAAGTGCCGCTGTCGTTGGGGCCTTGGAAAAAGCTGCGCCACCAAGACCAGGAGCGACAGCAAGGAGAATTGTCGTTTGAGTTTAAGCATGATTGTTTTCCATAAAAAGATAATATAACGCAAAGTTATGACTTTTTCTTGACTTTAACGAGAATTTTTGTCGCAAAAGTCATTCGGGCCGTTTTAAATCATGTCACGTCAATCATACCACATCAGCAACATTATCTTGCAGGGGCGCGCCCTGTGCCAGACATCCGACAAATATCACGTGAGAATCCACCCGACATCCGACAAATACCATGCGAGCCCCACACCAATTCGCGCAAACCAAAACAACATATTTTTCGGGTCTTTCTGCACCGTTTGGCTTTACGCTGGAATGCCGTTGGCTTTTCAGTGGAAAGACAACGGCATTCCAGCGTAAAGCCGACGGCATTCCAGCGTAAAGCCGAACCGACCTAAATGGGCATGTCGAAGCCATCACGATTTCCGCTTCCACAGTCACGGCAGAAGGCTCGGCAACGCCGTGGCGATGTCGTCGAAAGTCCGCTCGAAATCGCCTGTGTACCAAGGGTCTGCCACATCTCGCTCCTCGCCGACGAGCGACATCAGCAGCCGCACCTTCGCGTCCTTGTCGTCGAAGCCAAGCATCTTGAGCCAACGGAGGTTGTTCCTGTCCATGACGAAGATGCGGTCGAAGTAGTCGTAATCAGCCTTGGTGATTTGCCTCGCACCCCTATGATCAAACGGCACGCCGTGGGCACGCAGGCATCGCTTGGCGGGCGGATACATGTCGTTGCCTATCTCCTCTGTGGAAGTCGCCACGCTGTCTATCTCATACTCGTCATCGAGCCCGCGCTCCCTCACAAGCTGCTTCATCATGAACTCAGCCATCGGGCTGCGGCAAATGTTGCCGTGGCAAACAAAAAGAATCTTATGTTTCATTTATGTCTTTCTATTACATTAGCAAAAGTAAGCAATAATGCGGAAAATCAAAAAACAAAAAACAAAAAAGGAGAAAACTTTTGTTCTTATTATTCAGCTCTATGTTGATTCGCATGCGATAACACTTTGCAGGGGCGGGTCCTGTGCCCGTCCGCCCCCGTATGAATAGATGCGTTGGAATTGTCGATGCATCCATATTGGTTGCGGACGGGCACAGGGCCCGCCCCTGCTGGCAAACCGTTTGCTCACCGGAATCAACACATACTTTTAAGCTCACGCGTCGAAATAGTAGCCGAAGCCCAACCGCGTGACAAGGTTGTCGGAATAGGGGCCGAGCTTCTTGCGCAGGCGGGTAATGTTGACATCCACGGTGCGGTCGGACACGATTACGTCCATTGGCCAAATCTTCCTTATGAGGTCGTGGCGCGAGAACACCCTGCCCTTATGCTCAAGCAACGTGCAGAGAATGCCGAATTCGGTCTTGGTAAACTCCACCTCTTCGCCATCCACCGCCACCGTCTTGCGGTCGAGGTCTACCACGAGGCCCTTGAACTCAAGCGAGTGGTGTTCCTCCAACTCAGCGTCGGCGTTACCCACGCTGGTGCGGCGCAGCACGGCACGCACCCTGAGGAGAACCTCACGAATGGAGAACGGCTTTGAGATATAGTCGTCGGCACCAAGGTTGAACCCCGTCACCTTGTCGCTCTCCGCGCCCTTGGCTGTAAGGAAGATGATGGGTACGAACCTCGTGCGTTCATTTTCGCGCATGCGGCGCGCCACGGCAAAGCCGCTCATGCCGCCCATCATCACGTCGAGCAAGACAAGTTGATAGCCGGCAACGTCTTTCTCCAGGGCCTCCTCGCCAGAGTTGGCCGTGTCTACCTCGTAACCCTCGGCCTCAAGGTTAAACTTCAGGATCTCGCAAAGATCCTCCTCGTCGTCTACAACAAGAATACGCGTCACTTCTTCCTTATCCATGTTCTTTTGCAAATGGTTTCTATAATAAATGTCAATACTTGTATGCTTTGATGTTGCAAAATAACAAAATCGGCTTTACATACGCATTTCAACGATATTACAATAAGGTTACATCTTGGTTCTCGCGCGTTCTCGCCATCTGTCAAGCGTCTGTCTTGCTTAGCCACCTTGTCAAGACGCTCTTATAGTTGTCGGTCTGGTCAATGAAGGTCATGTGACGCGCGCCATCCATCAGTTCCCACTCCGAGCCCTCTATGCCATCGTGCATCGTCTTGGCTATCAACGGCGTGCATTCGTCGTTGGTGCCGCTTATGACCAATGTCGGCGTGTGGATGGTGTTGAGCTTGGCAGTGTAGTCGAAATCCTTGAGCGTGCCTGTCGGCGTGTACTCGTTTGGCCCCCATGCCTCAATATACGACTCCGTGCCAAACCTTTTCTTCCTGCGCAGGCACTCGGGGCTGTCGGCCGTTATCTCGCACGCGTGAAGCGCGGTGTAATGGTCGTTGGCCTTCAGGTAGGCGGCATCGTCGAAATGTCCCGACTTTGTCGCCTTGGCTATCGCCTCCTGCTCTTCTTGAGGCATGAACGAGATGAGGCGGTGTTGCTCGTGGCTCCACAACGCGCTGGAAGAGAGCGTGCTGGAGAGTATGGCGGAGACTATCCCGCTTGGCTTGCGGTCGATGAGATAGGCTATGATGAGCATGCCGCCCCACGACTGCCCGAGCAGATGCACCTTGTCGAGGTGGAGCCACGCGCGCAAAGCGTCAAGCTCGTCCATCCATGTTTGCAGTGTCCACAGCTCGGGGTGACCTTCCACGAAACTCTCGCCGCAACCAAGTTGGTCGTAGGATATGACTTGCCGATGGGTGGTCTCGGCAAGGCTGTCGAGCACCTCAAAATAGTTGTGGGTCGAGCCTGGCCCTCCATGCAAGAGCAGCAATGGAGCATTTGCCGTCTCGTCGCCTACAACGCGATAATATGTCTCAAAGCCCTTGAAGGGCATCTTGCCTTCGTGTATTTTCATATTGCTGTGATTACGTGTTGACAAAGTTAGCTAAATATTCAATAACGCGAGATAAAAAACACGAAAAAAAGTGGAAGAAGCCATTGGCCTCTCCCACTCTTTCTGTTCTACTGAATCCTATTGAAGATGGTGCTTAATTAGTTTTCCATGAACTTCTTGGCCGAGCGCAACTGGTGGCGCATGACGCTCAGGAGCTGCTGCGTCTCCTGCAAGATGTTGAGGTAAACCATGTCTACCTGCAGGTTCTTGTTGTCGGCAGCCGTCTGTATGCGGTTGAGGTGCACCTTGCGTATCACGGATAGCTGGTCCTTGCAAGCGTCGGCCTCAGCGAGGATGCTGCGATATTGGTCGTAGCGGTTGGTCTCAATCTCGTCGCACGTCATCTTCATCAAGTCGTTGACCGAATTCCTTATCGGCTCATATTCCTTGACATACTCCTCCGGCACGGGGTTGAAGTTGTTCTCGACGTGCTCTTTCACCGGAGCGAGCATACGGCGAAGGGTATAGATGAATTGCTGGTCGCTGTTCACGCCTATGTGGAACCATGTGTTCTTCTCGGCGGCAATCTCCATGGGCGAGCGCTTCAGGCCAAGGAGTTCCTGCCTGCGAAGCTTCTTCAGCAAGTCGAGACGTTTGCGCAAACCCGTATCCGTCTTGCGTAAGCCACTCACCTTCTGCGAGTTGAACCCGTCGAGCAGGTTGTTGTATTGCTCCAACACATATTTGCAGGTCTTGGTCTGCGTGTCGCGCACGTGCTTGCAAAGCATCTCCCAAACGATTTCCTTGTCGCGGGTGCGCATCATCAGGCGGAAGCTGTCGTCCTCGGTCTTTGTCTGCTCACGTTTCTTCTTATACTGGCGGTTGCTTCTCCAGAGGAGGAACATGACGAGCGCGATGAAGACAAACTGCACCAGGAATCCGCCATACCACATGCAGAGGGCGACGACAGCACAGGCGACGAACGCCACGCCAGCCGTAATGAACCATCCGCCTATGACGCTCAGCACGCCGGTGACACGGAACACCGCGCTCTCACGGCTCCAGGCACGGTCGGCAAGGCTTGAACCCATTGCCACCATGAAGGTTACGTAGGTTGTTGACAGAGGCAACTTGTGGTTGGTACCAAAGGTGATAAGCATGGAGGCAATCACGAGGTTGACCGCGGCGCGCACTATGTCGAAAGCCGCTCCCTCGCCTTTCTCGTCGTCGACAGGCTTGGCGGACGTGTCGAAACGGGAGTTGATCCATTTGCGCACCGACACTGGCACGAGGTAGACCACGCTCTCTATCATCGACTGCACAAAGCGCACTATGGCACGGCCAGCACGGCTGGAGCCGAACATCTCGTCGCCCTCGTCCTGACGGGAGAGGTCTACCGAGGTCTTGATAACGTTGCGCGCCTTCTTCGACGTGGCCATGGCGATGATCATGACCGCACCGGCCGCGAAGAGATAGTAAGGTGGAGTCTTGGCGCTTTCCATGAGTGAGCTCATCATGAAGCTGTCGGCACTCGCGCCTGCGGCATTGGCCGTGAAATCGTTGTAAGAGTCGAGGCCTGCGAGAGGCACGCCGATGAAGTTTACGAGGTCGTTGCCCGCGAATGCCATAGCCAGGGCGAAAGTGCCCAAAAGCACGGTTATCTTGAAGATGTTGACCTTGCAAAGGTGGAGAACCTCCGTCACGATGGCAGAACCAATGAATGTGTACACCAACAGCATATTGGTGTTCTCGTTGATATAGTCGCTAATGTTCTTTGGAATGTATGGGCTCTTGCCTATTCCCTTGAGGAAGATGAAATAGGCCAGGGCGGTAAACGCCACGCCTCCGAAGATGGCTATCGAATAGCGGCTGTGCTTGGAGAAGTTGAACGTGAACACCAAGCGGCTTATCCACATCACCACCATACCCACGACAAAGGAGATGGCCACGGAAACGAAGATGGCGATGATAACCTTCAACGCCTGGTCAGAGTTGAGCAGTGAGCCATAGCTGATGCTGTCGTCCGCCACAACCTTCAGGAAGGCGAGCATGGCTGTGCCACCGAGGAGCTCGAAGACAAGCGAGACGGTGGTGGATGTCGGCATTCCGAGGGTGTTGAACATGTCGAGCACTATGACATCGGTCACCATGATGGCAAGGAAAATCGTCATCACCTCATGGAACGAATAATGGCACGGCACCATGATGCCATGCCTGGCCACGTCCATCATGCCCGTCGACATGACGGCTCCTATCGCCACGCCAAGCGACGCGATAATGAGAATGGTGCGAAACGTGGCGACACGTGCGCCAACCGCCGACTGCAAGAAATTAACGGCATCATTGCTCACCCCCACAAAGAGGTCAAAGACTGCAAGGCAGAGGAGAAAGATGACAATGCATAAATAAATTGTCTCCATAAAACTAAAACTGTAATTAATAATTCTGCGTGCAAAATTACTTACCGCGTATTACAGCCGCCTTACATCGATGTTACAAAGATATTACATTTTACGGTTGAGCAAAGTTTGCATACCCTGCATTGGCAAGCCTTTTCAACTGTGTATCATTATTACAATCCAAAGCTCTTCCGCGCTTGTCGCAGGGTATTTTCCCCCACCGTATAGGCATAGCAAGCGCAAGGTATGAAATGGAGCGTACCAAAATCCATGTTTTTCATTCCTGCTTGACTGATAGAGGTAACCAAAGCTAGCGGCAAATGGTTTTTCTCCATATAATATCGCAAGGAATGAAGATCGGCAGGCTTGTCAAAGAATCTGTCAGACCACTTTATCTCTACCGCCCAACAAGGCTTCTGCAAGGCATCATTGATACCAACCAAATCTACTTCCCCTTGCGTGCGCCCTATTTTCCAATTAGCATACGCAATATGCTCCTTTCGAGGAATCCACTGTGAGTAAATGGCGGTTTCTATCATGTCGCCGACATTGCCATCAATCATCTTGACAGGCTCAAATAGAGCGCACCTCAACGAAGGATTGGTAAGATATATCTTAAAGGTTGTTTGCCGCTGGAAGCGCTTGGCAGTATCGTCGGTTCGGGTGATTACCTTGATGAGGAATGCTGCCTCCAAATATTGAATGTATTTGCGAATCGTCTCCTTTTTCACACCAGACTCTTTCGACAATCCCTCATACGAAAACTCCATGCCGCTATGATAGGCTATCATCGTAAAGAGTGAGTTCAACTCCTGTACATCCGAGATGCCATAAAGACTTGGCAAGTCTCTCAACAACACCTTATCTACGATGTCATGACGCACGAATTGCCCTGGGTCTTCCTGTATACGAGAAGAGAATGCCACCTCAGGATAACCTCCATAGTTGATATAATCCATAAAGAGCTCATTGAGCCTGTCAATGTCTATCGTGCCATAGATGTCGCTCTCAATGCCTCCCCATTCCACCTTGGATGGTCGCATAAGATGGTCGTAATTCTTGAGATGGATATATTCGAAGAAAAGCAATGGAGGAAGATTGAAGTCTGTAAAACGTCCTGCGCCACTCTCATTGCTACTCTTTCGGAGAGCTGCCGCAGCAGAACCCGATGCGATAAATTTCACGTCATGATAAGTATCGACCATCGACTTGAGCCCTATCTCCCATTCCTTCAAATATTGTATCTCATCGAAGAAGACGTAAAACTGCTCATTGCCGTCTTCTTTGCCCAACACTTGCTTAGCTAGGTTAAAGAGCTGTTCCAAGAGAATACCATTGTAGATAGGTGTCTCAACAGATACATAAATGATATTCTGAGGAGAAACGCCCTCGTCTATCAATCGCTGAATGGAATGATAAAGCATCACCGTCTTGCCTACCCGTCGAGGTCCCATCAATATTAGCGCACGCTGAATGCTGATATCCTTTACCAGAGGATAGAAAATGTTGAGATAGAGACGAGGATTCATCGATTGGTAGTAAGAAGGAATCTTCCCTTCTGTCCACCAAGGATTATCTATTTTCAACCTACCCAATATTTGCTTCTCCAAAAGTGATGTGTATTCCATAATTGCGGTATTTAGAATGCAAATATAGGACAGTTTTTCTTACCTTGCAAGTTTCATGCAGATTAAGCTTTATTTTTTATGCTTAATTTGCATTTTTGGGCAAAACAAACGAAGCAGCTATGCCTTTTTACCCTTAAAACCAATATTTTAATGGCCCAGCCAAATTAATATACACTCATAACATACTGATTGCCAAGAACAAACAAAGGAATTGCAGATTAAGCTTGTTTCAACAAGCTTAATCTGCAAAACACGAGATAATCTTGCTTCTCATATTCTAACAAATTAACGATATGGCTGCTGCCACCTCAGTCCTTGAGCGAGAACTCGAAGCACAAGCCGCCGTCGGGATTGTTGTGGACGCTGATGTTTCCCCCATGCACGCGCACGGCGTTTTTGACGATGGCAAGACCTAGGCCCGTGCCGCCCATCTTGCGGCTCCTGCCCTTGTCCACGCGATAGAAACGCTCGAACAGGCGCGAGAGATGCTCCTCGGGAACGCCCACGCCGTTGTCGCGGAAGGAGAATTGCCAACAGCCTTGGCCGCGACTCGCCTTGAGATCTATGTGGGTATTGGCACCGGCATAGGCAATGGCATTGTCGGTGAGGTTGCGGAAGGTGCTGTATATCAAGCTCTCGTTGCCATTGATAATCATCTCCTCGGGTATGTCGCACGTCATGCTCATGCCTTTCTGTTCAAGCGCGAACTTGCTCTCAAGCTCCACCGTGCGTATGATTCCCGTCACGTCGATCTCGGCGAAGACCATCATCTCCGCACCATCGTCGAGACGGTTGAGCGTAGACATGTCGTTGAGCAACGCCGCGAGACGCTCGCTCTGCACGTGGCATCGCTCCAGGAAGTTGTCGCGAGTCTTGGGATCCATGCCGGGATGGCCGAGTATGGTCTCCAGGTAGCCCTGTATGCTCGCCACGGGTGTCTTCAACTCGTGCGCCACGTTTTGGGTGAGTTCCCGCTTGAGCACGCTCTGCTCTTGCTGCGTCTTTTTCAGGCGAAGGTAAAGCTTCACTATGCGTTCGGCGGTGTCGCCAAGCTCGTCGTTGGAGAACCCTCCGAGCACCTCGTTCCAATCCTTGTCGAAAGAGAATCCGCGAGAACTGGCGCGAGTGGCAAACTCGTTGAGCTTGGTTATATTGCCTCCGATGCGGCTGGTGAAACGATAGAGCACTATGGTGAGCAAGATGACCACGAAGATGGAGAACCATATATAATGTAGGTCGGCGCTAAGGCTCTTGGCCAAGTCGATGTCGTAGGGAAGGGCGGAGCGAACCACGTAGCCCTCGCGTTTATAATATGTGGCGCAATAGAAATAGTCGCCTCCAAGGGTATTGCTGTTGCGGTCTACCGACGAGCCGAAGCCCGTCTTCAAGGCTTCTGCCACCTCGGGCCGCTTGGCATGGTTTGCCATGGTGCGGAAGTCGGTGCTGGAGTCGTAGAGCACATTGCCCGCCGCGCTGATTACCGTTACCCTGAGATTGCGGAACGAGCCCTTGCGCAGATACTTGCGAAGGAAGTCGCCCATGTCGCTTTCGTGGTTGAACATCAAGGCGTCGTGGAGCTGGTCGTTGCAGCCTTGCAGGCGCAACGTCAGCGTCTCAACCTTGTATTGACGCTCACGATACTGCTGGAACACAATGAAAGCGATGGCGAATATGAGGAAAAGCGACAGCACGCTCACATATATCTTTTTGCCGATGGAGAATCTTCGTGTCATGGTCAAGTGTATTTTTCCCACAAAGTTATGAATTTATCTTATACGTAGGCTCGTCTGTGGCAACTTTTCACAACAATGTAACATTACTCTATACATCCTTCCTGCTCATAGCCCTTGCGATACTTATGTATCCAATCGACTAGGGACAGGAGGCGAGCATCAGTCACTTCCATGTTCTTGAACCTCGCATACTGCTGGTCATAGAGGGAGGCATTGCCATCCGCCAAACGCTCCTCAATATCAGAAAGTATTAAGAATGAGGCTCTATCCCCCAACTGGGCGTAAAACTCGGAGAGATAGATGTGAATACCTGCTAAATCGAAATCACCAAAATGGATGTAACGATTGGGAATCCGCTTCAACCATTCTCGCAAATCA
>CAVAGT010000047.1:0-22608 GCA_963588155.1 Lachnospiraceae bacterium | reverse complement strand
GGATGGTCAAGTTCTCCTTTATGTGCATCAGCGTCTTGCCATAGAGACGATTGTCGTTCTCCTGCACTTGATAACCTTGGAACAAACTATAATATAAGGTGGAGAACACGTCAAGCCCATGATAGCGATAGTTCAGGTCGAGCACCTCACGATGACTGTCCTGGTGATTGCGCTGGTAAGTTTGGCGATACCCCAAGCTGAAACCATCACCCTGCTTCTTGACGGTCTTTATTTTTATGACGGCGCTATAGGTGGCATCATATTCCGCTCCCGGTTCGGTGATAATCTCCACGTGTCGGATGTTGGCAGCGCTCAGTCTGTCAAGTTCCACCGTACTGGTCACCTTCTTGTTGTCAATATAGATGAGAGGCGTACCCTTATACAAGCTTTCTGAAAATCAATCACCCCTTTTCCAAAGATATTTGCCAATGTTTTTAATGAAGATTTCGTGTCATAACAAATTATTATTCAAAATATTCCTTACCTTTGTACATAGATAAGAAACATGAAAACCAACAAATAATGGAAAAGAAACTACGCACCGCCTCCATATGCGTACAAGGAGGCTATGAGCCCAAAAACGGGGAACCCATTGAGTTGCCTATCATCCAAAGCACCACTTTCAAGTATGACAACTCCGAGGAGATGGCCATGCTCTTCGACCTCAAGAAGGAAGGCTACTTCTACACCCGACTGCAAAACCCTACCAACGATGCCGTGGCCAAGAAGATTGCCCAGCTCGAAGGAGGCGTGGGGGCCGTGCTGACCAGCAGCGGCCAGGCAGCCAACTTCTACGCAGTGTTCAACATCTGCGAGGCTGGCGATCACATCGTGACCAGCAACGAGATTTACGGTGGCACATTCAACCTCTTTGGCGTTACGCTGAAGAAGCTTGGCATAGATTGCACCTTCGTGAACCCTAACGACAGCGAGGAGGAAATACAGAAGGCGTTCCGCCCTAACACCAAGGTCGTGTTTGGCGAGACCATCAGCAACCCTGGCTGCGCCGTGCTCGACATAGAGAAGTTCGCCCGCATTGCCCACAAGAACGGCGTGCCGCTCATCGTGGACAACACCTTCGCCACGCCTATCAACTGCCGCCCATTCGAGTGGGGAGCCGACATAGTGACCCACTCTACCACCAAATACATGGACGGCACGGCCAGCCAGGTGGGCGGCGTGGTCGTGGACAGCGGCAACTTCGACTGGATGGCCCATGCCGAGAAGTTCCCTGGCCTCTGCACCCCCGACGATAGCTACCACGGCATCACCTACGTGAAGCAGTTTGGCCAGATGGGCTATACCACCAAGATCGTGGCACAGCTGATGCGCGACCTCGGCAGCATCCCTGCCCCAATGAACTCGTTTATCCTCAACCTCGGCTTGCAAAGCCTGCACCTACGCATGCGCCAGCATTGCACCAACGCACAAAAGGTGGCAGAGTTTCTGGAGGCCGACCCACGTGTGGCATGGGTTCACTACAGCGGCTTGAAGAACGATGCCTACCATGCCCTCGCCGAGAAGTACCTGCCCAACGGCTCTTGTGGCGTCATCGCCTTCGGACTGAAAGGTGACCGTGAAACCGCCATCAAGTTTATGGACTCTCTCGACATGATCAATATCGTGACCCACGTGGCAGACGCCCGAACATGTGTGCTCCATCCTGCCAGCCATACCCATCGCCAGCTCTCCGATGAGCAACTAAAGGAAGCAGGAGTAGCCCCAGACCTCATCCGCCTCTCCGTGGGCATAGAAGACGTTGAGGACATTCTCGACGACATTAAGCAGGCATTGGACAAGATTTGACACGACCTGTAAACAAAACCATAAAAACGATAACCACCTGTATGGCTGAGCTTACTCAACCGTACAGGTGGTTATCTGTTTTATGTCTTATAAAAATCGCAAATGATAGTGAAGTATCTTATAGAAGGCAACCGCGAGAGCAAGAACTATAATCGTGATGACTACCGTACCCACACGAACCAGACGAGGAGGAACTTTGCCAATGATGTTCCTCACCTTCTCGCTTCTCAACTCGATATTGTCTGATTCTCTTTCTTCCTGTTCCATGTCAAAAGCATTTTAGTTTCCCAATTCCAACTGATTCTTCACAAGGTTATAATATGCCCCTCGCTTGGCGGTCAAAGACTCATGGTTGCCAATCTCAACAACCTTGCCATGGTCGATGACCACTATTTGGTCGGCATTCCTCACCGTGCTCAGTCGATGAGCCACAATCACGACCGTCTTGCCCTTGTAGAACTTATCCAAGTTCTCAACTATGCTTCTCTCGTTGTTGGCATCGAGCGAGTTGGTTGCCTCGTCAAGGAATATATAGTCGGGATTCTTATAAACAGCCCTCGCTATCAAGATGCGTTGTTTCTGTCCTTGGCTCAGTCCCACGCCATCACGTCCAATCTTGGTATTGAACTTCAGAGGCAAAGCCATCACATAATCCTTGATGCAAGCTATCTCGGCTGCTTTCAACAACCGTTCCTTGTCTATGTCGCCATCGTCAACGGCTATGTTTCGGGCGATGCTCTCCGAGAAGATGACACCTTCCTGCATGACAACGCCACATTGTCTGCGCCACCACTTCTTGTTGAGCCTGTTGATGTCGGTATTGCCAATGTTGATTTGTCCATCCAAGACAGGATAATAGCCAAGCATCAAGCGGATGAGAGTGGTCTTTCCACTGCCAGATGCGCCAACGATGGCTGTCACCTTGCCTTGCGGAATGTGGATATTCACATCATCTATGGTCTTGCGCAAAGCATGTGGGTCGTACTTGAACATGATGTTATTGATGTCAATGCCCTCATTCTTGTCCTCAATGGAAGTCTGCAAGCTATCCTTTCCGTTTTCATCATCCATCTGATGAATCTCGTTGATACGCTCCAAGCTAATCTTCACATCTTGCAGGGAATAGAAGAAGGTCATCAGTTGCTCCACAGGTGAGTTGAGCTGTCCGATGATGTATTGCACGGCAAGCATCATACCGAGTGTCATTTGCCCATGAATTACGGCGGTTGCGGCCACTACCGTGATGATGATGTTCTTCACCTCGTTGATGAATATACTTCCTGCCTCCTGTGTCTGTTGAAGTTTGAGTGATTTCATCTGCACGCCGAACAGTTCTGCTTGCGTGTCCTCCCATTCCCATCTTCTGCGCTGCTCGCAATCCTGCAACTTAATCTCCTGCATGGAAGTGATAAACTCGTAGGTCTTGTTATTATTGATGGCTTGTTGCTCGAATAGCTCATAATCGAGCACCTTTCTTCGTTTCAAGAACAAGGTCATCCATGCGCCATAGAGGATGCTTCCCAACAAGAAAATGGCAAACACCAACTTGTTGTAGAAGAACAGCACCACCGAGAACACTACAAAGGTAAGCATGGCAAAGGTGATGTTGAGCGTCTGCTGTGTGAGGAAGTTGTTCACACGGCTATGGTCGTTCATCCTCTGCATCAAGTCGCCCATGAGCTTCGTGTCAAAGAAAGACATCGGCAGCTTCAAGAGCTTGATGAAGAAGTCGCTCACCAATGAAATATTAATACGCAAGGAAATGTGCAGCAACAACCATCTGCGGATAAAGTCGATTGCCGTTCGGCTGATGGTTAGCATCAATTGCCCCAATAGGATAAGCCAAACAAAGCCAATGTCTTTATTCTTGATGCCGACATCCACGATGGATTGGGTGAGGAATGGCAGGACAAGCTGCAAGAGGCTTCCAACTATCAAGCCCAAGATAATTTGCCCGAAATACTTGCGATATTTCTTCACATATCCGAAGAGAAAGCGGAAAGACCTCCTTTCTTTGGTTTTCTCTTCGCCCTCCATCTTATAAGAAAAGAATGCAGGAGTAGTTTCCAAGAACATGGCAATGCCTTTGTCCTCGCCATTTGATTTCGTGCTTATCCAATGCTGCTTAAACTCATCTAAGCTATAGGTTACCAATCCCTTTCCTGAATCTGCAACATAGAACTTCTTGCCTTTCTTTACCTTATATAATACAACAAAGTGATTCTGGTTCCAATGAAGAATACAAGGCAAAGGAGCTTCAGTTAGCATCATGGTTGTAGCTCTAGCGCATGTAGTATGCAATCCAAGGGTATTTGCTGCCTCATTGATTCCTAACAGGGATACTCCTTCTGTTGTTGCAAAACAAAGTTTCGACAGGGAATTCAAAGAGTATTCCCTGCCGAAATATTTGCAAACCATTTGCAAGCAGGCTACGCCACATTGCATGGAATCATGCTGATGAATTATAGGAAAGCGCATCATGGCTACTACAAAATTGAAGTCTTGGACTTTCCTTCAAATTGCAGGTTAGAGTCATGCTTTACCTTTTTTCCGTAATCAAACGTATAACTTGCGGAAAGAGATACGTAACGCCTGTCCCAAGGACGACTTTGGTAGGCATAGCGGTCTATATTGTTGGAAATGAGCCACGACTTAGTGTATCCTTTTTTCAACAACAAGGAGCTAACCTGTAGTTTCACAAACAAATTTCCATTGGTATACTGCAACCCACATTTCAAGTTATTGGAAAAAGTTGTTAAATTTGAACTGCCTCTCATGTATCCTTTCCCTGAAGAATATGCATAATTCAAGTTGACGGCCCAACATTTTCCCAATGCGAAATAAGCCATAGGGTAAATCCCCCAATAACCATTATTGACATGGTACAATCCTGTATGCCATTCATGGACATACGCTATTTTGGAATTCAAGCGAATTTTGCCTTTTGCCAAGGTTAAAGATGGAGTTATACTGGCATATACTGGATTGAACGAGCCACTGTTTATCATCTCCTTTACCATCAAACCATTTATTTCGTGCCAATAAGGCACAACATCATTGATGATATTATCCCAGCTGAAAGAGGAGTTAAGCGAGAAGTTGTTAGACGGCATCCACGTATATGACAACAGCGCGTAGACCAGACGCTCGGTTTTCAAATTGGCGTTGCCCTTGCTTCCAGTAACCTCGTCATCTTGGCGGACCACGGTGTTATAATATGAAGGGATGATAGAACCCTGAGTGATGTAAGCTTCCGCATAGATGGAGTGTTTTTTACCTAAACGGCCATTAAGCGTCATTCCACCGTTAAGATACGCCTTGCTCATGGTTGCATTATCCTGCACTTTATAACTCTGAATAGGCACCGATACATATACGCTTCCATTCCAATTGTCCGAGAAATTATGACTATAGTTCAGATTAAACACATAATATGAGTTTAACAGCTTTTGGAAGGTATCAGCTGTTCCATAATAATTTGTGCGGTAAATCTCAGAGTTGAGTTGTGCCGTAAATATAAGATAATTTTGTTTATAGACAGGCAAGCCATAGCCTAACCACAGACTTGGCACGTAAGCGTCTTCTCTTGTCGCATTGTAGAGTTGCTGATTCTTAACTCCCGTCAATTGGTAATTGTTGCTGGCCTTGTTATGGTTGTATGAGAAGGAGATGCCACCATAAGTATACGCCTTATGGGGTAAACCATACTTCACGAATTGTGAACTGACATAAGGTATCAGTGATTGCGACGTGGCGTCTGTCTCGGAAGTGCTGGCATCACGACCATCATAAAGCACGTTTTCGCGGGTATGGGTACCTGGTGCTTTGATAAATTTCAAGCCAGCTTGAACGACCCATATCAAGTTCTCTGAATCATATCTCGCGCTAAGACCCGTAGAATAAATACGTTGTTTGTCATCTTGCACGTAATCCTGTTTCTTGTTAAGTTTAGAACCGTCGTTATACGTATAGGTAATGTCTTCATTACCCACTATCTCATAGGCGTTTCTGTAGTAACCACTAACCATTGCTTGGTACGTCAGGCGGCCCTTCTTCAATTTCCCGGCAACGTCATAGTCGCCATAGTCGTTGTTACCGAAGCCTTGTTCTGCCTCTGCCAAAACATATCCACCGTAAGCATATTCACGCAGCACGAAATTGACGACAGCCTGATAGTTCTTGTATTTGGGCTCAGATGGCGACTGCAAAAACTCCACGCGAGCGACCTCCTTAGGTCGCAGGCTTTTCACTTCCCAGTCGCTTGCTTCCACTCCATTAATGAAAATATGCACTTCTTTTCCCCAATTGGTCTCCACCTTGTTGGAGAACTCATCAACACGCAAGCCTGCCACCATCATGCGAGCCAACAAAGCTGAATAATTAGAAGAAGATCTGCGTTCTTCAGGGGTAGGCGTATATGACACGCCATCCTTTATAGCAACATGGTTTTGAGCAGTTACCACAACTTCCTCAATATGTTGAGTCTTCAATGAGTCCTGGTTCTGCGCAAGACTAAACAGCGGAAATGCCACAAGTATAATCAATGCTAATCCCTTCATACAATTTACTTTATATTCTCCAAATAATATCTCATCTCAAACTCTAATGCCAAATATTCCTTGATAGAAATATCAATAGAATGCTTACTGCAAATGCTATTATTAAATTTACCAGTTTCTAACATTTTTTGACTGCATGGTCCCATACACAAAGGAAGAATCTTACATGTCAAACAATTTGGGTTATCAAATGTTTTAAGTTTCAACCTTTGCTCTTTTCGGAATTCGTCCCAATGAATGGAGCCATCACAGCATAGCTTTCCCACTTGCGTATCATTTCCCAAAGTTCTGCCATTACATTTATGAATCGTTCCGTCATAGTTTACTATGAAAAAACTTTCCGAATCAGAAGGGCACGCAATATTCTTTTTTCTAAAGGCACCATGAGAAATTACAAATCTTTCTTGCACAAATTTGCTCAAGACGTTAAGCAAAAGCTGCCGCTGAGATTTGTCTACCATAGAACGAGTTTGCCAAACCCTTTCAAAATGTATTCTTACCTTACTTCTATCTACGTCCTTTAAATCCTCTAAAAGAGAATCCATGTTAAGTAGGGTGGAATTATCATAATTAATACGTAAAGTTACCAAAGGGTCATCCGAATATTGCGGATTTCTTATCTTGTTTGATATCGTTTTAACAGCATTTATTATCTGATGGTATGTACCTTTGTTGTTGTGCTTCCAAATTCTCACTGTGTCATGTTTGCTTTCGTCTCCATCTATAGTAATTTGAAAATAAGGATTCAATTCCGAAAGCTTATCTATCATCCCTTCTGTCATTAATGAAGCATTTGTAACAAAAAAAGACGAAAACCTCTTCCCTGCCCTCTCACATTTCTCTTTAACTGCATGAACCAAAGGATAAGCAACATTCGAAAAGTATAACAAAGGTTCTCCACCAAACAAAGCAAGATGTATGGAGTCAAATTTATCTTGTTCAATACCTTTATCTACATACCTTAATACTGTCTCAAGTACATTTTGAGACATCTTTGTTCCTTTTTTATGAGATTCATAGCAATACCAACATTTAAGATTACAATCTTGTGTTGGATATATCATAAAGTATAAATTTCGTTCATTGAACTTGGCCCTCATATATTGTTGTTCTATTAAAGCCAATTCATCCTTATCGTCATCAACAAGCATACCTAATTCTTTCATCTTTTTATACACTGACGGCATCTGCCTACTGAACTCTTCTATATCAGAGTTTAAAAGACTTGATGCATCCTTAGATATACCCAAGAATCTATCACTAAGAAAATTATACAAGATTGTAAAACCCTTACGAGGTATAGAAATATTATAATTACTCTGTTTCATGATATTTTTATCTAAATCAAAAGTCATGGTATAACATCAAGTACATACCATGACCTCAAAAGGTTCAACCTAAAAGTCATTTATTTTCAGGTTTATGAACTGGAGGAGGACCTTGAGTCTGTCCAACACAAGAGTTACCACAGTCATTGCCACAATTGGTACCACAATTGTGTCCACAATTAGAGCCACAAGTAATGTTGTCACTTGTACCACCATGAATCTCAAGCATTTCGGATTCACCCAAAATGGCTTCGTCTAGAAAATTGAAATCACTCATAGTTCTAAAATTAAAGTTAATAATAATCGAATCTCAATTATGAGATAAAATAACTAAAACTATCCTCCAAAGACATCATCATCAAATTCTTAATCATTTGGAATATTATGCGAAACACTCGTAGAATCCAACCAACAATATCCTCCTATAACATTAGTTCAATTCATTATTTCTCTCTATTTCCATAGTAATTACACCCATCTAAAATTTAATGACAAAATTATGGTTTATCCTCAATACGACGAAATTTTCTATATAAATTATTCATAATTTTTTTCCCCGAAAAATATTATATAAAAATTATGTAGAAAGATGTTCTATAAAAAAAATAATTTGTACTTTTACATCTCAAATCAGGAAAACAAAAAACATGAAAAAATATTATTACATAAGATATTTAGTTCTTATAGTCGTTGCAATGCTACAAGGATATAACATATCCATGCAATATAAAAATTACATTCACAACCATATAGACAAAATAAACTCTACATAGAAGTAACCATTGAGCAAGACAAACAGCACTTTCACGTTCACCTTACCTTTAAGCAAAACCATTTTGTAAAACCAAGAATAAACACATTATCATGGAAAAAATCAAGGTTTTATTGGTCGATGATGACCTTGAATTTGGCAATATTGCCACTAAAATATTACAAACTGCTGGCTATGAGGTTTTCTTCCAAAACACGTTATTTGGGTTGGAATATCTTATTATGAAACTAAACCCCAACATCATTATCCTCGACGTAACGGCGAATGGAGAAAACTGTTTGGAGAAAATCAACGACATCCGACTTGCTGCAAAAGACATTCCAATCATGTGCATATCTTCGCTTCATGATTCCAAGCTCAGAACGAAAGCTGCCAACAATGGGGCCATGATATACATAGACAAGCCTTTTGACATAGAGGAGTTCTTGGGATGGGTAAAACGTTATGTCAAACACAAAGATTTCAACAACTCACGCCAAATAAACATTGGGGACTTCACAATAGACACAGAAAGTCGCACACTCCTTTTTCGCGGCAGCGACGAGAAAACCTTGGGGCACACCGAGTTCTGCACCCTCAAGTTGCTATGGAGTAACAAAGGGAAAGTGGTCTCTCGCCAAGAGATTAAAGATAAAGTATGGCAAAACGTCTATTGTTCTGAGGAAAGCCTCAACAATGTGGTTTATCATCTCAGAAAACACTTCGAGAAAGACCTTTCAATCCACATAGATACTGTTAGAGGCGTGGGATTCAGAATGTGGAAGGATGACTAATCAAGGAAAAGGAAGCGTATAAAGACCAATCGGTCTCAAAAACGATAACCACCTGCATGGCTGAGTTTGCTCAACCGTACAGGTGGTTATCGTTTTATATCTTATGAAGATGACCTCGTCTGATGTTGGAGCTTACAAGCTTTCACCGAAGTCTTTTCTGAACTTTTCGGCAAGTTCTTCCTGCCAATACCCTATTTCCTTCAGGCGACCGAAGAAGAAACGAAGCACAGACGGCTCCTCAACCCATTGCAATCCGCCTATGAGCTCGCGGTTGTCCCAAAGCCACTTCACACGGTCCGCCACATACTTGAGCTGCGACAAGGTGAACACACGACGAGGCACAGCCAGGCGCATCAGCTCCAGCTCAGCGAAAGGCTCAGAGCCGTCGGGGTTGCGCTGTTCCGAGAGCGTACCGCGCTCCATGCCACGTATGCCACCGGCAATGTAGAGTGCGGCTGCCACGGCTCCCGCAGGATATTGGTCGTGAGGCATGTCTGGCACGAAAGCGCCAGCATTGAGATGACAACCCAGCCCGCCAGAAGGCAAAACAACGGGCACGCCATAGTCGTCCAACTCCTTAGCAAGATAATTGATAAACTCCGGTCCCTGGTTGAGATACTCCATGTCGAGCGATTCGTACAGGCCCTGAGCCATAGCCTCCATCGTGCGTACGTCGATACCGCCATAGGTGAGGAAGCCCTCATACAACGGAATATACTCCATCATCTGGCGCGTATATTTCGGGTCTTTGGAGGTGATGATGCCACCCTTGGAGAAGCTCAACTTGCGGGCTGAGAAATAAATGATGTCAAAATGGTCTGCCAAGAGATGATATATCTCCTTGGGTTCCATATATTTGCAACGTGCCTCACGGGTCTTCATGAAATAAACGTTGTCTTGCAGCAAGGACGCGTCGAGCACCGACTTTACGCCCATGTCATGACAAATGTCGGTCACGGCAAGCATGTTCTCCAACGAGACTGGCTGTCCGCCAATCAGGTTGGTTCCCGACTCCACGCGCACGAAAGCCACCTTGTCGGAGCCTATCTCCTCTATGCGCTGACGAAGGTTCTGAAGGTTGAAGTTGCCCTTGAACGGATCCTCGCTCTGAGGCAGCAATCCCTTCGGGTCGAGCAGTTCCTCCACAGTACCGCCCAAGCGTGTGATGTGAGCCTTGGTGGTGGTGAAATGGAAGTTCATGAGAGCCACCATGCCCGGCTTGACAAAAGCCTCGGCAAGGATGTTCTCGCAAGCCCTGCCTTGATGGGCTGGCAACACGTTGTCGGTGCCAAACACTTCTTTCACGGCTGTCTTCACACGGTTGAAGGTCTCGGAGCCCGCATAAGAGTCGTCTGCGCGCATCATGGCGCCAAACTGCAGGTCGGACATACCATTTACTCCCGAGTCGGTAAGCATATCCATATATATGTCCTTGTTCTGAAGCAGGAAAGTGTTGTTTCCTGCTGCCTGAATCTTCTTCAATCGGTCCTCCACTGGCAGAAGCATGAGCTTCTGTATCATTCTCACCTTATGCATTTCGAGTGGCACCTGGTTCTCACTCTTATAAAATTTTACTGCCATTTGGTTTTTGAGCTTTTAGTATATTGTCTGTAAAATTGTTTCAGATTCGCACCCATCGCAAATCGGTGGCAAAGGTATAGTTCGGTAGCGACAACGTGAGGAAACATTTTTGGGGTACTTCTACCATTTTTACCGATTCTTGACATAGAGACCCTTTTTATATACCACTATTACTGATAATACCAATAAACATTGTATTTTTGTACCAAAATTGCATATACATATTATGAGTCATGTCAAGGTAGAGAATATAGAACAGTTTAACCACTATTTCCATCAACCCACCTATCATCCCCAGGTGAGCGTCGCACGACTGCAAGACGCCGACCTCTCACTGTTTGAGCCCACCGACTTCTGCATGTACTGCGTGGTATTGATGGAGGTCGACTTCGGCGAACTGGTTCTCCACGACACGTGCATGCGCTATCGTGGCGGCACGATGTTCACCATGAAGCCTGGCGACGTAGTGTCGATGAACCTCGACAGCCGCGTGAAGCCACACGGATGGATGCTCGTGTTCAGGCCCGAACAACTCAACGGCACCGGTCTGGGACGCGACTTCTACATGTTCAACTTCTTCGAGTACAAGGTGGCGGAGGCGTTGGAACTGTATGAAAGCGAACGCCATGTCATCATCAACTGCTTCAACAACATAAACACGGAGCTGAAAGCTCCCGACGACGAGTTGACAAGCCACATGCTGCGTCTTGGCATCGGCCAGCTACTCACCTGCTGCCGCCGGTTCTACGACCGCCAATTCGACACCACAGACTTGCACAAGTCGAACCTTGCCAAGCAGCTCGACAACTTGGTGGACGACTACCTGCTCGACAACTCAAAGAAGACACGAACGCAAGGGCCGCCCACGGTGGCTTGGTGCGCCGAGCAGTTCCATCTCACGCCAAGCTATTTCGGCGACATCGTGCGCCGCGAACTGGGGATAACGCCACAGACATTCCTCCAAAACAAGCTCATCGACAGGGCGAAGTCGCTGCTCGTGAACAAGGAATTGAGCATAAACGACATCGCCATGGATTTGGGATTCAATTACCCCAACCATTTCGCCCGTCTCTTCAAGCAAAAGACAGGATTATCACCAAGTGCATTCAGGAAACAGGTGGAGTGAGCTTCCCGTGCCTCACCATCCACCGGTAAACCACCACGCAGATTATGACCGAGCACAACGAGCCAAGCCACGTGGTGAAGCCCATCGGATAGAGCGTGTCGGGATACATCTCTGAGGCAAGATAAGCCAAAGGAATCCTGACAGTGGCAACCGAGATGAAATTATGGGCAAAGGAGACGATGGAATAGCCACACGCCGTGAACAATCCTGAGAAGCAAAAGTGGATGCCGGCGAAAAGGCAGTCGTAGATATATCCTTGCAGATATGCCGCGCCCTTACGCACTACCACGGCATCATCGGTGAAGATGCCGACCGCCACCTCGGGATATATCTCCCAAACAACAATCATCAGCAAGGCATAGCCACCGATGATGACCAGCGCGCAGCGCAACGTCCGGAACACGCGATCCATCCTGCCGGCACCATAGTTTTGGGAGCATACGGCGGAAACGGTGGACAGCATGGCAGAAGGAACGATGAACACCAAACCTATAAACTTTTCCACTATGCCCACCGCGCCAGCGTCGTAAACGCCACGCCCGTTGGCTATCACCATGATGGCAAGGAAGCCCAACTGGATGAACCCGTCCTGCATGGCTATAGGGAAGCCAATGTTCAATATGTTCTTTACCGTTGACCGACATGGGCGGAAATCCTCCTTATGCACGTCGAACACCTCGCGATGACGCCTTATGGCAAAGAGCGACACCACCACGCTGAACATCTGCGAGAGCGTGGTTCCAAGGGCGGCGCCCAAAGGTCCCAAGCCCATATAGCCGATAAAGAGGAAATCGAGGATGATATTCATCACGCAAGCCACCGCCACAAAATACATCGGGCTCTTCGAGTCGCCCAACCCACGGAAGATGGAAGCTATGACATTGTAGGCCATGATGAAGGGTATGCCCATGAAGCACACCGCGAGATAGCTTCTCGTGCCGTCCACAGCCTCGGCAGGCGTGCCTACCAAGTCGACGATGGCGTGGCGAAAGCAAAGCAACACGAAAGCCAAGACCACGCTCAAGGTCAAGAACATGGTGGCAGTGTTGCCGATAACCCTCGACGCACGACGATAATCCTTCGCCCCGATGGCATGAGCCGTGTTCACTGTGGTGCCCATGGCCAAGCCTATCACCACGCAAGTGACGAAATACATCACCTGCGCCCCGTTTGACACCGCCGTTGTGCTGTCCACGTCGCAATACCTGCCTATCACGAAGAGGTCTGCCAAACCATAGAGTATTTGCAGGAAATACGCCAAGATGTAAGGTAAGAGAAAGGTGGTGATGTTTCCCCAAATATTGCCTTGCGTCAAGTCTTTTCTTATCATGTTACCTTTGCCTTTATGTTTGTCATGCCATTGCCTTAAAGGCTAATGGCATAGCAAAGTTACGACAATTTTTCTAATAGCCAAAACGCAATCGGCTTTGCACTGAAAAGGCGACGAGATTCTAGTGCAAAGGCGATGCGATTCTAGTGCAAAGGCAACGAGATTCCAGTGCAAAGGCAAAACGGTTCAAGCGAAAGACGCGCACAAGGGTGCCAAGGTCATATACCAAACCCCATGAGGCGAAGCTAAACAAGCTCTTTTTTTCATGATTTATGTCTGCGATTGTTGCCTCATTATCCTAAAAAGCAGTAACTTTGCATGAAAGAAAGAAACATTGATGTTTATGAAGTTGAACAGTAAACGCCGGTGGCACTGCATTAAAGGACAAGAGCCAACCGAGCTGGACAAAAAGATTATGGCATTTGAGTCGAAAGGCAAACTCGTGCCAACACGCGACATGATTCGCACGCCCGAGCAAATAGAGGGCATACGCATCGCCGGAAAGCTTAACACGGGATGCCTTGACGCCGTGGCAGCGATGATAGGCCCGGGCATAAGCACTCAGGACATCGACGACGTGGTGATGGAATATTGCAAGGACCACGACTGCAACCCCTCGTGCCTCAACTATGAAGGCTTCCCCAAGGCCGTGTGCACCAGCATCAACGAGGTGGTATGCCACGGAATCCCAAAGAAGGAAGACGTGTTGCAGCCTGGCGACATCGTGAACGTGGACATGACGCTCGACTACAACGGCTATTTCGGCGACGCGTCGCGCATGTTCATCATCGGCGGCAAGACCACCCCTGAGAAAGAGCAACTCGTGAAGGTCACCAAGGAATGTCTTGACCTTGGAGCCGAGGCTGCCAAGCCATGGGGATTCTTGGGCGACATAGGCCACGCCATACAGAAGCACGCCGAGAAACACGGCTACGGCGTGGTGCGCGACCTGTGCGGCCACGGCGTGGGACTCGCCATGCACGAGGAGCCCGAGGTGGTGCACTACGGGCACAGGGGCACGGGAATGTTGCTTGTGCCGGGAATGACATTCACCATCGAGCCAATGATAAACATGGGCACGTGGAAAGTGTATATCGACGCCGACGACCCTTATGGTTGGGAGGTGATATCAGGCGACGAGAAGCCTTCGGCACAATGGGAACACACGTTCCTCATGACCGAGCATGGCGTGGAGATTCTTTCCTACTAAACATTATAGAGCAAGAGCCTTATGCAAGACATATATATATTAGGTATAGAAAGCAGCTGCGACGACACGTCGGCTGCCGTGCTGCGCAATGGCGTGTTGTTGAGCAATGTCACCGCCTCGCAAGAAGTGCATCGCGCCTATGGCGGCGTGGTGCCAGAACTCGCGAGCCGCGCCCACCAGCAGAACGTCGTGCCTGTGGTGGACCAAGCCATAAAACGTGCCGGCATAACAAAAGAGCAACTGTCGGCAGTGGCGTTCACACGCGGCCCGGGCTTGATGGGCTCATTGCTCGTCGGCGTGAGCTTCGCCAAGGGTTTCGCGCGCAGTCTCGGAATACCGATGATAGACGTGAACCATTTGCAGGGTCACGTCATGGCGCACTTCATCAAGGAAAGCGACGACGACACCCACATGCCTCCCCTACCCTTCATCTGCCTGCTGGTGTCGGGCGGCAACTCACAGATAGTGAAAGTAAACGCCTACAACGACATGGAAGTGCTTGGGCAGACCATCGACGACGCGGCGGGTGAGGCAATAGACAAATGCTCGAAGGTAATGGGGCTCGGCTATCCCGGCGGTCCAATAATCGACAAGCTGGCGCGCAAGGGCAATCCGCTCGCGTATAAATTCTCGGAGCCTAACATTCCCGGGTTCGACTATTCGTTCTCCGGCCTGAAGACCTCCTTCCTCTACAACCTGCGCAAGTGGGTGGCAGAAGACCCCGACTTCGTGGAGCACCACAAGGAAGACTTGGCGGCAAGCCTTGAGCATACCATCGTGGACATCCTCATGAAGAAACTCCGCCAGGCGGTGAAGACGACGGGCATAAAGCACGTGGCTGTGGCTGGTGGCGTGTCGGCAAACAACGGCTTGCGCAACTCCTTCCGCGAGCACGCCGAGAAGTACGGTTGGACCATATACATACCAAAGTTCAGCTATACCACCGACAACGCGGCTATGATCGGCATAGTGGGCTACAACAAGTATCTCGACAAGGATTTCTGCTCAATAGACGCGCCCGCATTCTCAAAAGTAACATTCAAGTAGAACATAAACCATTTTTCACATGGAGTTAGAAACCAAAGTCTTGAGCCATCAAATACAAGAGGCTCTCTATAATAACAACAAGACCCTCGGCACAGCGGAAAGCTGCACAGGAGGCGGCATCGCCGAAGCCATAGTAGCCGTTCCCGGAGCGTCGCAATATTTCAAGGGTGGCATCGTAAGCTACACCAACGAGATAAAAGAGAAGCTCCTTGGCGTGTCTCACGAGGTGCTGGAAGAGCAAACCGCCGTGTGTGAGGAAGTGGCGAAGGAAATGGTCATCGGAGCCTGCGACGCGCTCAACGTAGACTATGCCATATCAGCCACGGGCGTGGCAGGCCCCACAGGAGGCACGCCGGAGATACCGGTCGGCACCATATGGCTCGGCTACGGCTCCAAGGACGACGTGCGCACTTTCTGCCTGACAGAAGACAACGGTCGCGGCATAAACCTCAACATTGCCGTGAAAAAAGCCTTGAACTTGCTCTTGGAATACCTTAACGGGCAGGATAAAAAGTAAAAAACCTTAAATACAAACATTTTATCCCACTTTGCTTTGCTATTTTGGAGATATTTTGTAATTTTGCACTCTGTTTGGAATAAGTAGTTAAAATCGCATCAAAAACAAAGAATAGCAATGTCTAAGATTTGTCAGATAACAGGCAAGAAGGCACAGATTGGTTGCAATGTGTCTCACTCAAAGCATCGCACAAAGCGCAGCTTTGATGTCAACCTCTTCAGCAAGAAGTTCTTCTACGTAGAGGAGAATTGCTGGATTTCCTTGAAGATTAGCGCCGCTGGTCTTCGTCTTATCAACAAAGTCGGTCTTGACGCAGCCCTGAAGCAAGCCGTTGCAAAGGGTTTCTGCGACTGGAAAGACATTAAAGTAATAGGAGACTAATAACGATGGCAAAGAAAGCTAAGGGCAACAGAGTACAGGTGATACTCGAGTGCACAGAGATGAAGAATTCGGGTCTGCCTGGCACAAGCCGCTACATTACGACAAAGAATCGTAAGAACACTCCTGAGCGTCTCGAGCTCAAGAAGTACAACCCCATCCTTAAAAAGATGACTCTCCACAAGGAGATTAAGTAATCCCGACTATTAAGTCATTAATATTATAATAACTAACAGACTATGGCAAAGAAAGCTGTCGCTACCCTTCACGAAGGTAGCACTGATGGTCGCGCATATTCAAAGGTCATCAAGATGGTGAAGAGCCCTAAGACCGGTGCTTACGTTTTCGACGAGCAGATGGTTCCTAACGAGGCTGTGAAAGACTTTTTCAAATAAGAATTATTTGTAGAAAATATAAAAGGACGGTACATACGCTATGTGATGTGCCGTCCTTTTGTTTTAAAGATAAGGTATTATGACAAGCAAGAAAACAATCCTCAGCCTAACCATTGTCGCGGCTCTGGGCATGGGCATCCGGACAGAGGCAAAGACAAAGATGACCAATTACCTCTTCGCGTATTTCACGGGCAACGCCCCTGAGAAAGAGCAGATACATTTTGCCGTGAGCGACGACGGCTTCAACTACACCCCACTCAATGGTGGGCAACCCGTGATAGGGAGCGACTCTATAGCCTTGGCTAAGGCCGTGCGCGACCCGCACGTCCTGCGTGGCGAGGACGGCTCTTTCTATATGGTGGCAACCGACATGAGATGCACGTTGGGATGGACCAGCAACAGGGGCATTGTGTTGCTCCACTCCAAGGATCTCGTGCATTGGACACACCACACTGTCCATTTCCCCGAGAAATTCAAAGGCTCCAATTTCGAGCACGTGATCAGGGTTTGGGCACCACAGACCATCTACGACAAGAGCGCGGGCAAGTATATGGTTTATTTCTCCCTGCTCACTGACGATGGGTCAATACCCTACGACAAAGTGTATTATTGCTATGCCAACGCCGATTTCACCGACTTGGAGGGCACGCCACAAGTGCTTTTCGACTATAAGGAGTCTGCCATCGACACAGACATCGTGCAGGACGACAAAGGCACTTATCACCTGTTCTTCAAGACAGAGAACGGGGCACGCAAGGGCATAAAGCAATACACTTTCACCGACCTCCACAAGCCAGACACATGGACGCTGCGCCCCGGCTACTGCGAAGTGACGAAAAACGCCGTGGAAGGTGCCGGAGTGTTCCCGCTGATTTCCGGAGGATGGTGCTTGATGTACGACTGCTACTTGAACGGTCACTACCAATTCGCCAAGAGCATGGACAACCTCAACACCTTCACCTTCGTGCAGGACACAAAGACGAAGAGCAGTTTCACGCCTCGTCACGGCACGACAATACAGATAACAGGCAAAGAATATAAAAGGCTGCTAAAGGCATTTCCCATTAGATAGGGTGTCGCGCGATGTTCGAGCGTCCGTTTACAAAAAGCGGCTAACCGGCAGAAACAAACCGACTTGCCCATAACAAAAAAAAACTCGCAGTGTTATCTGCGAGTTTTTTTTGTGTAACCTTATTCCATCTCTACAAATTCAGCTGGCTTCATGCCAAACTGCTTTTGGAAGCACTTGGAGAAGTAGCTGGGATTGCTGAATCCCACCATGAAGCTCACCTCGCTGATGCGATAACCACCTTCCTTCAACAGGCGCGCTGCTTTCTTGAGACGAATCACCTGAATCATCTCGTTAGGTGTCACGTCTGCCAAGCCACGTATTTTGTTGAACAACGAACTACGGCTCATGCCCAACTGAGCTGCCAAGAACGCAACATTCAGCTCTGAGTTGGCAAGGTTCTCCTCGATAACCTTCGTCATTTTCTCCAAGAAGCTATTATCTATCTTGGTAGGGGCAATATCACGGATAGGCTCCAAAGGAGTATGCGAGAACTTGCGCTGCAACAAGCGACGCATCTCTATCAGATGAGTCACACTCGCCTCCAGATATTTCATGGAGAATGGCTTTTCGATGTAAATGTCAGCTCCGCAATTCATGCCTTCAGCCTTGCTGCTGTTGTCGGTCTTCGCCGTAAGCATTACAAATGGCAGATGGCTGACATTCGGATTCTGCCTAACACGACGGCAAAACTCAGGACCATCCATCTCTGGCATCATCCAGTCGCTCACAATAAGCGAGACATTAGACTTTTCCAACACACGAAGAGCTTGCTTGCCATCAGCAGCCGTAAGTACGGTAAAGTGCTTGGAGAAATGGCTCTGGACGAAATTACGCATATCATCGTCATCATCCACTATGAGCATCGTCGGGCGTTGTTCCTCGCCACGAGCCTCAGCGTCCTGAGCAGATGTGGTTTGCTCATCTTTCTCTTCTTCGTCTGCCACCAGAGCATCATCATCGTCTATAGCTACTTTCACCACTTCATCGTTCTTGTCTACCACGGCATTCTCTTGCGCTATCGGCAGCGTAACGATAAAGGTCGCCCCCTTGCCTACTTCCGATTTCACCTCTACCTTACCATGGTGGGCATCCACGAGGTTCTTCACGATGTTGAGTCCAATGCCAGTGCCAGGTTTGTTGTCCTTTGCCTGATAGAAGGCCCCAAATATCTTAACTTGCTCATCAGAGCTCACACCCATTCCGTTGTCTTCCACTTGAATGACAAAATGCTCTCCATCATCGGCAGGATGGCAAGAGAGACGCACGAAGTCTTTGGTATATTTGGTGGCGTTGGTCATCAGGTTGCTGATAACCTTGGTTATTGCCTCGCTGTCAATCATCGCGGTAAAATCGTCGGCAGGATAATCCACCTCCAGTTTGGCTCCCTTCTGCCGCAAGGTAGGCTCGAAACGCTCTGCCACAGCGTGCATCATCTTGGAAATGTTTTGCACGTGGAAATGCACCTGCATTCCCTTCTGCTGTACCTTGTTGAAGTCGAGCAACTGATTAACAAGCAGCAAGAGCCGCTGGGCATTGCGGTCGATGATCTCCAAAGCCTGTGTCATCGGCTCTGCCTCGGTGAGCTGGCGGCTCACCTCTTTCCATTGCTCCTTCAGGTTCTCCAACGGACCGATGATGAGCGACACGGGAGTGCGTATCTCGTGGGCTATCATGGTGAAGAACTGCAGACGGGCATCGCTGATCTCTTGTTCCTTCTTCGCCTCCAACTGATCAAGCTCTCGCTGGTGGCGGCGTTTCTCTCGCTTCAACCTACCTTGGGTATACATATAGATGAAGAAGCACACGAGGAGCAAATAGAATATCTTGGCAGGCAACGACCACCAGAATGGTGGCCTCACCTCTATCTTGAGCTGTGCCTCGTTCTGCGACCACACGCCGTCGTTGTTGGCGGCCTTCACCCGGAAAGTGTAGGTGCCATAGGGAAGGTTGGTATAAGTGATGCGATGGTCATTGGTGACGACCCAGTCCTTGTCGAATCCCTCCATCTTATAGCAGTAGAGGTTCTTCTCGGGCGACACATAGCTGAGGGCGGCGAAGGAGATGTTGAACATATTGTCATCATGGGAGAGCGTCACCTGGTCAATATGCCCGAGCGACTCGGGCAGTTTCTTCGAGCCCACCTCCACATGACGATTGAAGATTTCGATAGAGGTGATTGCCACCGGCGGAGCCACCTTGTTGATATTGATCTTATATGGATCGAAACTGTTGAGGCCGAAGGCTGTACCGAAGTAGATGCGTCCATTGGATGCCATCAGTCCGGCATTGGGCAGGAAATGGTCGCTCGTCAGACCATCGCAAAGGTTGAACACCACCGCGTCCTCTCCTGGCACAAGTTTCACGATGCCCTTCGCCGTGGAGAGCCACATGACGTCCTGGTTGAAGAGGACGCTCGCCACATCCTGGGAGGGAGCATTGAACTCGATGCGGTGGAACGTATCCGTCTTGGGCTGGAACACACATACGCCACGGTCGGTAGCCACAAAACACTCCCCCTTCGGTCCGCGGCACAAACAGTTCACCTGGTTGCTGGGAAAGCTGGTCGTGTCATTGTCTACGCTCACATACTGTTTCCATGTCTTGTCGGCGCGCATACACCAGAGTCCGTTTCCCTGGGTGGCGAACCACAGGTTGCCTCTCCCATCCTCTGCGATGTCTATGGTCACGCTCTTAAACGACTTGACCCTCTTGAAGGTTCCCGTCTTACCATCCATCATATTGACGCCATCCATGGAGGTAGCCCAGAGACGACGCTTGCTGTCACGGTAGAGACAATAGCAACTGCTGCCTGAAGAACTGCCGTCCAACTGGTATGTCTGCTGGGCACCCGTGGCAAGGTTCAGCTTGACGATGCCGTTGCCGTATGTGCCCAACCACAGACTGCCCTCATCGGCATAGAGTCCATGCACATTGAGCTTGCTCAGGGCAGAACGACCGGGAAAGTCCACGAACACATCCTTGATGGGGTCGTAGCAGTTGAGACCGCCATCGTCTGTCGCCACCCAGATGCGATGTGCGGCATCCTCACAAAATCGTCCCACGACGTTTCCCGTCAAGTTCTTCTCGCCAGCCCTGTAAGCCGTGAAACGATTATTGAAGTTGTTGGATGGCTGATAAGTAACGCCCCCGTAGAAAGTGCCTACCCAGAGACCGCCCTCACGGTCGGAAGCGATGCTGTATACAAACCTTTCCCTGGCACTGCGGCTCGGGTCATTCACCGCCGAGAGCATACGCCATGTCTTCTTTTGGATGTCATACTCCACCATACCGTCATCGCTACCTATCAATATATAGAGTCCACGGTCATTGTACAGGGTATGGATATGATTCACTGCATTGGTAAGCGTTTGGCTGAGCAGGAGTTCCGAAGTGCCGTCCACATCCACCCGGTAAAGTCCCCTGTCCCAGGTACCCACCAAGATGCTCCCGTCCTGACAGGCAGCCATCGCCATACCATCCAGCCGCAGCGTCTTGTCCTTGAGCGGAAAGAGTTCGAAGGTGTCGTTCGACTTATTGAGCCGGTAAAGTCCGCCGTAGAGTGAATTGCTGAGCGCCCACACCTGGTTGTTGGTATCCACCAGCGTACTCGCCACCCGTCCTTTGAAAGCCTTCATGGGATAGTTTTTGCACTCATGCGAGCCAAAGTTATATCGGAAGAGTCCCTGACCGTTGGTAGAGATCCACACGTTCTTGTCGGCATCCAACGAGAATTGCGCCACCGGCAAGGTAATTTTCTTATCGATGTTCAGAAACTGCTCTTTGTCGAAGGTGAAGAGATAAGCTCCACGTGCAGCTCCCACCAACATACCCTCGTCGCAGGTGGCGAGAGCGCTGACATATTGGTCGAAGCCCATCTCCGGATTGTAAAATGTCTGCACACTGTATCCATCGTAGCGACAGAGTCCATTGTCTGTACCAAACCAGATGAACCCGTTCTTATCTTGCACGATGTTTCGCACGGCATTGCTTGGCAAGCCTGTATTCATCGTGATGGTGCGAACCAAAGGATTGCTCTCCATCTTTTGTGCCCAAGAGCCAACAGGTTGTGTCGCCATACAGAATACGGCTGCCAAGATTGTTATTATCTTTCTCATTTTAGTTATCTTTTCAATGACGCTACAAAGTTACGAAATAATCGTTACCATCCGATACAAACCGCCTTGCTCATAACAAAAAAAATCTCGCAATGTTGTTTGCGAGATTTTTTGCAGTAATACGGCAACATACTTGTTGAATTCACGACAGGAACAATATCATCCAAAAGAATAAAAAAACGTCTGCAATATTACTATTACAGACGATTCTGAGCGAAAGTTCTCTAAAACTCAATTTCGAGTTGAAGAATATTGCTTACTTCACTCTTACCTCATATGGGAACTTGCGCGACGAGGGGTCGAGCGAATGGTTGGTCGGCGCGCCCATCACCACGAGATAGAGTGCCTTGAGTTGCTTGTCCTTGGGGGTCTGGAGCGACACCTTTCCCTTCGCAGCCTCTCCCACGGCACTGTAAATGCAATCATCAGTGTCGGCGGTGACTCCCACCAGTCCGTAGCGATAGCCGATGGTGCGAGCCATCTTGTCTTTGCTGCTGTTCTCAGCGAGCGCCTTGAAATCTACCGTCACCGTCTTGCCTGCCTTGGGCACATCGAGGCGAATGGCGTTGAAGCCATAGTTCTCGGGGATGTTGGCAGTG
>CAVAGT010000046.1:0-22773 GCA_963588155.1 Lachnospiraceae bacterium | reverse complement strand
AGAGGGTGTGTCAACGTTTTGACACACCCTCTTATGGATATATGGGTTTATATTCTCTTTACATGCCCACGCCTTGTGCCATTATGGCCTTGGCGACCTTGAGGAATCCAGCGACGTTGGCTCCCTTGACGTAGTTGATGTATCCGTCGGCTTGGGTGCCATATTTCACGCAGTTCTCGTGGATGTCGTTCATGATGCGGTGGAGGTAGTTGTCAACCTCCTCGCGAGTCCAGCGAAGCCTCTCTGAGTTCTGGCTCATCTCCAGGCCCGACACAGCCACGCCACCGGCGTTGCTTGCCTTTCCGGGGCAGTAGAGAATCTTGTTGTCTTGGAAAATCTTCACGGCCTCTGGTGTCGAAGGCATATTGGCTCCCTCGCTCACGGCTATCACTCCATTGTCGATGAGCTTCTGCGCGTCCTCACCGTTGATCTCGTTTTGTGTGGCGCACGGTGTGGCGATATCGGCCTTGATGCCCCAAGGACGTTCGCCCGGGAAGTATTTGGCGTTGGGATATTCCTCGGCATATTCCTTGATTCTGCCTCTCTCAATGTTTTTCAGTTCCATGATATAGGCGAGCTTGTCAGCGTCAATGCCGTCGGGGTCGTAAACGAAACCATCGGAGTCGGAGCATGTCAGTGGCTTCGCGCCAAGTTGGATGAGTTTCTCGATGGTGTACTGTGCCACGTTTCCTGCGCCCGACACGAGCACTGTCTTGCCGGCGATGTCTATGTCGCGGGTCTTGAGCATGTTCTCAAGGAAGTAGACGTTGCCATAGCCCGTTGCCTCCGGGCGGATGAGTGAGCCGCCAAACTCTTGTCCCTTGCCGGTGAGGATGCCGACAAACTGGTGTGTAAGAGCCTTGTATTGGCCAAACATGTAGCCAACCTCGCGACCGCCCACGCCAATGTCGCCTGCTGGAACGTCGGTGTCGGGACCGATGTAGTTCCACAACTCGCGCATGAAGGCCTGGCAGAAACGCATGACCTCACCGTTTGACTTGCCACGCGGCGAGAAGTCGGAACCGCCCTTTGCTCCACCCATGGGCAAGGTGGTAAGTGAGTTCTTGAAAACCTGCTCGAAGGCGAGGAACTTCAATATGCTCACGTTCACAGATGAGTGGAAACGGAGACCGCCCTTGTAGGGGCCAATGGCATTGTTGTGCTGCACACGGTAACCCATATTGGTTCTCACGTTGCCCTTGTCGTCTATCCAGTTGACACGGAACTGGACTATGCGATCAGGAATGCAAAGACGTTCTATGAGATTGGCCTTCTCAAACTCAGGGTGTTTGTTGTATTCTTCTTCGATGGTGCCGAGCACCTGACTTACGGCCTGGATGTATTCAGGCTGGTTGGGGAACTGCTGTTGCAGTTTAGCTACTACTTCAGTTGCTTTCATAAAAATGCTTCCTTTATTGGTAAGATAGTAATGCAATTATATATATACGGCTACAAAGTTATCACTTTTTATTCGATTATCCTAACAAAAAGGCAGAAAAACTGCGTTGTTTATTAGTAAACTGTTGTATGACCTCTAAATTTAGATGGGGCCTGCTGCCGAAAAAATGTGTCCTATCGTGCTTTTTTCTTTAGTCGCGTTGTCTTTCCACTGGAATGACGTCGGCTTTTCACTGAAATGGCAACGGCTTTACAGTGGAAAGGCAATGCCTTTACACTGTAAAGCCGTTGGGTAATGTTTAGAGGAAGATTTGGGCTTGTTTGTTACTTCACTTCCCAAATGTCGTTGGTCTCAAGCAGCTCCGTGAAGTTGTGGTATTTTTTCTTGTCCTTGACCTCTTCTATTTGGTCGTTTACCGCTTGGTCGTAGGTTGGAGCCTCAACATCTCTGAACACGCCGAAAGCCACGGGGAAACCATGCTCGTTGTCCATCATGGCGAGCTTGAGTTGCAAGGTGTTGTCGGGGTTGTGGCTGTCGTGAACAAGTATGTCGTCGAGGGTATAGCCGTCTTTGCCTATTTCCACGACTTTCAGTCCGAAACCCTCCTGCACGAGGCCATATTCGTTGTTCTCGCCGAAGACGAGCGGCTTGCCGTCTTCAATGTATATGGCGTTCTTCTTGCGTCCGTCGCGCGTGTAGATGGGATCGTAGGCTCCATTGTTGAATATCATGCAGTTTTGCAGAATTTCGCAGACCGCCGCTCCCTTGTGGTTGTATGCCGCCTTGAGTATTTTCACAGTCTCCGCGCTGTCCGACGCCACTGAGCGGGCGAAGAAGCGCCCTCTGGCGCCAAAGCACAGCTCCGCGGGGCGGAATGGGTCTTCCACCGTGCCATAGGGCGACGACTTGGAAACGAAGCCTCTAGGCGATGTGGGCGAATATTGACCTTTCGTGAGGCCGTAGATGCGGTTGTTGAGGAGAATCATGTTCAGGTCGATGTTTCGTCTCATGGCGTGGATGAAGTGGTTTCCGCCAATTGCGAGCCCGTCGCCGTCGCCGCTGATTTGCCAAATGCTGAGCTTCGGGTTTACCACCTTCGCGCCCGTGGCCACGGCTGCCGCGCGCCCATGAATGGTTTGCATGGCGTAAGTGCTGACATAATATGGGAGGCGGCTTGAGCAGCCTATGCCGCTTATCACCGCTGTCTCATAGGGAGGCACGCCTATCTCTGCCATAGCCTTTTGCATGCTTGCCAAGAAACTGTGGTCGCCGCACCCGGGGCACCATCGGGGTTGGCCTTTCTTATAATCGCTTGCTGAATATTCCATTTTAGAAGATGTTAAGAAAATGTTTGGAAAACATGATTAAAGGACTCGTGTGTTGAAATAATCACCACCGGCGTTCTGCTCTTGGTTTATGAGACCTTCGAAATGTTTTACGAGTTCGCTGACGTTGAAAGGCTGTCCCTTTACCTCATTGTATTGATAAGGCACGAAGCCGTTTACGCGTATGCGCAACAATGCCGCGAACTGCCCAAGGTTTTGCTCTGCCACTACCACTTTAGGATATTTGAGCAATACCTCCGCTGTGTTCTTTGGCAGAGGGTTGACGTATTTGAACTGTGCCAGGGCTACCTTGTGGCCATTCTTGCGCATCTCGTTCATGGTGGCGTGCAGATGCCCGTAGGTTGAGCCGAAGCCAACGATGAGCAAGTCGGCATCATCCTTGTCGCCCTCAACCTCAACGTCGGGTACTGGAATAAGCGATACCTTCTCAGAACGGAGGTGATCCATCACGTTATGGTTGTTGGGCTCTGTGGAGATGGCTCCGGTCTTGCCGTCTTTCTCCAGTCCACCGAGAATATGCTCGTAGCCTTCCTGTCCGGGAACGGCCCAGTAGCGTGTCTTGCTTTCAGGATCGCGCAGGTAAGGCGTGTATTTGTATTTCTGGTCGGCAGGGGCATAGTGAGGGTGAATCTCAGGCATGTTGTTGATGTCTGGCAACTTCCAGGCCGACGAACCGTTGGCTATGAAGGCATCGGTTAGCAATACCACAGGCGTGAGATGTTCCAATGCTATCTTGGCAGCCATGAAAGCCGCGTCGAAGCAGTCGGTGGGACTAGTGGCTGCGATCACCGGCATCGGGCTTTCGCCATTTCTGCCATACAACACCTGCAGCAAGTCGGTTTGCTCGCTCTTGGTGGGCAGGCCGGTAGACGGGCCACCACGCTGCACGTCGACGATGACCAATGGCAACTCGTCGATGACGGCAAGGTTTATGGCCTCGCTCTTGAGGCAGATGCCTGGGCCCGATGTTGAGGTGCAAGCCAATGCTCCGGCGAAAGCCGCGCCTATGGCAGATGAGCAAGCAGAAATCTCGTCTTCTGCCTGGACCGTGATCACGCCAAGGCTCTTGTGCTTTGACAATTCGTGGAGAATGTCGGTGGCTGGAGTGATGGGGTAGGAGCCAAGGTAGAGCTTGAGTCCGGCTTTCTCGGCAGCGGCAATAAGTCCGTAGGCTGTGGCCTTGTTGCCGGTAATGTCCATGTATCGTCCTGGATTCTTCTGCTTGGTCTCTATGCGGTATGTGGTGAAGGGCGTGGAGGCATGAGTGTTGGCACCATAATCGTGGCCAGCTTTCACCACTTTGATGTTTGCCTCGGCCACGGCGGGCTTCTTGGCGAACTTCTCGCGCAGGAAGTTGTTGACCAGTTCGAGGTCGCGGTTGAAGAGCCAGCACACGAGACCCAAGGCGAACATGTTGCGGCATTTGAGCACGCTCTTGTTGTCCATGTTCTCGTCTTTGAGGCACGCCTTTACCATCTTCGTGATAGGGCACGCCACCACGCGGTCGTTGTCTATGCCCATTTCCTCAAGGTAATCGTCGGTCTCGAATTGCGCCTTGTTTAAGTCGTTGGGACCAAAGGAGTCGGTGTCTATGATGATTGTGGCGGTAGGCTTGGCGTATTTGTATTGTGTCTTCAATGCCGCTGCGTTCATTGCCACGAGCACGTCGCACTTGTCGCCAGGAGTGAGGACTTTGCCCTCGCCGATGTGCACTTGGAAGCCGCTCACGCCTGTCAATGAGCCTTGCGGGGCGCGGATGTCGGCTGGATAGTCGGGGAATGTGGATATTCCATTGCCTACCGTGGCGGAGACAGTGGAGAAAATGTTTCCGGCAAGCTGCATGCCATCGCCTGAGTCGCCAGAGAAGCGCACGACGACGTCGCTGAGTTCTTTCACTTCAATTTCGTTAGACATGATAATAGATTATATTAGTTTTAAAATTTGGGCAAAGATAAATCTTCTTTTCCAAATGGCAAACTATTGTAGTATCTTTTTTAATGTTTTATGCGCTTTTCCTTTCTTTTTCTTTTTCACGAGGTAAGATATATAAAAAACAACGCCCCCTCCATGTTTACAGGAGAGGGCGTTGTCATTATATGATATGAATCTTATAGACTAAGTCTGTATGTATTCCTACTGACTTTTACCCACAGAAGAACAGTACGCATATTTGCGCGGTGAAGATGCGCAAGAACATCGACAGTGGATAAACTGTGGAATAGCCAATGGCAGGGGCTTCCTTGGAACAACTAGAGTTGGCATAAGCAAGTGCTGGTGGGTCAGTATATGTACCGGCTATCATGCCCATGAGAGTGAAGTAGTTGAACTTGAACTTCCATCTTGCCAAAGGACCTACAATGAGAATTGGTATGACGGTGATAAGGAATCCGGCTAGCACATAGAGAAGGCCATCGCCTTGCACTACGGTGTCCACGAATCCGGCTCCAGCCTTTATGCCCACGCTTGCCAAGAAAAGTGCGAGCCCCATCTCGCGGAGCATCATGTTGGCAGATGTCGTGGTGTAGGTGACGAGCTTGATGCGGTAGCCAAAGCGGCCAATGAGTATGGCGATGATGAGAGGACCGCCGGCAAGTCCAAGCTTCAAAGGCACTGGCACGCCGGGTACGGCGATAGGTATGCTTCCGAAAATTATACCAATGACTATTCCTATGAAAATAGTGGCGATATTTGGCACGTTGAGGCTGCGTGCGGAGTTTCCCATGAGCTCAGCCACGCGGTTGACATTCTCCTCACGGCCAACAACCATTACACGGTCGCCAATGTGGAAGTGGTGGTTGCGAGAGGCAAAGAGATCCATGCCTTGACGTGTGATACGTGTGATATTGACACCGTAGACTGAAGAGAAGTGCATCTTGCCAAGGGTCTTGCCGTTCATCTTGGGGTTGGTGACAATGATACGCTTGGAAATCATGGGCTGATTTTCGGTTCTGGCGTTCTCCCACTCAAAATCGGTCTCAGGTCCAATGAATGCCTTGATGGCTTCGGCGTCAGCCTCGGCGCACACTATATGCAGCTTGTCGCCGACCTCGAATCTCGTGTTCTTGTTTGGCAGGGACATCTCGCCTTGGTGCAAAATGCGAGTGCATACTATGTCGCGACCGAGAAACTCGCAAATCTGCGATAAAGTGCGCCCACCGAGATAAACGTTGCTCACCTCAAGAGTTATTGCCAAAGGCTTGGCATGGGGGTTGGCTGCCTCTTCCGCTTCCAATTCATCCTCTTCTTTCTTGAGGTTTGTCTTGGTAATGAACCTAATGAGAATAGTCGCGCCGATGATGCCGAGCACACCAAGGGGATAGGCGCAAGCATATCCGTTGGCAATCTGCGGAATCTGGCCGTTGGTGAAAACTGAGTTCAGTGCCTCGTTGGCGGCACCAAGGCCAGGAGTGTTTGTGACGGCACCATAGAGCACGCCAATCATCATCGGCAGGTTGGTCTTGTTGGATGTGTCGAAGAACAGGTAGTAGCAGGCGAACATCACGATGATATTGAGGAAAATCATCAATATCGACATGCCATTGAGTGCCACGCCTCCTTTCTTGAAACTCTCGAAGAATCCAGGACCCACTTGCAAGCCAATGCAAAAGACGAACAGGATAAGACCGAAATCCTGGAGGAAGTTAAGGATTGGCGTGGGGCCGGTAAAACCGAAATGACCCGCCACGATACCACAGAACAAAACGAAGGTGACTCCAAGGGAAATGCCCGCTATCTTCAGTTTGCCCAACATAATGCCTATGGCTATGACAATGCCGTATAGCAGGACAATATGAGCAATGGAGTCTTGAGTGGTGAATAGATTTATTAACCAGTCCATGCTTAATAGTTAGTTTTTGTATTCAAATAAGTTAACATTTTGTTAAATTGAAATTTTCTGCAAAGATACTCTTTTTAATTGTTAAAAAGGCTCTTGACATGAAAATTTATTTAAAGTTTAACTAAATGCTTTATTATAAATATGTGTATGCCACGATAATGCTATGGCTGCTGGCTTGTTATGCCATATTGTTCAAGCCATTTGTCTATGATTCGGCGTGCGATGCTTAGCTTTTGTGGGATTTGCGGCATGTTGTCGTAGCGGAACCATGCTCCGCGTGATAGCTCTGAGCGCTGAAGGTGGATGTCGCCTGATTCATACTCAGCCATGAAGCCAACCATTAGCCCAGAAGGGTAGGGCCAGGGTTGCGATCCGAAGTAGGTGATGTTCTTAATAGTGAGATGTGTCTCTTCCATGACCTCGCGCCTTACAGCTTCCTCCAGGGTCTCGCCTGTCTCCACGAAACCTGCCACGAGACCGAAAAAGTCGCCCTTGAAGTTTTTTGCATGGACAAGCAGCACCTCGTCGCCTCTATGTATGAGCACGATGATGGCTGTGGCGAGCTGGGGCCAAACCTCCTTGCCGCATTGGGTGCATCGTTTTGATATCATTGTGTGCATCTTCATTGGAGAGCCACACACGCCGCAATATTGGGAATTGAAGTCCCAATAGAGCAGTTCTTGGCATTTGCCGGCCTTCAGGTATAGCTCTGTCGGAAGGTGGTAGAACGACTCGCGAAGTCCGATGAAGTCGTAGCCGTCGTGTTTAAGCTCCTCCGACAGGACTTCTATTTGCGTTGGGTTCTCAACCTTGAACGTATATACCTCGGTGCCGTCCTCCATTGGACTGACACTCATGACGTGGGTCCATGGATGGATTTTCACAGGCACGTCGTCCGAGCAAGGGATAGAGTGAGTGCCGTCGGCCTGCCGTTTAAGCAACAAGTCGGTCTTGGAGAATATGAAATAATAGGCCATTGTGATAAAATGATTTACTTGTCGGCTTGGGAACCTATCTCAGTTCAAGGAGAACAACGTTCTCGACGTGTGGCGTATGTGGGAACATGTCCACGGGCTGTACGGCTGCAACCTTGTATTTGGCGTCCATCAGTTGGAGATCCCTTGCTTGTGTAGCAGGGTTGCAACTGACGTATACTATGCGTTTAGGCTGCGCGTTCAGAATGACGTTGACAACGTCTGGGTGCATGCCGGCACGTGGTGGGTCGGTGATGATGATGTCGGGACGGCCATACTCTTCGATGAAAGAGTCAGTGAGAATCTTGCGCATGTCGCCCGCGAAGAACTTTGTGTTGGTGATGTTGTTAATCTTGCTGTTCACCTTAGCATCCTCGATGGCCTCTGGCACATACTCGATGCCTATCACTTCGCTTGCCTTGCGAGCTACGTAGTTGGCAATGGTGCCAGTGCCTGTGTACAGGTCGTAAATGAGAGGTTTAGCGTTGTTTGGTAAATCCTTGAACGCGAAGCTCTTGGCGACATCGTAAAGACGGTGGGCTTGCTCGGTGTTGGTCTGGTAGAAACTCTTGGGACCGACCTTGAACCTCAAGTCGCCCATCATCTCATAAATGAAGTCTGTGCCCTTGAAAGTGGTCAGTTCCTGATCACCGATGGTGTCGTTACCCTTTTGGTTGTCTACATATATTAAAGAGGATATTTGTGGGAACTTATCCGCTATATGCTGCATAAGTTGTTTGGCCAGCTCGTCATCGTTAGTATTGTCGTAATGGAACTGAATGAGCAACATCCACTCCCCAGTGTTAGAGTTTCGGAACATGAGGTTTCTAAGCAAGCCTTTTTGTGCCCTCACGTCATAGAAGGTCATGCCTATTTCCTTGGCGTAGCGCTCGATTTCATTGCGTATCTCGTTGTGCAGGTCGTCCATGAGCCAGCATCTGCTTATGGGGTAGATTTTGTCGAACGCACCCGTGATATGGAAACCAATTGCGGAATGGTTGCCCTCGGCAAGGTTGAGGCTCTCGTCGTTAAGCTCCTCTTTGGTGAACCATCTGCGATCACAACAGCCAAACTCCAGCTTGTTGCGATATTCTTTTGTCTTGACCGAAGCCAGTATTGGACTGATCTCGGGCAGCTCCACCTTGCCGATACGAGTCAGTTGGTCGGTGACCTGTGTCTGTTTAGCCTTCAGTTGCTCCTCGTAAGGCAAGTTTTGCCATTTGCAGCCACCGCAGATACCGAAATGTTGGCAAAACGGCTCTGCACGCACTTCGCTCTTCTCAATGAACCGTAATATGCGACCTTCGGCGTAGCTGTGTTTCTTTCTGAGTATTTCTACGTCGGCTATGTCTCCTGGTACGCAAAATGGTACGAAGACTACATAGTTGTCGTGATGGAAAAGGCACTTGCCTTCTGCGGCAATGGCCTCGATGGTGACTCCCTCAAGAATGGTGTTGGGTTTGCGGTTTCTGCTCATAACGTATTTGTTTCTTATGCAAAATTACTTGAAAAGTGTGTCATTGGCAAAACTTTTAGCTTTTTGTTTGCGCTAACATGAAAAAATATGTTTAGAGACATGATTTTTTTATTGTTTCATTTGTAAAACCAAAACAAAATTATTACCTTTGCAATGTCAGCATTACAAAACGACCATAAACTAACGAGATTTACATAAACATTATAACTATATGAGCGAAAAAAGGGTATATACTTTTGGTAATGGCAAGGCCGAGGGTAACGCTAAGATGCGTGAAGAACTTGGCGGCAAGGGTGCCAATCTTGCCGAGATGAATCTTATTGGAGTGCCTGTCCCTCCAGGTTTCACCATTACAACGAGTTGTTGTAATGAATATTATGAAGTAGGACAGGAAAAAATCAAGGAAATTCTGCAAGAAGAGGTGAAGGCGGCCGTGGCTCACACTGAGTCGTTGATGAACTCAAAGTTTGGTGATGTGAAGAATCCTCTTCTCGTCAGTGTACGCTCTGGCGCACGCGCTTCCATGCCTGGAATGATGGATACCATCCTCAACCTGGGTCTTAACGACGAGGTGGCCGAAGGACTCGTTGCCAAGACTGGCAATCCGCATTTTGTATACGATTCGTATCGACGTTTCGTCCAGATGTATGGCGACGTGGTTCTTGAGATGAAGCCGGTCAACAAGGAAGATATCGACCCGTTCGAGGAAATCATCGAGAGCGTGAAGGCAGAGCGTGGAGTGAAGCTCGACAAGGACCTTTCGGTAGATGAGCTCAAGAAACTTGTCACTCTCTTCAAAACCGCTATCAAGGAGCGCACGGGCAAGGATTTCCCCACCGACCCGATCGAGCAGCTTTGGGGTGCCATCTGCGCCGTGTTCCGTAGCTGGATGAACGAACGCGCCATTCTTTACCGCAAGATGGAAGGCATACCCGATGAGTGGGGTACTGCTGTCAGCGTCATGGCCATGGTGTTCGGTAATATGGGTGACACATCGGCCACGGGTGTTTGCTTCAGCCGCGATGCCGGTAATGGTGAGAATCTCTTTAACGGTGAGTATCTTGTCAACGCACAGGGCGAAGACGTTGTTGCCGGTATCCGCACTCCGCAGCAGATTACCAAGATTGGTTCGCAGCGTTGGGCTGAGCGTGCAGGCATTAGCGAGGAAGAGCGTGTGGCCAAATATCCCTCTATGGAGGAAGCTATGCCCGAAATCTACAAGCAGCTCGACGAACTGCAGGACAAACTTGAACACCACTATCACGATATGCAGGATATGGAGTTCACCGTCCAAGAAGGTAAACTTTGGTTCCTCCAGACCCGAAACGGTAAGCGTACTGGTACGGCCATGGTGAAGATTGCCATGGACTTGCTCCATGAGGGCATGATAGACGAGAAGACCGCTGTCCTGCGTTGCGAACCTCAGAAACTCGATGAACTTCTTCACCCAGTATTCGACAAGAAAGCGTTGCTCTCAGCCAAGGTTATCACTCAGGGCTTGCCCGCTTCTCCGGGTGCGGCTTGTGGACAAATCGTGTTCCATGCAGACGATGCACAGGCTTGGCATGCTGACGGTCACAAGGTGGTGATGGTACGCATTGAGACCAGCCCTGAAGACTTGGCTGGTATGGCATCTGCCGAAGGTATCCTCACAGCGCGTGGCGGTATGACTTCTCATGCAGCCGTTGTTGCTCGTGGCATGGGTAAGTGCTGCGTTTCGGGTGCTGGTTCAATCAATGTAGATTACAAGACGAAAACCGTCGAGATCGATGGTGTAGTATACAAAGAAGGTGACTACATCTCTCTTAATGGATCTACTGGTCAGGTCTACGCGGGCGAAGTTCCCACTAAGGCCGCTGAACTCAGTGGCGACTTCAAGGAGTTGATGGATCTCTGCGACAAGTATACCAAACTTCAGGTACGTACCAATGCTGATACTCCTCACGATGCACAGGTGGCTCGCGCTTTCGGTGCCAAGGGTATCGGTCTCACACGTACCGAACACATGTTCTTCGAAGACAAGAAGATTATCGCCATGCGCGAGATGATTCTTTCTGATACCGTGGAAGGTCGCGAAAAGGCCCTTGCCAAGTTGTTGCCTTACCAGAAGGCAGATTTCAAGGGAATTCTTGAGGCTATGGATGGATGTCCTGTTAATATCCGCTTGCTTGACCCACCACTCCATGAGTTTGTGCCTCATGATATCGCAGGTCAGGAGACTATGGCCAAAGAGATGGGCGTAGACGTGGCTACGATTCAGCGCCGTGTGGCATCATTGGCTGAAAACAACCCGATGCTTGGCCACCGCGGTTGCCGTTTGGGAATCACATTCCCCGAGATCACTGCCATGCAGACCCGGGCTATCCTTTCAGCTGCTTGTGAGCTGAAGAAAGAGGGCAAGGATCCTAAACCTGAGATTATGGTGCCCCTCATCGGTATTCTTTACGAGTTGAAGCAACAGAAGGAAATCATTCAGAAGACCGCCAAGGAAGTGTTCGAGGAGTACGGTGTGGAGATTGAGTTCGAAATCGGTACAATGATAGAGATACCCCGCGCTGCCCTCACAGCCGACAAGATTGCGACTGAGGCAGAATATTTCTCATTCGGTACCAACGACCTCACACAGATGACCTTCGGCTATTCTCGCGACGACATCGCCAGCTTCTTGCCTGTATATCTGGAGAAGAAGATTCTGAAAGTTGACCCGTTCCAGGTTCTTGACCAAAATGGTGTAGGCCAATTGATAGAGATGGCCGTAGAGAAAGGCCGCTCGGTTCGTCCACAGTTGCGTTGTGGCATCTGCGGAGAGCATGGCGGTGAGCCAAGCTCAGTGAAGTTCTGCGCTAAGATTGGTATGAACTATGCTAGCTGCTCTCCGTTCCGTGTGCCAATAGCACGCTTGGCTGCGGCGCAGGCCGCGGTGGAGGAATAAGGCATAAAACGAAACGCAATACGCTTTAGGCTGTAAGTCTCTAATGAAAAGGGGCTTACAGCCTAAACTGTTTTTATGCGGTATGCACATTTCGCATGATAATCGTGCAGAATGTGTAGGATTTGCTTACAAAATGTAGAACAAAAAACAAGAGGGAGCTTACAAGTACTTACAAACGATTATTGAAACAAGACAAAACAGAAAGAATAGTAAAATCCAAAATTGAGTGCTTTGGCAACTTGCGCGCAAATGGTATTTTTACCACTTCCAGCCGGACCGTAAAGATAGACGTTTTCACCAGCTGCAACAAGGTTGAGGATAAAAGCAAAATTCGGGTCTAATACCTCCTCCGTTGTTGCCGTTGTCGTGGCGTTATTGATAGTTACGTTAATTGTTGTGCCAACCCCTTGCGCCTTGGCGTTCTTGAGTTCTGTTTTTTAAGCCTCAATCTCCGCGGCGGCCTCCGCGCGCCCCGCTTTCCTTTGCGCCTCGAATAACGGAGCGAGGGCGTTTGCTATTGCATCTCCGCCGTTTGTTGTTGCTGGTGCAGCTGGTGCAACTGGTGTTGCTGGTGTTGCTGTTCCGTCCGCCATAATTGTTACTTGTTTGCCGTTGCGCGTGAACTGTAAACACTCGTTATCTTTGCGGTTAACTGTTGTTCGTTGCGAACTCGCGCCATAACGTTTATGCCCCGGAACGCCGTTAAACTCCGCGCCTTCTTGCAGCTCGTTAACTCTGATGTAGTTTGCAATTTCAGCCTCGAATGCTGTAATACCTTGCTCGCGTAACTTGGTAGTTGAAAATCTTTCCATTTGTGTTGAGTTTTAAAGTTATTGTTATTGTTGAGCCGCCAACGGGAGCTGCCCCCGTTGTGTGTTGCTGTCTGTCATGTATATTATTATTACAACACGTTGCCGGCCGTTTCTTGCCATTGCAATACTCCAAACCATTAACGCCAGTTGTTTATATTTGGCAGAGCCAACTGCGGCGGCTTGCTATATCTCGTTAAATTATTAAACAAAGTTAATTAAATAACCAACGTAACAAGATAATAGCTAATTTTGCAACTAATTAAAAGCTATAAGGGACGGCAAAAGTTGTTGCGAACTTAAACCGCCCCGGCGTATTACATTAACCTTATTTCAAAGGTAAAACGCAAATGCCAAATACGAAAAACAATGTTTAAGCGCATGTTTATAGCTTTTTAATTACTGGTACTATATCCCAGTGTTACCCGTGGGCTTTCCACGATTAACGGCCTTTTCCTTGATGGTGGAGGCCGTTTCTTTTTTACGTCTTATGTTTGCAGCTTACTGCAAAAGCGTTTATGTAAGTATGTCAAAGAGCGCCTAATATAGCGTTAATCTTATATTATTTGGGATTTTCGGAAATTTCCACGCCCCAAATTTGGCGGTGTCATGGAAACAAACAATAGATTGCACTTTAGGCTTGCGCTGCAAACAGTATGGCTATCAGTATAGCGAGATTATCCGTTATTTGATGTTCGTATATTTCTGTTGAGGGTCATGTGTCGAAGACGTGACCACTCTGAAACGTATTTTTGAGCGTTTGGAGAATGCAGGAATACATATAAACCGTGCGAGGATGGATTGTGGCTCATGCTCTGAGGCTATAGTGGAAATGGTTGGGAAGCGCAGTTGGCATTTTTATATCCGCGCAAACAGGTGCGCATCGCTGTTTGACGATATCTTTGCCTTGCGCGGATGGAAGACTGAATGGATAAACGGCCACGAGTTTGAGATATGCTCCATCATCGCAGAGAAATGGGTCTGAAAAGCGTACCGTCTTGTCGTACAGCGGCAAAGAAGAATCAATAAGGAACTCGACCTGTGGGAAGGGGAATATACATACAGATGCATACTGACAAATCATGAAGAGCTTTAGAATTAAACGCACAAGCAGAATCAAGACTTTTGTATTCAAGTATGTGTCCGTACCCGCAAAATGGGTTAAGACGGCAAGGAGGCACACACTGAACATACACAGGCAATGACGCATACATGACAGCCTTCAAACATGATTTTGGGTAACATCAAATCTTCGTGGTACTTCGCGTATTGTCTCAAGTCGCATTATGGGGTAAGGGAAATTTGGCTTTTGCGACTGCGCCATAAGGTTTCTTTGCGAAAACGAGTCGATTTAGTGAGGAATCCGCAACTCTAAATATCAAAAATTAAGTATAAGCAATTAATAGTTTCCTTCGTCTACGATAGGGTAGAGCTCTACGAACTCACCGTTGTGGTTCTTGCCATCGTTAATAATTGCCGCGACCTTTTCTCCTATTGTCGAAGGCATATGGGAACCAGGACCGGAGTAATGGCCATTCAAGTCGGTTGACGTGGCTCCTGGATGAATGTCGAATATCTCTACGGGAATTTTATAATGCTCAAACTCCCAAGCCATTGTGCTGGTCATGGTATTTTGGCCAGCTTTGCTTGCCACGTAAGCCATGGGATGCCAAAAAGGACTGAAAGTGGACGGAACCGTTATGTTGCAGATGCGGCCATTGTTTGTTTCCAATAAGGGCAGAAGAAGTTTGGTTAACAAGAATGTGCCGATATAGTTCACTTGAACGGTATCCATTACATCTTGTAACGATTGCTCAAAACTCTTCACCGTCATGTCGCCTGGTATGCCGGCGTTGTTTACCAACAAGGATAGGGTGGGGTAAGCCTCCGTGATGGCCTTGGCTGAAATCTCTATTTCCTTGTTGTCGGAAAGGTTTACATATTGCCAACCTATAATATCAGCCCCATCATTTCTTAAAGATTCCACGGCTGCTTTCGCACGACTCTCGTTTCTTGCACCGACAATTACTTGCCACCCCGACTTACCAAGATGACGAGCTATCTCGTAGCCAATTCCCTTGTTGGCCCCTGTAACCAATACTTGTCTCATATTTAAAACTCCTTATCGTATTAAGATTTTCACTTGCCTTTTAGTTAATCCATTCGATTCTTATAGTCGTCGAACGTGAATTCCTTGAGCAAGCGTAACTCACCGTCTTCCTTTGCCAACATTATGGATGGGTGGGAAATGCCATTAAACATGTTGCTTTTCACCGTAGTATAATGAAGCATGTCCTCAAAAATGACGTTCTCGCCTATTGTCAGTTCATGGTCAAATTGCCAATAACCCATAAAGTCACCGCTAAGGCATGAGTTGCCACCTAGTCTGTAGACGTGCTCGCCAATATTCTCGTCAATAGTCTTTGCGAACCTAACGGCTGGCTTGTAAGGCATCTCCAGGCAGTCGGGCATGTGGCAAGTGAAACTGACATTGAGTATGGCAGTCTTGATGCCCTTGTTCTCCACTATGTCAACGACTTGACTGACAAGAGGGCCCGTTTGCCACCCGAAAGCGCTTCCCGGCTCAAGTATAACCTTCAACCAAGGATAACGACGATGAAAATCGTTTAGCGTATCTATGAGGAGTTGCACGTCATAGTCTTTTCGTGTCATGAGATGTCCACCTCCGAAATTAATCCATTTCAGTTGTTTAAACCACGTTGAGAAATGTTCTTCTATATGGCTTAGCGTGCGCACGAAAACGTCTGAACCACTCTCACAATGGCAGTGGCAATGGAACCCTTCAATGAAATCGGGTAATGTGGCCGGCAGTTTGTCGGAACAGACTCCAAACCTTGTGCCTGGTGCGCATGGATTATAAATGTCGGTCCCCACTTCGCTGTATTCTGGGTTGACACGCAGTCCGAGGCTCAAAGAGCCGTTAGCCTGCAACGCTCGGTTGGCAAAGCGTTCCATTTGCGTCAACGAATTGAACGTCAGGTGACTGGAACATTTGGCTATCTCGTCTATCTCATAATCGGTATAGGCTGGAGAAAACGTATGCGTGGCGCTGCCGAACTCTTCTTTTCCAAGCCTTGCCTCGTAAAGGGAACTGGCCGTGGTTGCGGAAATATATTCCCTGAATATTGGGAAAGTCTTCCATAACGCATAGGCTTTAAAAGCCAATATGATCTCTACATTGGCAGACTTGGCGACACGGGAAATCAATTGGAGGTTTCGCCTTAAACGTGTTTCCTCAAGGATGAAGGCTGGGCGTTTTAAGCCATCGAAAGTGGTAAGATTAATCTGCATGAAATAATATTTTGTGCAAAGATAATTTTTATTTTCCTATTTTATTGCTGATATGCAAGAAAATTCATACTTTTGCAACACACTTCTATTATAACATCACAAAAATGAGTGAAGAAAAAAACTCTTTCTTAGTGTTCTCTGGAACTAACACACGCTATTTGGCAGAGAAGATTTGTCAGGAGTTGGGTTGCCCGCTTGGCAACCTCTTAATTACCAAATTCTCAGACGGAGAGTTCTCCGTATCCTACGAGGAGTCTATTCGTGGCAAGGACGTTTTCCTTGTGCAGAGCACCTTCCCAAATTCAGACAACCTCATGGAGCTCCTTCTGATGATTGACGCAGCCAAGCGCGCTTCGGCAAGCCACATCATCGCCGTCATTCCTTATTTCGGATGGGCAAGGCAGGATCGCAAGGACAAGCCTCGTGTGAGCATCGGTGCCAAGCTCGTGTCAGACATGCTGGCAGCTGCTGGCATCGACCGTCTTATCACCATGGATCTGCATGCCGATCAGATTCAGGGATTCTTCAACGTGCCTGTTGATCATCTCTACGCCAGCAACATCCTTCTTCCTTACGTTCAGAGTCTCCACCTTGAAGACCTCGTGATAGCCTCACCCGACGTAGGCGGCTCAAAGCGTGCAAACACCTATGCCAAGTACTTGGGTTGCCCATTGGTGCTTTGCAATAAGACTCGCGCACGTGCCAACGTGGTAGAGAGCATGCAGATTATTGGTGATGTGAAAGACAAGAACGTTGTCATTATCGACGACATGGTAGACACTGCCGGCACCATAACAAAAGCTGCCAACATCATGTTGGATGGTGGCGCGAAGAGTGTGAGGGCACTTGCTTCCCACTGTGTAATGAGTGGTCCAGCATCGGACCGTGTGCAGAAGTCAGCCTTGGAGGAGATTGTCTTCACCGACTCCATTCCTTACACGATGCGTTGCTCTAAGGTCAAGCAGCTCAGCGTTGCACGTCTGTTTGCCGAGACCATTCGCCGAGTGGTAGACAACAAGAGCATCAGCTCTCAATATTTAGTTTAAACTTGCGAGATAACACTCTAATTGTCAATATACTATAAGCCACGGATTGAAAAATATCCGTGGCTTATTTTTTCTCCATTATTTGCCTGATTTTATTTGCCGCTATCTCTACCATGCTGGAAAATGTACGTTCACGCGTAACAGGGTTTTCCAAGAGGCTTGCCAACTGGCTGTATGTCGTAATCTCCTCCACTTCCTTGCTTTAGAATGCTTGCTTTACAAGTAATTCTTGAGATAGTTGAAAATGATTTTGTCGTAACCGTAAATGTCAGTATAGCTTCTCAATACGCCCTTGGCATCAGGATAGAGCGTATAGTACCACAGAAATACAGGGACAGAAGGTTCGACCTTAGCCCTGCCGATAAGCATGTCACGCCTGAGCGTGTCGGCTACAGCCTGCTGTTCCATTGACAGTTCTCTCTTGTTTTTCCCGAGACACGACACGTTGGCATTTATAGAGTACCATGCCTTTTGGATGGTCTTCTCATTGTCGCCGAGAAGGAAGGTCACAAGTTTGAACGGCTTGTCAACACGAATACAGCCATGGCTCACGTCCCTGTTCGTCTTGTCGAATATTTCTTTTGAAGAGGTGTCGTGAAGATAGATAGACAGCCCATTGTTGAAGCGGAATATTATCCTGCCCAATGCGTTGCCTTCGCCTCCTTCTTGGATGGCCAGTTGGCTGCCGTTAAGCAGTGCGGTGGCGGAAGCGTCTGTCGGGCTTATGATCTTTCCAGAGGCACGGTCGCGTATGAAATAGTGGCGGGAAGCAAACCAGCCAACATTTCCAAGACGGGGTATAATGCTCTTCTTGACAATGCTCCTTGGCATTATCCATTGAGGGTTTATGTCAATCCTGTTTATATTGCCATCCAGTAGGGGAGTCTTGGTGCTTGTCGCGCCACAACCGATGCGCAGCACCAACACGCTGTCTTTGCATTTTGCGACAAGGTGAAGTGTTGGCAGGTTCACAAGCACATATTTGTCGTGATTCCATGGATAGTCTTTGAGCCGCCATCTGCTTCGCTCAAGGTTTACGAGCAGCAAGGCGCGTTTAAACGAATTGGAAGAATCGCCATTAAGCATTCCGAGCAGTCTTTTATATAAAGGCGACTGTGGCTCGCAGGAATCAAGAAAATGGCTTACCTTTCCTTGCCTTGCATGACGCAAGGCTTCTTCATAGAATTTCTTGTTGGGTCTTTGGCTGCCAAGGGCGTAGAGCTGACGATAAGCTTTAGAAGTAGAATCGTGTGGGTCTACATAGTCGAGGCGGTTTAGAAGATTGGAGGGGACGGTATATCCAAACCGTTGTCCTGAGGAATATCTAATCAGGGCCTTGGTAAGGTTGTATTCCAATCTGGCAAGAACCTTGGCCGCAGGGTGTTCGTCATCAAAGCGAAGCTCACGAGCACGTTCCAAGTCTTGGCTTATCTCTGGGATGCGGAATCGCCTTGGATTAAAGCCCATTTTCTTGACCGTGCCCAATCTTGCCAGTAGGCTGTCGGCGCTCTCGCTCAAGCCTTTACGGCTTATCCATACCAAGGAGCCGTGCTTTTTGTAATATTTCCTGACGTGGAAATCACTTGAAGTTGTGTCACCGTCATTGCTTATCATCCTCCGCAACTCTCGCTTTACCTTGCATTCTGATATGCCGTAGGCGGGGATTGACAGGGAGTCATAATAAGACAACGACAAGTCTTTGTTGGGATTGGTCTTCCTCTCTTCGCAAGAAGTGCCAAAGGCCAACAACGACAATATTGCTAACGCAAATTTAAGCGACAGCAATCTTTCTGACCACATTGCCAACTTTAACAATATAGCAACCGCTTGGGAGGTTAAGATTCCAACTCTTGTCGTCCCCGTCAATTTTCTGGCACATAACCCTCGTGCCGGTAAGACTATAGACAGACAAGGTGAGGTTGGCTCCTCCGGTAATGCGCAACGTGTTGCCGGAGAAATATATATTGACCACGGAAGTCAACGAAGCCTCCGTCAGCAATGGTGAGGAAACCGTCTCGGCGCTTGACAAGCAAGGCATCATCACCATTCCCATAAAGGCGATAAAAAGTAAACGTTTTCTCATAAGCTCTTATATATTTTATATTGCTGATTTTTTTATTTTGATTCTATTTTCAAATGTCCTTTGTAGTTGACTGCCACGTCCACTTGATAGCTGCCCATGCTGTCGCCAGGTTTTATGAACGAGGCCGTGTAATGTATTCCTTTCTCGTCGCAATGGTCGAAAGTAAGGTCGCTCAATATGCTTCCGTCCAGAAATTGTGATGGCACCCATTTCGTGAACTGTTGTTTCTTGAAGTCGCCGCCAAAGAGTCTTTGGGATCCATGAAACACGTTAAGGTTTATAATGTTGTCATAATAAACATTGTCCACTTCCACTCCGTCGTCATTGTAAGAAGGGCTTGTCACCTTATACGTCGTAGGGTTTACTTGAACATAGCAGTGGTAACGCTCTCCGTCATAATCAATTACCGTGTCTCGTTTTATGAGCTGGTTTTGGTTTATTGGCAAGGGGCGTTTTGAAGAGAAGAAGGAAGCGTCGTCTGGATTGTCGCTCAACACGCATCTCACCTCGTCTCCATTCTGGTTGCGGAACACGAAGAGGTGGTTTGTCTGCTTCACGATAGGATATTTTGCCTCGTTTGACCCATGCAAGACCAAAGTGTCGTCTATTATCTGGAAATAAACAGGCTGCGACGTGGAGTCGGGGTAGAATATCGTGTCACCCTTAGCCTTGAAGGCCACGTCTTGTTCGTCCTCGTCAACCCAGATGCCTTGAAGCATCTTCTTTGCGGCAATGTCCTCTTGTCTTGCTTCTTGCGATTGGTTACCGCTCTTTCGGCATGAGCTAACGCCTATTAGCAGCGTGGCGAAAAGCAACAATACAGAATACTTCATGGCCTCGTTTCTATTCAAACACATCTGCCTCGGCAAGACTCTTGCCTTTAAGGTCTTTCTCGCTTGTCACCACGTCCTTGGGATCTATGGGCCACTTTATGTTGATGGTCTCGTCGTTCCACCTGATGCTTGCCTCCTGTTGTGGGGCATACAGGTTGTCTACCTTATATGTGAATATGGCCTCCTTGCTCAAGACCAGGAAGCCATGGGCAAACCCGCGGGGGATGAACAGCTGACGCTTGTTGTCTTCGGATAGCTCCACGGCGACATGCTGGCCGAAAGTGGGCGAGGAGCGACGCAGGTCCACGGCGACATCGATGACGCGTCCCTTTATGACACGCACAAGCTTGGCCTGTGAGTATGGGCCTTTTTGGTAATGGAGACCGCGAAGCACTCCATAAGAAGACTTCGACTCGTTGTCTTGGACAAAATCAACGTGATAACCTATGTGGCTGTCAAAGTCGGACTGTTTCCAGACTTCAAAAAAGTAGCCTCGCTCATCATTGAAAACCTTTGGCGTTATTGTCCAAACTCCTTTGATATGCGTCTCTTCGTAAATCATTGTCAATTTGCTAAACTTAGTTTGGCACAAAGATAACAAACTTTTTTATAACGAGCAACACAAGCAACCAATATTTTGTTTTTATTTATTTTGCCCCTTGATTTTTTTGGAGGATATAGCCCTTTTTCATAATTTTGCAAGAGTGAAAGAGATAAATCGACATATTGAGATATTACTTTTGAGCAACGATTGTGTCATAGTGCCTGGTTTTGGCGGGTTTATGGCTCACTATGTTGACGCTCGAAAGGATGAGACTGACGGGAGCTTCCTTCCGCCAATCCGCAACATTGGTTTCAATCCCAAGGTTACGGTGAACGACTCATTGTTGGCTCAATCTTATGTGGACTCTTATGACATAAGTTACCCAGAGGCTTGCCAACGTGTGGAGAAGAGCGTGGAAGAATTGAAACGAATCATCTCCACCGACGGTTACTATGAATTCAACGGCATAGGAACGGTCAGCGTAAATGGTGACGGCAACTATGAGTTTACCCCTTGCAAGGCAGGCATACTTACCCCGGAGCTTTATGGTCTCGACGGTTTCTGGATGAAGACCTTGGACGAGCTGCATGACGTAGCCGCAAAGCCGTGGTCTGTTGTAAGCACCGAACAGCCTGTGATCGAAAAAGAGGACATGGAGGTTAGTGATGATGCCGATGAGGATTACGACAAGAAGCACACCCAGCGCGTCATTGCCATGTGGCGTAATGTCGCAGTTGCGTGCATTGCCGCGATTATGTTCTTGCTCATACCTTCACCTCTCGTGAACAGCGCGCAAATGGCTGGCAACAATATTGACTTCCGCTTGCTCAACCGTGTCATGCCGCATGAGATAACCACGGGAAGGCAAAATGTAGAAGATGCTATAAAGAGCAGTTCGCAAGTTCTGAAACAGGTTGATAGCCAGAAAGCTGAAGAAATTGGTTCAACAGAAACATCAAATACTGAAGCCAAGGCTGAGGCACGCTTTTCAATAGTCGTGGCAAGTCATGTCACCAAGGACAATGCTGTGGCGTATGCAGCGGATTTGACTCGCCGTGGCTTTAAGGACGTGCAGGTTCACCAACGTGCCCATGTCAAAGTATTGATGGGTTCCTTCTCTTCCCATGAGGAAGCCATGAAATCCCTTAATGAGCTTCGTGGCAACAAGGAGTTTTCCGGTGCTTGGGTAGTTGAGCTGAAATGACATTGCATTCAGATATTTTGTCTTAATACATATTCCATGAAACGAGTACGCTGCCCGAAATGTGACGAGTTTATCACTTTCGACGAGACTAAGTATAATTCATCTTCCACTCTGATATTCACGTGCCCTTATTGCAGCAAGCAATTTGGCATTCGTCTTGGCACGTCGAAAGTGCGCCCACGCCAGGATGACGAAAACCCGGAAGAAGAGGCCAAGGCCAACGATAAGGGATGCGGAAGCATAACCGTCATTGAGAACGATTACTGCTACAAGCAAGTGTTGCCGTTGCAAATGGGTGACAACTCCATAGGCAGGTACATGAAGGGCAACAAGGCATCCATGCAGATAGAAACAGGTGACCTGACAATGGATTTGCTTCATTGCGTAATCAATGTCTCTCGAAACAAGCGTGGACAACTCAAATATGTGCTTCGCGACGGGCCTTCAAACCATGGCACGTTCTTGAATGGCGAGCGAATAGACCCACGCGAGAGGCGCACCTTGGACAATGGCGCCGTATTCAACATCGGAGTAACCACAATCATCTTAAACACAGACGATAAGAGCGAATAGATTAAGCTGGTGGCATATCGGTTTTCCCATGCCATCGACTTAGCACTGAAAAGCCGTTGTCTTTGCACTGAAAAGCCATTGCCTTTCCACTGCAAAGACAACGGCTTTTCAGTGTAAAGACGAAACCTCTACGATTCAATGATATTATTTCATGGATTTAACTGTGAAAAGTAGGTAAAACTCTTGAAGTATCGTAAAATAAATTGTATTTTTGCAACAGAGAAAAGACGTTAGAAAAGCTTTGCATAAAGCAAACCTAAATTCGATAATTGCTTATGAAGAAAATCATATTGTTCATATTGCTGCTTTTGCCCGCCGCTTCTTTCGCCGAAGAAACGACTGACGGCATGACTACTATCTTTGAAGAACATTTTGACGGGTGGTTTACCCTTCATACGTCGGG
>CAVAGT010000045.1:0-23361 GCA_963588155.1 Lachnospiraceae bacterium | reverse complement strand
TTTATTTGCTGTTGATTCCAATACTATTTTGTTCCTGCTGCCAAAACAGGAACAAAATACGCAATGCTTACAATTCCCCAAAACCAAGGGAAGTCTTGAGCCAAAAGCCATGCAGTTTTGCAAAGGTCATAGGTGTAAAGTATAAACATGATTTCAATACTGCTCGTTGGACAATCAACATGAAGATAAGAAACGAAAGTGACACCATCTTGTTTGTTAGTGATGTTCCATCCGGGTGCTCTTGTTTTCATGCAGAATTTTCCAAGAAGCCAATAGGTAGGCATGGAATAATCGATATCAAGGCTGTTTATGAAGCGGACAAGCATGAGAAAGGTTTTACAAAGCCCATGACCGTCATATTTAACAATGGCCGTTTTTATAAATTGATTTTATTGCGCCAAGACAGTAAAAATGACAGTTGCGTGAATTATTCCCACGCACATACACAATAAAAGGCGGAAAATATCGTTTGCTAATTAAGGTATATTGTATAATTACGCCTGAATACGGCTAATATATATTTCTTGGCAAATGATAGAATACATTAAAGGCACATTGGCAGAACTCTCGCCAGCCTTAGCTGTGGTGGAGGCTTGCGGCGTGGGCTACGCCCTCAACATCTCGCTCACCACATACACTAAGATACAAGGACAGAAAGACGTAAAGCTCTTTGTGCACGAGCAGTTGACCACCGGCGGCCGTGACGACAGTTTCACCCTCTACGGCTTTGCCTCCAAGCAGGAGCGCGAACTTTATCGTATGCTCATCTCCGTATCGGGCATAGGCGCCAACACCGCCCGCATGATGCTCTCCAGCCTGACTCCAACCGAGCTATGCAACGCCATAGCCAACGGCGACGAGAAGATAATAAAAAGCGTGAAGGGCATTGGGTTGAAGACCGCGCAACGTGTGATACTCGACTTGAAGGACAAGATCGTGCAGACAGGCATCGCCGAGGAGTTGCACGTGGCAAGGCAACACTCTGCCGGGCCGTCGGTAAATACTGCGGTGAAAGACGAGGCGGTGTCGGCTCTGACCATGCTTGGCTTCTCGCCAGCACCATCGGCAAAGGTCGTGGTGGAGATTCTTACCGCGCAACCTGACCTCCAGGTTGAGATGGTGGTAAAGGAGGCATTGAAGAGGATTAAGTGACCGACACGTGCAACCCAGTAAGGCATACATACTGTTTTTGCTTTTGCTCGCCATTACCATGGCGAGCCGGGCAGCCATGCCTTCCGACAGCCTCAGCACGCGCTGGAAGATTCAGCGCACCACGCCAATAACCTACGACGACCTCGACCAAAACGCCATGGACCTGCAACGGCCCGACGGCATAAAATACGACGTGGTTTACAACGACACCATCAACCGCTACATCATAGGCACGCGCATTGGCGGCACGTGGCTCGCCACGCCAATAATGATGACTCCCGAGGAGTATATGGCGTGGAGCGAAAAGCATTGGCGCGACACGTTCTATCGAGGCAAGAACGACGAGATATACAAGAGAAAAGGTAAGGAGAAGTTCGACTTCAGCGACATGCACTTCGACCTCGGACCCGCGGAAAAGATTTTCGGGCCTGGCGGCGTGCGCATCCGCACGCAAGGCACGGCGGAGCTGAAGTTTGGCGCCACCTACAAGAACATCGACAACCCTTCGCTGCCAGTGAGGTCGCGCAAGAAGACATCGATAGACTTCGACGAGAAGATAAACTTCAACATGAACGGACGCGTGGGCGACAAGGTTAACATGAACCTCAACTACAACACCGACGCGACCTTCGACTTCGACTCGCAGAACATGAAGCTCAAGTACGACGGCAAGGAAGACGAGATCATCAAGCTCGTGGAAGGCGGCAACGTGTCGTTCCCCTCCAACTCGTCGCTCGTACAAGGCGCGTCGGCGCTCTTCGGACTCCGCACCGACCTGCAATTCGGCAAGTTGAAGCTACAGCTCGTGGCATCGCAGAAGAAGAGCACATCGAAGAGCGTGTCGTCGCAAGGCGGCAAGCAGTTGACAAGCTTTGAGCTCAACGCCGCCGACTATGAGGAGAACCGCCACTTCTTCCTCGCGCGCTATTTCCACGACCGCTACGACGACGGCATGCGCACGCTGCCAAACCTCACCACGGGCGTAACCATCAACCGCGTGGAAATATGGGTGACCAACAAGAGCGGAACGACCACCAACACGAGAAACATCATCGCCCTTACCGACCTTGGCGAGAACAGCAAGGTGAGCAACACGAGATGGACGACAACGGGACTTCCCGTGCCGGCAAACAAGGCCAACACCGAATACGAGACCATGACCGGGGCCAACGAGGCGGCACGCGACATAGACCAAACGTCGACCGTGCTCGACGGGGCGGGGCTCAATGGCGGCACCGACTATGAGAAACTGCAGAACGCACGCCTGCTCACCTCGTCGGAATACACCGTAAACAATGCCTTGGGATACGTATCGCTGAAAACCACGCTGCAGACCGACCAGGTACTCGCCGTGGCCTACGAGTACACCTACGGTGGACAAACATACCAGGTGGGTGAGTTCGCGAGCGACGTGCCCGACGTGTCGAAGGCCCTGTTCGTGAAGTCGCTGAAGAATACCAGCAGCAACCCATCGCAAGGCAACTGGCAATTGATGATGAGAAACGTCTACTACCTCGCCTCGTCGGTGGAGAAAGAGAAGTTCCGCCTCGACGTGAAATACCAAAGCGACACCACAGGCGTGTATCTCAACTACATACCCGAGCAGCAGGTGAAGGGCACTGCCATCATAAAGGCCATTGGCGCCGACCGTCTCGACAACAACAACAAGGCTCACAGCAATGGTTATTTCGACTATGTGGAAGGCTACACCGTGAGCAATGGCCGCGTGTTCTTCCCCGTTGCCGAGCCATTCGGAAAGAGCATCTACGACTATCTCGTCAAACAAGGCGTGGCTGCCGACGTGGCAAGCAGATACGCCTTCACCGAGCTATACGACTCCACGAAAACCATAGCCAAGCAGATAGCCGAGAAAGACAAGTATATCCTTCAAGGTCAATATCGCGGCACGCAGGCCAACGTCATCTCGCTTGGCGCTTACAACGTGCCGCAAGGCTCGGTGGTGGTCACGGCGGGCGGCGTGAAACTGACCGAGGGCTCCGACTACTCCGTGGACTACTCGGCAGGCGAGGTGACGATACTCAACCAGAGCATCATCGACGCGGGAACCACGGTCAACGTGTCGCTGGAGAGCCAAAGCGACTACTCGCAGATGCGCAAGACGATGTTTGGAATGAACTGGGAATACGACTTTTCCAAGAACTTCCAGCTCTCGGGCACGTTGCAGCACCTCGGCGAGCAAGCCCTCACGAGCAAGGTGACAATGGGCGCGGAGCCTGTAAACAACACCATCGTCGGTTTCAACATCAACTGGAAGCACGAAAGCCAATGGCTCACCAATGCCCTCGACAAGATTCCCTTCCTGCATCTCACGCAGCCTTCACAAATTAGCTTCACGGGTGAGTTCGCGAAACTCTTCGCGGGACAGGTGAGCGGACTACAGAACAACGCCTCGTATATCGACGACTTCGAAGGCACGACCGACAAGATTTCGGTGCTTGAACCCACGTCGTGGATTCTCTCTTCCGTGCCGTCGATGTTTGCCGAGAGCACCGACAAGACCACGCTGCGCTCTGGCTTCAACCGCTCGCAGATGGCATGGTACACCATAGACCCGCTCTTCACGCGCCGCTCGTCATCGCTCACGCCATCCCACATCAAGAGCGACCTCGCCATGCTCTCCGACCCTTACATGAGGGAGGTCTACGTGCGTGAGCTATACCCCAACCGCGACCAAAGCAGCTACAATGGTGCCACGTCGACACTGTCGGTGATGAACATCGCATATTATCCCAACGAGCGAGGCCCATACAACTTCAACCCCGACCTCAACTACGACGGCACTCTCAAGAACCCGGAGCAGCACTGGGGCGGCATGATGAGACGTCTCGACACCAACGACTTCCAGCAAGCCAACATCGAATATGTGGAGTTCTGGATGCTCGATCCCTTCATCCATGAGAAAGAGAAAGGCGAGACGGCACAGGGAGGCGACTTCTACATCAACCTTGGCGAAGTGTCGGAAGACGTGCTGAAAGACGGCAAGAAGTTCTACGAGAGCGGATTGCCCGTAGACGGCTCGCAGAATTTCACCTACACCCAATGGGGAAAGATACCCACACAGACCACGCAGACCTATGCCTTCGCCACCACCAAGGGGGCAAGGGCGATGCAGGACGTGGGCTACAACGGCTTGACCGATGCCGAGGAGCAACAGTTTGACAGTTACCAAGACTTCCTCAAACAAATTCAAGGCAAGGTGTCGCAAGCCGTGTTCGACTCCATCTGGGCAGACCCTGCCCACGACGACTACCACTATTTCCGTGGCTCCGACTACGACAATGAGCGGTTCGACATACTCAGGCGATACAAATACATCAACAACCCACAAGGCAACTCGCCCGACACCGACAACCGCACAGAGACTTACGACACGTCGTACAAGAGCGGTCCCGACGTGGAGGACATAAACCAAGACTTCACCCTCAACGAGTACGAGAAGTATTACCAATACAGGGTATCCATCCGCCCCGAGGACTTGCAGGTGGGCAAGAACTACATAGTGGACAAGCGCGACGCAGCTTCCAGCACACGCCAGGGCATGAAGACGTTCACGTGGTATCTCTTCCGCATTCCCGTGGACCAATACGAGAAGCGCGTGGGAAGCATTAACGACTTCTCCAGCATCAGGTTCATGAGAATGTTCCTCACGGGATTCAAGACGCCCGTGGTGATGCGTTTCGCCTCGCTCGACCTCGTGCGTGGCACATGGCGCGTCTACACACAAAACATTGACAACGCCGGAACGCAGACCGGAACCATAACCACGGCATCTGTGAGCATAGAAGAAAACAACGACAAGACTCCGGTAAACTACGTACTGCCTCCTGGCATACAGCGCGGGCAAGACCCTTCGCAGCCCCAACTCGTGGAGGACAACGAGCAGTCGCTGCAAATCAACGTGAGCAATCTCGCGGCTGGGGAATCGAAGTGCGTATACAAGAACACCACGCTCGACATGCGACGCTACAAGCGCCTGCAGATGTTCGTGCACGCCAACGCCGAGGAGGTGAACTCCACCAACCTGCAAGACAACGAGCTCGCGATCTTCGTGAGGTTGGGCTCCGACTACAAGAACAACTACTATGAATACGAGATTCCGCTGAAACTCACCGCGCCAAGCAACAAATACAGCCGATATAACATAGAGGACATACGCAAGGTGTGGCCCGACGACAATATGCTCGACATTCCGCTCTCCCTTCTCACCAACGTGAAGAAGGAGCGCAACCGCGCACGCGCCCTCGGCACGGCTTCGTTCACGCGCCCTTACGCCGCTTACGACAGCAACCGGCCAAACAACAAGGTGACGGTGATGGGAAACCCGACTCTCGGCGAGGTGAAGACCATGATCATTGGCGTGAGAAACCTCTCTGCCGGACAAAAGAGCGGCGAGGTGTGGGTCAACGAGCTGAGACTGAAGGAATACAACAACAATGGCGGATGGGCTGCCAACGGGAACCTCAACGTGCAACTATCCGACATGGGATCTGTAAACGTGCAGGGCAAGTATGTCTCCGACGGCTTCGGAGGACTTGAGGACGGCGTAAGCTCAAGGGCGCAAGACAACCAGTCGAATTTCCAGGTAACCACGAGTCTTGAGCTCGGCAAGTTCTTCCCCGACAAGGCGAAGGTTTCTATACCTCTCTACTATAGCGTTTCCAAGCAAACGACAAAACCAAAATACAACCCTCTCGACACCGACATGGAACTGAAGGACGCACTCAACTCGGCAGCATCGAAGCAAGAGCGCGACTCCATCAACAACATTGCCGTGACAAAACACATAAACACCAACTTCTCCATATCAAACGCCAAGGTCGACATACAAAACAAGCGGCACCCAATGCCTTACGACCCTGCCAACTTCACCATGACCTACAGCCACTCTCACTCTCATTCGCAAGGTGAAACCACAGTCTACGAGAATGAGGACAACTGGCAGGGGATGCTCAACTACTCGTGGTCGCCCGTCTACAAGTCGTGGGAACCGTTCAAGAAGATCAAAAACCGCAGCAAGTGGCTTGACCTGCCACGAGCCTTCGGACTGAACTGGCTACCGCAAAACGTTGGTTTCAACACGGAGATGACGCGCTCATATTATGAGTTGCAGGAGCGTGACATGGAAGCTACAGAAAGCTCTCAACTGCCGCTCACCTTCTCTGAGCAGTTCTTGTGGAACAGGGAGTTCTCGCTGCGTTGGGACTTGACAAAAAATCTCCACTTGAACTTCCAAAGTGCCACGCATGCGCAGATTGAGGAGCCTTATACCCCTGTGAACAAGGATTTGTACCCTGACCAGTACTCGGCGTGGAAAGACTCTATATGGACCAGCATACGCCACTTGGGCACTCCTCTCGACTACCAGCAGACGTTCAACGCGAGCTACCAGGTGCCACTCAACCTCCTGCCTGTATTCTCTTGGCTTCGCGCCGACGCCACATACAACGCCACATACAACTGGGTGCGCGGAACCGACCTTGAGGATGGCACTTCGCTTGGCAACACCATAGCAAACAACCGCCAGGTCCAGGCCAACGCCAACCTAGACCTCGTGAAGCTATATAACCTCGTGCCGTTCTTGAAAAAGGCTAACGACCGTTTCAATAAATCGACACCGCAAAAGACCGCCGCCCAAAGACAGAAGGAGAAACAGAAGAAAGAGGCTGAACGAAAGAAGCTGGCGGAAGAGGAAAAGAAGATACGCGCGCAAGCAACAAAGGACGGCAAGGATGCCGACAAGGCGGTGGCTGAATGGAAACAGAAACAAAAGCAAGACGCCGAAAGGAAAAAGACATTGCCGAAGAATCGCAATGCCTTTGTGCAGGAAATCACGCTCATGCCCGACACCACCATCACCGTGAGCCATAACAAGCGAACAAAGCGCATAGCCGTGACCGCCAGAACGCTGGACGGCAAGCTGTATAACCTGAAATTCAAGAAGGATGGCGACAACAAGCTCAAGATAAAGACCAAGGTCGACTCCGCCTTAAAGGTTAAGTTGTCTGTGGTCGCACTGCCGCCATTGGAAGAGAAGGGCTGGTACAAGACTGCGCAGGCGCTCGCCAGGGTAGCCATGATGGTGAGGACGGCAAGCATAAGCTATCGAAACCAATATTCAATGTCGTTGCCTGGTTTCATGCCAACCATTGGCAAGGCTTTCGGACAAACACGCGGAAACAACGTGCTCTCGCCCGGTCTCGACTTCGCCTTCGGACTGGTGGGCGACGACTATATAGAGAAAGCCAAACGCAACAATTGGCTGCTCGTGGCCGACAGCGTGGCAACACCAGCCTCGACAAACCTCACCGAGGACCTTCAGATGAGAGCCACGCTTGAACCCGTAAAAGGATTCAAGATAGACCTTAACGCCTCGCGCATGAGTACAAAGGCCAAAAGCGTGCAATATATGTATCAAGGCAATCCCACCACGCAAACAGGCTCGCTTACGATGACCACAATCTCCATTGGCTCCGCCTTTGAAGGCATGGGGTCTGCCAACAACGGCTACCGCTCAAAGACTTTCGAGAAGTTCTGTGGCTCATTGGAGTCGTTCCGGCAGCGTGTGGAGACTCGCTATCAGGGTTCCGTCTATCCTCAAGGCACCACTTTGGCTGGCAAGACTTTCGACCCTGCTAACGGTAGCGTGAGCACCTACTCAGCCGACGTGCTCATACCGGCCTTCCTCTCGGCATACACGTCGGGCAACGGGAAGGGACTCGACATATTCCCGTCGGTCTTGCACATGCTACCCAACTGGACGGTACGCTATGGCGGACTGAGCAAGTTGCCGTGGCTGCGCGACCACTTCAACGCGGTGAACATCAACCACTCATACAAGAGCATCTATGCCGTGGGAGCCTACCAGAGCTTCTCGACATTCGCCTCACTCGCAGGCGACAACACCATGGGATTTATCACGGATGCCACCACAGGCAACCTCGTGCCAAGTTCCATGTTCAACGTCTCCACAGTGAGCATCAACGAGTCGTTCTCGCCACTGTTTGGCATAGACGTGACCTTCCTCAACAAGATGACCGCCAAGCTGGAATACCGCCAGACACGCGCCTTGTCGCTCTCCATGACTTCAGTGCAAATCAACGAGGCGGTGAGCAAGGATTGGGTCTTCGGATGGGGATGGCGACTCGACAATTTCAATATCTTCGGCATGGGAAACGCCAAGAAGAAGTCGGCAAAAAGCAAGGGTAAGACCTCTTCCAACGACAAGACCACTCAATCGTCTAAACGCAGTTCACAGTCGGGCACCAACCACGGCCTCAATCTCCGCCTCGACTTTAGCTATCGCAAGCAAGCTGCCATAACCCGCAACATCGCTACGGTGTCGTCGACGGCATCCAGCGGCAACACCGCCCTCAAGTTGTCGTTCTCGGCTGAATACACCCTTTCCAAGCTGATGTCGATGAGTTTCTATCTCGACCGACAGACCAACACGCCGTTGTTGGCATCAAGCAGTTATCCTACCACCACTCAGGATTTCGGCCTCAGCATCAAGTTCTCGCTGACAAGATAACGATACCATTACTATAATATCTTGGTAGCAAAATGGTTATTTATGACTATTGTGCAATACGTGGCAATGTCATACCTTTGCAACGGTAAATAAAACCTATCGTTAATCGCAGCAATATATATGGAAATGAGAAAAATCGCTCTCGGCGGACTAATGCTTGCCTCTTCATTGACATCCATGGCGCAATCATTGGAAAAGATGCAATGGTTTAACGAACCCGAGCAATGGAAGATTGAGAACAACTCGCTCTCGATGAATGTCACGCCCCAAACCGACTATTGGCGCATCTCTCACTATGGGTTTACCGTGGATGACGCTCCGTTCCTCTATACCTTGCGTGGAGGTGAGTTTGAAGTGAAAGTGAGGATATCGGGTGATTACAAGGCACGCTTTGACCAATCGGGGCTAATGCTGCGCATTGACCATGAAAATTATATAAAGGCTGGCATTGAGTTTGTGGACGGGAAATATAATCTCAGTGCTGTCGTCACCCATCACACGAGCGACTGGAGCATCATACCGCTTAAGAAACCAGTGCCCTATGTATGGATAAAAGCCGTCCGGCGATTGGATGCCGTGGAAGTTTTCTATTCCTTTGACGACAAGGAATATACGATGATGCGCAATGCTTGGCTGCAAGACAACCATCCTGTAATGGTTGGCGTAATGGGTGCCTGTCCTGACGGCAACGGCTTCAATGCCAAGTTTGACAACTTCTCCATAAAGCACCTCCCAGACCAACGCAGGGTGGAATGGTTGAAGAAGAATCGTGCGGAAACTGCAAACAATAAATAGACAGTATATAACCTTTTCTTCAATTCTCCTGTCGATGGTTGCTGTGACAGCAACTACCGTCAGGAGGATTGTCTTAATCGTATGGGGTTGTGTTTGTGGCAAAACAGATTCACACTACATCCAACAGACATAAAGTCCAGATGAACACCGCCTGTTTTTTATCGCAAGTCAGGATGTAAATCATGATTCAAGGTTGTGACTTGCTAAAAGATTGTGGCATCGCCTGCCACAGGGCAATCTGTGCAGCTACTTTATTGTATTGGTTCTGCAATCTCGACATTTGGGCGGAGAGAAGATTCTCTTGGGCGGTCAATACTTCAAGATAGTTGCCGCTGCCGTTCTGCTGGAGCAGATGGGTGGAGCGTACCGTGCGCTCCAGCGACTTCACCTGATTGTCTAGCAGGGCAGATTTGCTGGTATAGGTCTGCACCTGCGTGAGGGCATTGTTCACCTCGATGCCAGCATTGAGCAAGGTTTGCCGGAACTGGAGGCGAGCCTCCTCCTGCTGCGACTTCCTGATGGCAAGGTCCGCCTTCAACTTACCGTTCTGGAAGATGGGCTGCGTGAGTGAGGCGAGGGCTTCGAGAAGCAGTTTGCCGGGATTGGTGATGATGCCCGATGAGTTGGTCCAGCCTACTATACCCGAAAGTGTGAGGGACGGGTAGAAGGCTGCCTTTGCCTCTCGGGTAGCATAGATGGAAGCGGCAAGGTTTCTCTCTGCCTGTTGCACGTCGGGACGTGAGGAAAGTTTTTGCAAGGGGATGCCGTCGGTCACGGCGAGGTGGACTTGTTTGGAGAAATCATTTCCTTCGAACACGAGTCTCACGGCGTTCAAACTGTCCCCAATCAATATTCTGATGGAGTTCTCGCTTTCTCGAATCTGTTGCTCAAGTTCGAGAGCCGTCGCCTTCACTTGTTCCCGACTTGCCTCTGCCGCAGACACGGCGGCGTCGGTGTATTGACCTTCCTGCATGAAAGCCTTCGTGGTGCGCACGGTCTCATCCCACACGCCGATGGATTCTCGGGCGAGAAGGAGCTGGGAATGGAGGAAGGCGCATTGGTAATAGGCGCGGGCGATGTTGGCGCTCACTTGCAGTTCGACCGCCAGCTTGTAAGCCTTGCTGCTCTCCACGAGCATTTTTTGTTGCTGCTTGGCGTTCTTCAGCTTTCCGAACAAATCGACTTGCCAACTGGCCTGCAAGGGCAGGGAGTAGGTTTTCGAAGCCTCGCTTCCGCCAAACGTGCTGATGCCAGCCGTGGGCGAGAAAGCTACGGAAGGGAGGAAGGCCAGTCGTGCTGCCTTCAGCGAAGCCTCTGCCTGGTCGATGCGAAGCCGCGCCACGTTGAGGTCGGTGTTGCGCTCCAAGCCTTGTTCTATCAACGCCTGGAGTTGGGAGTCGAGGAAAACCTCGCGCCAAGAGGCCTGGGCATGGGCAGGAACACTCATCGCGCTCCAGCCCAGCATCATGCCCAAAATCACATATTTAAAGTTACAACTACATTTCATATATTTCTATTTATCAGATTGATGGTCTTTCTCCTCCAGAAACCGTGCATGCTCCGCCACGGTCTGCACATCCACCTCCTCATGCTTCGGCGTGCGGATGTACTTCTCTTGCAGATATTGGAACACGATGAAGAAGACGGGCACCACGAACACCAGGGCGAGGGTTCCGAAGAGCAGACCGCCCACGACACCCGTGCCGAGTGCCTTGTTGCCATTGGCTCCTGCCCCCGATGCGAAGACGAGGGGGAGCATACCAATCACCATCGTCATCACCGTCATCAATATCGGACGGAAGCGAGCCACTGCCGCGCTGTATGCCGACTCCACAATGCCCATGCCTTTTCGCCTTCGCTCCGAGGCAAATTCGGTAATCAGAATCGCTGTCTTTGCTAGCAAGCCGATGAGCATGATGACACCCGTCTGCAGATAGATGTTGTTCTCCAAACCGAAGATGCGTGCGAAGAGGAAACTGCCCATCAGACCGAACGGCACGCTGAGGATGACCGCCAGCGGCACGAGGAAACTCTCGTAGAGACATACCAGGATGAGGTAGATGAGCATGATGCAGAGACCATAAACCAGCACCGTAGAGGTTCCGCTCTGCTCCGCCTCCTCACGTGCGATGCCGCCATATTCGTAAGAATAGCCACGGGGGAGAGTCTGCTCTGCCACCTCCTTGATGGCCTGTTGCGCCTCGCCAGTGGAATAGCCTTCCGCCACATCCACGTTGGCTGAGATGGAACTGTATAGATTGAAGCGGTTGGCACCCTCGGCACCTACTGACTTATGGAGCGTGGCAAACTGGCTGATGGGAGCCATGCCGTCGTCGGTGCGCACGAAGATGCGGTGGAGGGCAAACTCGTCCATGCGATATTCGGGCGAAGCCTGCGACATGACGCGATACACCTTGCCAAACTTATTAAAGTTGCTCACATAAGTGCCGCCCGTATAGGCTCCCAGCACGTCGAGCACACCCTGCGACGATAGTCCGGCCCGCTCACATTTCGCCGCATCCACCTCCACCCGATACTGGGGGAAGTTGATGCTGTAGGAAGAGTAAGCCATCGCAATCTCCGGTCGCTTGCCCAAAGCCATGAGGAATTTCTGCACATAATTGTAGAACACCTTCGAGTCGCCGCCCGTCTTGTCCTGCAGGTTGAGGTCGATGGCGTTGCCCTCGCCGTAGCCCGGAATCATCGCGTCCTCCATGCAGAAGACGGTAGCCTCCTTGATGCTCGCCGTTTCCTGTTGCAATCGGCTGATGAGGGCACCCACGCTGTGCTCGTCGCCCTTGCGCTCGCCCCATTTCTTCATCGTTACGAATACCATGCCATAGCAGGATCCCGTGCCGCCGCCGAATCCGTCGATGCGTGCGTAGGAGGCTACCTCGGGTTGTTTCTTCACGATAGCCTCCACCCGATTCATGATCTTGTCCATCTCCGCCATCGAGGTACCGGGCGAGGAAGATACCATCATCTGCACGAACCCCTTGTCCTCCTGTGGCACGAGACCCGTGCGTGTGGTGGAGATGAGGTAGGCGAAGAGGGCGATGCCCACAGCCATGCCAGCCCATGCCACCCAATGGCGACGCAGAATCCACACCACACCTTTCTTATATTTGCCGAGCAAGGCATGGTAGGTGACGTTGTATGCCGCCTTCACCCTGCCGTTGAGGCTCCGTGCGCTCTTGGTGCCCGAGGCGGGACGCATGAGCAGGGCGCAGAGAGCGGGACAGAGCGTGAGGGCACTCACCATGGAGAGACCCACGGCGGTCGCCATCGTCACGCCAAACTGGGTATAGAAAACGCCCGCCGTGCCGCCCATGAAGGTGACGGGCACGAACACAGCCATGAACACCAAGGTGCAGGAGATTACCGCCATCGTCACATCGCCCATCGCATCGCGCGTGGCAAGGTAGGGCGACTTATAGCCCACGTCGAACTTCGACTGCACCGCCTCCACCACCACGATGGCATCGTCCACCACCGTTCCGATGGCGAGCACCAGGGCGAAGAGCGTGAGGATGTTGATGGAGAAGCCCGCCACCTTCAGACAGGCGAACGTGCCCACCAGCGATACGATGATGGAAAGCGACGGGATGAGTGTACTCTTGAAGTCCTGGAGGAAGAAGTACACCACCAGGATGACGAGCAGGATGGCGATGATGAGCGTCTCCACCACCTCGTGGATCGACTCGAAGAGGAAGTCGTTGGTGTCCTGGAAGGTGACGAACCGCAGACCGTCGGGCAGTTCCTTCTGCATCTCGTCGAGCACCTTGTTGATGTGGTTGTTCACCTCGGTCATGTTGACGCCCGCCACGGGGAACACCTGAAAGTTGACACCCGGTTTGCCGTCGATGATGCCCTTGAAGTTGTAGGCGGTGGCACCCAGTTCCACCTTCGCCACATCCTTGAGGTGGAGCACGTTGCCGTCCTTGTCGCTCTTGATCACGATGTCCTCAAACTGCCTCACGTCGGCGTATCTGCCCTTGTACTTGATGGAGTACTGGAAGGCATTCTTGCTCTGTTCGCCGAGCGAGCCCACGGCGGCTACGAAGCTCTGTCGGGAGATGGCATCGTTCACGTCGCTGGGCACTAGGTTGTATTGCGCCATGATGTCGGGCTTGAGCCATACGCGCATGGCATAGGAACTGCTGTAAGCCTGCACGTCGCCCACGCCCTCGATGCGCTTGAGTCGTGGGAATACGTTTATCTCAAGATAGTTGGCGATGAAGTTCTCGTCATACTTGCCGTTGTCGCAGGTCAAGCCCGCGATTTTCAGATAACTGTTCTGTCGTTTCTCCGTGCTTACGCCCACACGAGTCACCTCGGCGGGCAGCAAGCCCTGTGCCTTTGCCACACGGTTCTGCACGTTGACGGCGGCGATGTCGGGATTGGTACCCTGCTTGAAATATACCTGAATCCATGCCGAACCATCGTTGCCGGCATTGGAATTCATATAGATCATGTTCTCCACGCCGTTGATGGCCTCCTCCAGTGGCATCACCACGCTCTGCATCACGGCATCGGCGTCGGCACCCGTATATTCTGTACTCACATAGACCGTGGGCGGCGCAATGTCGGGATATTGCTCCACGGGGAGGTTGAACAGCGACACGATGCCCGCCAGCAGCATGATGATGCTGACGGAGATAGCCATCGCCGGTCGCTTGATGAAAATATTGCCTTTCATTTTTCTGAATGTTAACAGTAGAATGTTGATTGTTAAATGTTGAATTGGGTATGCGCCCCCATCACATTTGAATTCTTCACTCTTCGTTCTTCACTTTTCATTCTTCACTCTTCGTTCTTCACTCTTCACTCTTTTACTTAATCTCCATTCCTTCCTGCACCAGTCCTGCGCCGTCGGTGATGATCTCATCACCGGGCTTCAAGCCGCTCTTCACGATATAGTTGCGCCCGTCGTTGCCCGATGCCACATGAATCTCGGTGGAGACCGCCTTGCCGTTTACCACACGGTAAACCAAGAGCTTGTCTTGCAGGGTGACTGTGCCCGACTGTGGGATGATGATGACATTCTTGTATGGTTGCTTCATCACCACGTTGCCCGTGGCACCGCTATGGAGCAGGCGGTTTGGGTTGGGGAAATCGGCACGCAGGGAGACGCTTCCCGTACTCTTGTTGATGACACCGCTGATGCTCGCCACCTTGCCCGGCTTGTCGTACATGCCGCCATCGCTGAGCATCAAGCCGACGGAGGGCATCTGGCTGATGGCCTTCTCCGTGGAACCATACTTTCGGAGCAACCCAAGGAGCTGGTTCTCGTCCATGGAGAAATAGACGTACATCGTCGAGTTGTCGGAGATGGTGGTGAGCGCCTGAGAATTGTCTGGACCCACCAAGGCACCCTGACGGAATGGCAACGTGCCCACCACGCCGTTGGCAGGACTCTTCACCACGGTATAAGAGAGATTGTTTCGCGCGCTTGCCTCGGCGGCTCGTGCCAGGGAAACTTGTGCCAGTGCGTCCTGCCAGGTATTGTAAGCCAGTTGGAGGTCGTGCTTCGACACCACCTTTTGGTCGAAGAGCCGTTTCTTGCTCTCGTAGTTGAGCTTTGCCGTGGCAGAGCTTGCCAGGGCTGCGCGCACCTGTGCCGAAGCCTGCGCCAAGGCGGTGCGATAGGGCACGGCATCGATGGTGAAGAGCGTCTGTCCACGCTTCACTTCCTGTCCTTCCCTCACGCATACATCCACTATCTTGCCCTGCACCTGCGGTCGGATTTCAATGTCCTGTCGGCCCTGGATGGAAGCGGTGAAGAGTTGCTTCACCTCCGTGTCGCTCTTTTTCACCACCATAGTTTTCCACTGTTTGTTAGCCTGAACACCGCTTCCGTCGCCTTGCGAGGAAGCATCCCTGCCATTGCAACCCGTCAAGAGGAACAAGGCACAAAGAATTGTCAAAAAAGGAATATGAGTCTTCTTTTTCATTTTGTGATATTTGTCATTTTAAATGCAAAGTTACGTCTTATGCACTCTATACATAATAACAATCTGCATGAAGCGGAAAAAATCAAGGGTAAAGTTTCGCATAGAGGAATCGAAGTATTCATCCCCCTCTTTTTCCTATTCACTCACTTTTTCTTCCGTTCCCTCAGTTATTATCCATAACTTTGTATAAAATTTTGCTAGTAATAGAATATGAAGAAGAAAATCGACACATCTCGTGACAAGATTGATTTCGGGTCAGGCAAGATTGGGCCGTTGTTCCGAAAAATGTTCTTTCCCACGCTCGTGGGCATGATTTTCATGTCGGCTCAAACTATCATCGACGGCATCCTCGTGGGCCGTGGAGTGGGCGCCGAGGGCATCGCCGCAGTCAACATCGTGGCCCCCGTGTGGACGGTGGTGACTGGCATCGGACTGATGTTCGGCATCGGTGCCTCGGTCATCGCCAGCATGCACCTCGCCAACGACAACAAGAAGGCAGCGCATATCATCCTCACCCAGGCGTTCGGCGTGGGCTTTTGCATCATCGCCGCACTCATCGTCCTATGCCTGGCGATGCCGCGGACGGTCGTCTATGCCCTCGGGTGCAGCCCGGCATTGGAGCATTACGCCCTCGACTATCTGCTCTGGCTCCTGCCGGGCACGGTGTTCCTGCTGTGGCAGTGCGTGGGCATGATGATGGTGAGGCTCGACGGATCGCCGCGCTATGCGATGTGGATGCAGGTGATAGGCGCCGTGGTGAACCTCACGCTCGACTGGCTCTTCATCTTCCCGATGGGGATGGCGGTGAAGGGAGCGGCGATTGCTACATCGATAGCCTGCATCGTGTGCGGACTGATGAGTCTTGCCTATTTCCTGTGGTTCTCCACCACGCTGAAGTTCTACCGCCTGAAGGCGAGCGTCACCTCGCTCCTGCTCACCCTGCGCAATACGGGCTATATGATGAAGGTGGGTTCCGCCACATTCCTCACAGAGATAGCCATGAGCATCACGATGATCTCGGGCAACTATATGTTTATGTCGATGCTCCACGAACAGGGTGTGGCTGCGTTCGCCATCGTGTGCTACCTCTTCCCCGTCATCTTCTCCGTGAACAATGCCGTGGCGCAGTCTGCCCAACCCATCATCAGCTACAACTATGGTGCCGGTGAGGAGGCGCGCGTGAGTAGGGCGCTGAGGGTGTCGCTCTATGCTGCCTTGATGTGTGGCGTGGGTGTGCTGGCGGTGTTGATATTGGGCGACCACCTCATCGTGAGTGCGTTCCTCAGTCCGAAGGAGCCTTCCTATGCCTTGGCGATAGACGGAATGCCATGGTTCGCCACCTGCTCGCTGTTCTTCGCCCTCAACGTGGCGTTCGTGGGCTATTATCAGAGCATTACCCAGGCGAAGCGAGCGATGGTCTACACCGTACTGCGTGGCATCGTCTTCGCTGTGTTGGGATTCGTCACGCTCCCTCGCTTGCTGGGAACTATCGGACTGTGGACGGCGATTCCTGCGGCGGAATTGCTCACGCTCTGCATTATCGTGGGGGACTTTTTGAGAGTGAAGAGCGAAGAACGAAGAGTGAAGAAACAACGTTCACCGTACGAAGTGAAAGGTAATTCAATTGCTGAGTGAAGAACGAAGAGTGGAGAAACAACGTTCACCGTACGAAGTGAAAGGTAATTCAATTGCTGAGTGAAAAGTGAAGAATGATGAGTGAGACCAAGCATTTTCTGAAGAACTGGGGAATGATCTCCGCGACGGCATTCCTGCTCAACTATCTGCTGTGGTACTTGACCGCCTCCGACGAGGTGCGGCAGGAATACCAGTACAGTTTGGCGGATTTCGTATTCGACCTCCTCTACTGTGCCTTCTATGTGCTGGTGTCGCTCTCCGTATCCAATCTGATACGGCGGTTGCTCCTTCGGAAACATTACTCCTTCACCCAGTTCTTCCTGCACAGTGGGGCGATGCTCGTCTCCAACGTGCTCATCGCCATCCTCTTCGAGAGCGTGGTGAACTCCATCTACCAGGGTGGCGATGAGATTTTCTGGGACCGACTCTATGTGTTCACCACCATCGCCACACTGCTTACCATCATCTACCTCTGCCTCTATTATAGCAGCATCGTGATGAGGCAGAGCAAGCGAAACGTGGAGATGCAGAAGGAACTCCTTAAGTTGCAGCTCGACCCGCATTTCGTCTTCAACAGTCTCAGTACGTTGACCGAACTGATTAGCGACGACCCCGAACTGGCGGAGGATTTCACCCTCAAGTTCTCCGCCATCTACCGATACATCGTGAACCAGCTCAACAAGGACACCGTGACCATCGCAGAGGAAATCCGCTTCATCCACGACTACTGCGACTTGCTCGAAATCCGGCATCCGCATCATTACGACATCCGCATCGACGATCAGCTGGGGCAGGACAACGGTCTGATTCTCCCCATGTCCATCCAGATATTGGTGGAGAATGCCGTGAAGCACAATGCCCACTCCGCTCGCCAGCCTCTGCAAATCCGCATCTTCCGAGAAGGCGACTATGTAGTGGTGGAGAACGAGAAGGTGCCTCTGAGGGGAGCGTTGCCCTCAACCACGAAAATCGGGTTGAAAAACCTCGCCGAAAGGTATGCGCTCTTGAATTTGCAGCCTGTCATCGATAGTGCGGAAGCCGAATTCAAAGTGAAACTTCCCATCATCAGGAAATTAAAAGAAAACAAAACAATATGAACGGAATTTATACCATTTTACTATTGCTGCTGAGCAACATCTTCATGACGCTGGCTTGGTATGGCCATCTCCGTCTGCAGCAGACGGGCGTGAGCAGCAACTGGCCCCTGATAGGAGTCATCGCCTTCAGTTGGGCGATAGCCTTCTTCGAATATTGTTGCCAAGTGCCCGCCAACCGCATCGGGTTCGAAGGCAACGGCGGTCCCTTCTCGCTCGTGCAACTCAAGGTGATACAGGAGTGCGTGTCGCTTATAATCTTCGCTATCATCGCAAACATCCTCTTTCAGGGACAGGGTCTGCACTGGAACCATTTTGCCGCCTTCCTCTGCCTCATCGCCGCCGTGTATTTTGTGTTCATGAAATAACCCATAACCATGAAAATATTGATTATTGAAGACGAGGAGCGCAGTTTCATGCGACTGAAACGACTGCTCCAAGGCATAGACGAGACGTTAGAGGTGGAAGGTCCCGTGACCAGCGTGAGTGAGGCGGTCGAGGTGTTGGGTAACGAAAGCCAAGCCTTCGACATCATCTTTGCCGACATCCGTCTGGACGATGGCGACGTGTTCGAGGCGTTCCTTCAGGTGCAACCCAAGGCACCCGTCATCTTCACCACCGCTTACAATGAATACGCACTGGAGGCTTTCCGCAGCAACGGCATCGCTTACCTGCAAAAGCCCATCGTGCCGCAGGAACTCTCCGAAGCTCTTGGAAAAGCGAAGAAGTTAGTGGCAGAAGATAGTAACGCCAAGCAGGATTACACCGCCCTCTTGGCTTCCTTGGGCTTGAAACGGCAAGACTATCGCGAGCATTTCCTTGTGCAGAACAACGATGGCTACACGGTGCTCAACGTGCACGACATCAACCACATCGCCACCGAGAACGGCATCACCCGTGCCTTCCTCCACAATGGCCGCTCCGTGGCTCTGAGCTACACGATGGGCGACATCGAGGCGCAGCTCGACCCTACGAAGTTCTTCCGTGCCAGCCGACAATACATCATCGGCATCGACAGCATCGAACGCATCCATTTCTCCTATGGCTACAAGCTCTCCGTCAGGCTCAAGGGCTATCCTCAGGTGGACATCGTGGTGAGCAAGGAGAAGTCGACGCAGCTGAAGGAGTGGATAGACAGGTAATATCTGGAACAGGAATTTCGCAAGTCCTGTTTCAGATTTTTTTTACGCCAAAAAGCCAATGGGCCAACGTGTCGCTCGTGCGTATCACGTTGCTCATCACCAGGCACAACCCCACTACGACAATCGACACCACGAACGAGCAGACGAACTCCACCGAAGGATTATAGTTGGCTCGGAAGAAATCGCCTACTACCTCCAAGTGTCGCGGCAGGAAAAAATAATGCAGCAGGTAAACGTCCAGCGTTCGTTTTCCTATATATTGCAGTGCCTTGCCCAAAACAGTGGTCTGACGGAAGGATTCCTCGTGCTTCCTGAAGAAGTTGAACACGATGCAGATGCCGGCAATGCCCAAGAAAATATTCTCCACCGCTCTGACTAGTGTCACGTCAGGGAAAGAACCCTTTATTTTCATGAAAGCAATGAGGAAGAACGCCACTAGCAAGACTGAGAAATATCTCCCCTCCAAGAAATCCACGAACGACTGGAAGTGGCTCTTTACGTAAGCTCCAAAGCTAAAGAACACGAAATACCATAGTTTGTCAAATTGAAACGCGCCCCACACCGGGAGCCTTGTCATTCCTAAAAGCAAGACAGACATCACGAGCAAAGCCTTGTATTGAAAACGGGCAGGCATCATTTTGCAAAGCGAATACGCAAGGAAATACTGGAACAATGTAATGGTAAACCAATATCCGCTCTTCGCGCTATCCATAAAACAGCCTATTATGTTGATATCAAACAGATAGCAAAAGAGCAACATAAAGACAAAGGTGGGTATCAGCTGTATCTTCGCCTTTTTCTTGATGAAGGGTATGACATCCTTTAGTTTCCATACCACGCCCGGCTTGTCGAGCAGAAAGCCGCTGACGAAAAAGAACAGCGGCATCCTTATCATTATAAACAATTCGTTGTAACTATTACCCCCCTAAATAGTTAAAAAGGTTTAATGAGAAAAGATGAACGTGGCTATAAACCACCAGTATCATCGTCAATCCTCTCATTGCGTCCAAGTACTCAATTCTCTTTTTTGTCTGCATTTGTTTGTCTTGTTTGGCATGCTTTTCAAGTTGCCGCCTTGCTTGTTGCGTCTGCAAAGGTAAAGATTTTTCCTGTAATACGCAAACTGCGAGATTAGTGATTAAATGTCGGCTATTAGTCACGACAAATCACTACCTTTGCCCCTGCGTTTTTAATTATAAGACCACATGACCGTCACATCACTCTCTTCATATATAGACCTTCTCCCAATAGGGCAAGTGGCGCAAGATGTCAACCTTGCGCTGCAGTCGCACCCTGCCGTCGTCGTCACCGCTCCACCTGGAGCGGGAAAATCCACCTTGCTTCCGTTGACCATCCACAAGGCGTTGGCCCAGGGAGATGGGAAGGTTGTCTTGCTTGAGCCAAGGCGTGTTGCCGCGCGGCAGATAGCCGAGCGCATGGCCCAGATGACCGGCACCGCCGTGGGCGACCTGGTGGGTTATCGTGTGCGCTTCGAGAGCAAGGTGTCTGCCAACACGGGCATAGAGGTCCTCACGGAGGGAATACTTACCAGGATGATGGTGAGCGACCCCACGCTTGACGGCATCTCCACCATCATCTTCGACGAGTTTCACGAGCGCGGCATCATCACCGACACCGCCCTCGCCTTGGCGCGAGAGACGCAACGCACCATTCGCCCCGACCTGAAGATTGTAGTCATGTCGGCAACGATAGACACCACATCGCTTTGCCAAGAGCTCAAGGCTCCGCTCATAGAGAGCCAAGGCAAGATGTTCGACGTGGAGGTGACGTATGGCGACGAGGCCACGGTTCGCAACTGCGCCGAGGTCGTAGCAGCCACCGTGTGCAAGGCATGGAGGGAGACCGAGGGCAGCATCCTCGCCTTCTTGCCCGGCGAGGGTGAGATAGCCAAGTGCGCGGAGATGCTCGAAGGCTCGTTCCCCCACTCTACCGTGCTGTATCCGCTCTACGGTCGCCTGTCGAGCAAGGAGCAGCGCGAGGCCATAGCCCCGCCCAAAAGCGGCGAACGGAAGATTGTGCTTGCCACGCCAATAGCCGAGACATCCATCACCATAGAAGGTGTCACGGTGGTTGTCGACTCGGGCTTCTGCCGCACTATGGCTTACGACCCACGCTGCGCCCTTGAGCATCTGGAAACGGTTCGCATATCCATGGACATGGCGCGCCAACGCATGGGCAGGGCGGGACGTGTCTCTGCTGGCCGTTGCTACCGTCTCTGGAGCAAAGCCACTGAAGCCCAGATGCGCGAGTGCAGGGAACCGGAGATAACTACGGCAGACCTCACCTCCCTTGTCCTCGACGTGGCGGCTTGGGGTGGTGGCGACATCGAAAAGCTGCCTTGGCTAACGCCTCCGCCACACGGCAATGTTCATCGTGCAGAGGAATTGCTGGTGAGCCTTGGGGCTATCGACGACAAGCACCGCATAACGCCGCATGGCGAGGCGTTGGCAAAACTTCCGTGCCACCCTCGAATAGCACAGATGCTCATCAAGGCCGAAGGCAACGTCCAGAAAGCCTTGGCTGCCGACATTGCCGCACTGCTTGAGGAGCGTGACCCTCTATCCAAGGAAAACGACGCCGACATCAACCTTCGCGTCATGGAGCTGCGAAGGGCGCGGCAGAGGCATGCGCTTGGCAAGTGGAAGCGCACTGCCATGACTGCCGAGCAATACAGGCGCATGATTGGCGCCAAGGAAGACAACCGTGATCTACCGCCGTGCGAATCGGGAATGTTGATAGCCACGGCTTATCCCGAGCGTGTGGCGATGCTCCAGCACGACGGCACCTACAAGTTTGCCAACGGCGAGCGTGCCAGCCTTGACCCAGCCGACAACTTGCACGCCTACGAACTGCTTGCCGTGGCCACGGCAGACCGCAAGATATTCCTTGCCTCGCCCGTAGACAAGGACGGCATAAGCCATCTTGCCAAGGAGTGTGAGCGTGTGGCTTGGGACAATGCGTTGGGACGTGTCACTGCCATGCGCGAGTGGCGTGTGGGGCGCATAGTGTTAGATGCCAAGCCTCTTGACACGGTCTCACGCGAGGAGGCTGAAAACATTGTGATTGAAGTGATAAAAAACGAGGGGCGCAGCCTTCTCAACCTCTCCGACTCTTTCCACGACCTGCAGCGGCGCGTCATCGCCTGCTCATCGTGGCATCCGGAACTGGCTTTACCCAACGTCACCACCGACGGCTTGCTCACGAAAGCCGACGAGTGGTTGCCAATGTATTCAGGAGGAGCCGTCACCGCGGCAGGACTGAAGAAGATAGACATGGCTGCGGTGCTATGGGCACAACTGTCATACGAGCAACAGAAAGAGGTGGACCGCTTGGCACCGTCACACGTCACGGTGCCCACGGGCAGCCATATCAAGATAGACTACCGCGAGGGCAGCGACGCGCCTGTGGTGAGCGTCAGGCTGCAAGAGTGTTTTGGCATGACCGACACGCCTCGCGTGGACAACGGCACGCGCCCCCTGCTCATGGAACTGCTCTCGCCTGGATTCAAGCCCGTGCAGCTGACAAAGGACCTTCGCAGCTTCTGGAGCGATGCCTATTTCGAGGTTCGCAAGGAGATGAGACGTCGCTACCCAAAACACTATTGGCCAGACAACCCCTTGGAGGCGCAAGCCGTGCGTGGGGTGAAGAGAAAAGGCTGACACGCAACCTATTTCCTGATCTTATATCCGTGCATGCTATAATATAATATGTAGACGAAGCACGGCAGGCAGAGCCAATAGGCCGACTGTGCCCCAATGGCATCCTTCAAACTGCCATAGAGCGTGGGCAGCACGGCACCGCCAAACATCGCCATGATGAGCAACGACGAGCCAGCCTTGGTAAACTTGCCGAGGTCTGCCATGGCCAATGGCCACAACGCCGGCCACATGAGTGAGCAACCGAGAGCCATCAGGGATATGAAATAGATGGAAATGTCGGCAGGCGTGAGCACCACGAGCAGCGAACCAGCAATGGCTAGCCAAGAGCAAATCTTCAGGGCCAGCGCCTGACTAAGGTAT
>CAVAGT010000044.1:0-23398 GCA_963588155.1 Lachnospiraceae bacterium | reverse complement strand
TGTAAAATAAGGCATTGGATAAGGTTAAAATGTGTAAAGGCATTCTTCAAGATTTATATCCTTTCTGTATAACAACCTGATTGTCAGTTGCTTCGTGATTGCACTGAAAAGGCATCGGCTTTACACTAGAAAGACGTTGAGATTCTAGTGTAAAGCCGATGCCTTTTCAGTGCAATGCCGAAACGTTGTTTTCGCTTAGTGGCTGATGAGCTTGTCGATGTCTATCGACACGCCTGCCATGAGGTTCGCGCCATCGGTGAGAGGCGCGTTAAGATAATAGTATTTCGGCTTGTAGTTCAGCAGGTTGTCAACGGTGAGATTCACCCTTATGGCCTTTCCTATGCGGTTGCTTATCATCAGCTTCCACATGGTATAGGCAGGATAGCTGACGTTTGCCACGCCTTGGGAGATGTCATAGTAGTTGACATATTCCACGTTGTCCACGCCCGACATCACCTTTCCGTCCACGACGATGTCCACGCCGTAGGCCTTGCTGAAAGAGTGTTCCCAGTCGGCATGAAGGTTGAGCGCGTGCTTTCGCGCGGGTATGTATTGGTTGTTGGCGGTGTTGCCGTCCTTGTCCTTTGGCATTCTCTCGTTGGTGAAGGCGTATGCCACGCTTGCCGTGAGCCCGTTTTTCCAATGGCCCTTTGCCGAGGCTTCCAGTCCGTTTACCGAGTAAGTGTCGAGGTTCACGTAGGGGAGCGTTGGCGTGAGGTCGGTCTTGTTGGCATAATAAGGCACGCCGGAGGCGATCTTGTCTTTCACGTGGTTGTGGTATCCGTCGAGCAGGAACTCATAGTTTCGCCAGTGGTATTCGAGCGAGAGGTTGAAGTTGTCGCTGTGCTCCGGCTTGAGGTTGGGGTTGCCCTGTATGATCCATATCCCAGCCGCGTCGTATTGGTAATACTTCTCCTTCAGCGAAGGCGCCTTGAAGCCCATGCCATATCCGAAACGCACGTTGAGGCCCTTCACTGGCGTGTGGCGTATGCTGAGCTTTGGCGTGAGCCGCTGCAGCGAGGAGCCGTCGGAGAAATAGTCGTAGCGCAGCGCCGCCACCACCTCCCAGATGTCGTTTATCTCGCCGTCGTATTGCGCGAAAGCGTCGAAACAGTCTTGGTGGTGCGTGCCGTCGGCAAGGCGGTTGTTTCTCAGGAAGTCGTGCATATAGTCGGAGCCCACGGTCAGGGTGTTGCGCTTGTTGAACGAGTGGTTGTAGAGCATCCTGAACGCGTTTTGCACGTTGGAGTAGTAGCGTATGTCGAGCTTGCTGATGCTTTGGAAGTCGGACTTGTCGTATTGGTCGAAGGCATAGCTGCCGTAGAGGTGGTCGTTGGCGGTCATGCGCCAGTCGGCCTTCACTCCGCCGTTGTAGTCGCGGTATCGCTCCGGCGTGTCTACCGAGCGCTTTGTCTGCCTGAAGAAGTAGCCGGCGTGGGCTTTTATGTTTATGTCGTTGGTGGGGCGAAAAGAGAGTTGCTCCTTGAAGTTGTAGGTGTTGTCTCCGTAGATGGTAGAGAACACCCTCGTGGCTGGGTCGGCTGCGCTGTGGACGTCGTAGTTGTTGCTGCTGTTGCGGGTTATGTCGAGGTTGTTGGCCCACTTGCCGAATCCCTGCGTCCACGACAGTCCGTATCTCTGGCTGGCGTGTTTCCCCACGCGCGCGTTGGCGTTGAGCTTGAAAGGCGTGTCGCTGTCCTTGGTTATGATGTTTATCACGCCCCCGTTGGCGTTGCTGCCATAGAGTGCCGACACGGGACCCTTCACTATCTCTATGTGGTCTACGTTGCTGAGCGTTAGGCGGTCGAAGTCGACATCGTCCATCGTCTCGCCCGCGAGCCTCTCCCCGTCCACGAGGATGAGCATGCTCTGCCCGCCGAAGCCGGAGACGTTCATGTGGCGTTGCTGGTTCATGGAGTAGGAGAACTCCACGCCGGGGACGCTTTGTTTCAAGATGTCTTGCAGCGTGGTGGCGTCAGCCTTCTCAATCTCCGTGTGGGTAATGACCTTTGTCACCACAGGAGTCTTCAGCAGGCTCTTTGGCGTGCGCGTTCCGGTGACCACCACTTGGTTGAGGTCGTCGGCAATGAGCAGCGAGTCGGTTTGCGCGGCAAGGGCGAGAGGTGCCATTGCCGAGAGTAGCGTTATGGAGAGTCTTGTCGTCATTTCCTTTTCGGCGGTTAGTAGGGGTATTTATAGTTTATGGTAAGCATTCCCTTGTCGCCGTTGGCGTTCATGTAGTTTTGCAGTTGCACGGCAGCCATGCGCCCATTCTTCAGCTTTACGAGGAAGACGTGGGAGTCGAGCGTGAACGTTGGCGGCAGGCTCTTCAGCTCCACTTGCAGCCACGACGACAGCACCTTGTTGATCTTTATGCCCTGGCATCCGAGGAGCTTGTTCAGCTGCTCGGTCTGGTCAGCCCACACGTCCTTCTCCGACCACTCGTCGGGCGTGAACTCCGTACCGGCGAAGTAGGCCGAGGATGCCGGCAGGTCATCGATGCTGGTATAGCTCGTCTTGAGCACCGCCCCTCCGTTGGTGCGCGCGTCGGCATAGTGGATGGCGAGGTCCCATTGGTCGGGCTCGGGCTGCGCGGCCGTGGGCGTGAACGCTCGGTATTCGTTTTTCGACAGTCCCTGCCCGAAGATGTCATACCAATAAGTGTACAGCCCGGTCGTGCCTTCGGTGGGATGCGAGGTAGTCTTCTCGCCGGTTGGAGTCATGGGTATGGGGTAAGGCGTGAAGTGGCTCTGCGCGTATTTGAGCCTTGCCATGTCGCCCTGTTGGCGCAGCGTCTCCAGGGAGTCGAAAGAAATGTAGTACCAGTTTTGCCAACTTGAGGCGTCCATGCTTATCTGCGATTCCTTGTCCTCGGTCTTGCCGCCGTCGTCGGCATCATCGTAGACCGATGAGAACATGCCGTTGCACGAGACGGCAGTAAGGAAAAGACCTACGGCAAGGCACAAGCGAAACGGTTTCGCGACGATGCCCCAAGATAACAAATTCATTATGCGGAGATTATTTTTATTGAGAATGCCCTGCAAAGTTACGGCTATTTTGTTTAATTTTGTCCTTAATATAAACATTCATTCCTTTTTATGCTGAAAAGAACGCTTTTGTGCCTTGTGGCATTAGTGGCGCTGCTCGCCTCCACGCCTTCCTATGGGCGCAAAATCACCGTGCTCGTCTCCTTCGACGGCTTCCGCTGGGACTATCCCCAATACTACGACACGCCTTTCCTCGACCGCATGGCTGCTGGCGGCATGGAGGGATCTCTCATACCCTCTTTCCCCTCAAAGACCTTCCCTAACCATTACACCCTTGCCACGGGCTTGCGGCCTGAGCACCACGGCATAATAGCCAACACCTTCCTCGATCGCGCCACGGGCGCCCGGTTCTCGCTGGGCAACCCCAAGACGAAGTTTGACCCGCGTTTCTACCATGGCGAGCCTTTGTGGCTCACCGCCCAAAGGCAAGGCTTGCACGCCGCCGTGTTTTATTGGCCAGGCTCCGACGTGGCAATCTCAGGGAAGCGCCCCGACGTGTGGCACAATTACGACGAGAAGCCACACTTGACATTCGCCCAGCGTGCCGACAGCATTGTGGCTTACTTGGGGAAGAAAGACGCGCCCGACTTGATAATGGCATATTTTGAGGAGCCCGACGCCAGCGGCCACTCGTTTGGCCCACAGTCGAAGGAGACACGTCGCGCCGTGGCAACGGTCGACTCGCTGCTTGCCTCGCTTTGGGTGCGCATAGAGAAAGCTGGCATGAACGACAAGGTGAACCTCGTGGTGGTGTCCGACCATGGCATGACGTGGTTCACGCCATCGAGAAAGATCACGCCTTCCGATTATCTACGCAAGGAGTGGTACGACGCGTTGGAGGGGGAACTGCCCTGCAACGTGTATGCCCCGCAGCGGTGGCAGCAAGACAGCATAGTGAAGGCTCTTGCCAACGTGCCGCATCTGAGGGCGTGGCGCAAGGCCGACATCCCGCAATATCTTCATTACCAAGCCGACGCCAACATTGGCGACGTGCTCGTGCTGCCCGATGAGGGTTATATACTCTATGAGAGCAGCACCCGCGATGGCGGCATCCACGGCTTCGACCCCAATTACAGCGACATGCAAGCCATCATAAGGGCGTGGGGACCCGACATAAGGCAGGGTGCGAGCCTTGGCAAGATAAGCAACACGGCGGTCTATCCCCTCGTGTGCCACCTATTGGGCATAAAGCCGGCTGCCAACGACGGCGAGGAAGCCTTTGGTGAGATAAAAGGCAAGGTTCTCGTGAAGTGAGAGCCTTGCGCGAACAAAACCTCTTGACCTATGCAAAACCTGACAATAGCAAACTGGGCAGAAGAAGACCGCCCGCGCGAGCGGCTTGAAAGGCTTGGCGCCGCCGCCCTGTCGAATGCCGAGTTGTTGGCCATACTCATTGGCTCGGGCACGCCGAAGGTGAGCGCCGTGGAGCTGATGAAAACGGTGATGGCGGCATGCAACAACAATCTCAACACCCTTGGCAAGATGTCGATAACCGACCTGGAACGCTTCAAGGGCATTGGGCCGGCGAAGGCCATCACCATACTCGCGGCGTGCGAACTTGGCAAACGGCGAGCCAGGGAGAAAGCCGAGGAACGTGCCGACCTGGGCTCCGCCACGGCGATATACAACTATATGCACCCCCTCATGCAAGACTTGGACGTGGAGGAGTTTCACGTGCTGCTGATGAACCAGCGTTTCAAGCTCATAAAGGCCATCCGCCTGAGCCACGGGGGCATCACGGAGACGGCGGTGGACGTGCGCTTGATAATGAAGGAGGCCATTCTCAACAATGCCACGGTGCTGGTGGCGTGCCACAACCACCCGAGCGGGAACCTACGCCCGTCGAAAGAAGACGACAGGCTGACGGAGAGCATAAGAAAGGCTTGCGAGACCTTGAGGGTTTATTTCCTCGACCATGTGATCGTGACCGACGGAGCTTATTACAGCTATCGCGAGGAGGGGAGGATATAGGGAGCTACATGTCCAAGACCCATTTCCAAACAGGTTTCAACTCTATTTCCAACCCTCTGCACTCCAGCGTACCTTCATCCTCATACGTGACGATAACAGCTTTGCGGAGGGGCTTGAAGGAATGAAGGGCTTGTAAAGCTTTCATCTCTCTCTTTAAGGTCGTCTCATCACTCATTCTGAAACTTGCCTGAATGGCTAAATCTTCTTCGGGGACATAGAAATCCACCTCCACGCCTTTATTATAATAGTATAAACCACTGCCATATTTCTTGTACAAGGTTATTGCGCAAAGATTTTCCAACAACAATGGGTAGGGATTGTTTACAAACAAGTGCAATATGCCGTTGTCTACGAAATAATGCTTCTTAACGGTTTCCTTTTCAACAAATTTGGATGCATAATTGTCCAGGGAAATCAGCAGGCAAGATTCTTTCAGGTAACGCACGTATTCCATGATGGTAGACGGGCTGCAGGTGGTGCCGGTTGACTTGATGAGATTGCAAAGTCGGTTAAGCGAACAGGGCTGCATGACGCTTTCGGCCAACCTGCGCACGCAAAGGCGCAAGGCATCCTCGTTCTTTATTTTATGGCGTACCACCAAGTCGTTGAAGAAGATGCGATTGTATAGGCTGTTGAGCCAAATTCTTTTCTCGATAAAATTAATCGACTCGGGGAAACCGCCCCACTCAAAAAAAGTGCGGAAATGACGTTGCAGCTCATTTGCCTTGCGACCGTATTGCCATCCTTTTGACAAGGCGATGCCGTTGGCTCTCAGATACTCCCCGAAATTGTAAGGGAACACTTTGATGTCCAAATATCTGCCACCAAGCACGGTCTCTATGTCACGGCTTAACATCTTGGCATTGCTACCTGTAATATAAACTTGATATTTCCTGTTGGCAAGCCTGCGGGCAAAGTTGGCCCATCCGTCAACATTCTGAATCTCGTCGAAAAAGAATATAGGCTGGCCGTCAAACATGCTGTAGTAAGCTTGTATGATAAGGTCGAAGTCCATGGACGTCATCCCATTCAAACGCTCATCATCAAAATTGACGTAAACAATGTCTTCTAACCTCGTTCCGCAATTTATCATCTGCTGCATTTGCTGAAACATGAGATAAGACTTGCCAGCTTGTCTTACTCCCACAAACACGTAGTTTCCATGCGGCTCTAATGCAAGAGGGCGTTCCACCAGGGATATGTCTCCTATATACTCTTGATTCTCAGCTATTATTGTTCTGAATAATTCTGTGTCCATAGTTTCTTGTTTGTTGCAAAGATAGTGGTTTTGTTCGGTGGCGCAAAATAAAACTATAGATTTTTATTCGGTGCAACCGAATAAAAAATACGAATATCTAATATGTGATATATTTGGGTAAGGCGTTTTCGCGATATTGATAGTCTTGGAATTGATTTATGGTGTTATGGGGGCCATTGGATGAATGCGTTGTTTTGTCTTATGATGAGGAAAATTAAAAGCGGGAGGCTTGCCAGTCTCGTTTTTTATTCGTAAGTTTGCAAAAAAGAGAAAAACATGACACAAGAAGAAAAGACAAAGATAGAAGAGCGCATCGTGGACGTGATAAAGACGGTCTATGATCCGGAGATACCAGTCAACATCTACGACTTGGGCATGATATACAAGATAGACCTCGACGACGACGGCACGGTGAACGTGGACATGACGTTCACGGCACCCTCATGCCCTGCCGCCGATTTCATTCTTGAGGACGTGCGTACCAAGCTTGAGAGCGTGGACGGGGTCAAGGCTGCCAACGTGAACCTCGTGTTTGAGCCGGCGTGGGACCAAAGCATGATGTCGGAGGAGGCTCGCGTTGAATTGGGATTTGAATAAGAAACAGGGATAAGGTTTAGTTCAAGGGAAGGCTTATGCGAAAGACGGTTTATTTTCTTTCAGACGCACACCTCGGCTCGCTCGCGGTGCCTCACCGCAGAATGCAGGAACGCAGGTTGGTGCGGTTTCTCGACTCCATAAAGGACAAGGCGGCTGCCGTTTATCTCCTTGGCGACATGTTCGATTTCTGGTATGAATATAAATATGTGGTGCCAAAGGGGTTTACCCGCTTCCTTGGAAAGCTGTCGGAGTTGACCGACATGGGCGTTGAGGTGCATTTCTTCACTGGCAATCACGACATTTGGGCATACCGCTACTTGGAGGAGGAGTGTGGTGTGACGATGCACTACCAGCCTCTCACCACCGAGATCTGCGGCAAGGTGTTCCATCTTGCCCACGGTGACGGCTTGGGCGACAACAGCGGCTCGTTCAAGATGTTGCGATGGATATTCCACAACCCTGTTTGCCAAATGTTGTTCTCTGCCCTGCACCCCCGTTGGGGCATGCAGCTCGGACTTGAATGGGCTAAGCATAGCAGGCTGAAACGCGTGGACGGCAAGGAGCCTCCTTTCATGGGCGAGGACAAGGAGTATCTCGTTTTGTGGACCAAAGAATACGAGAGGCATCATCCCAACATCGACTATTACATCTATGGTCACCGCCATATAGAGCTTGACTTGAACCTCCCTCGCGTGGAGGGTCACACGCCACGTATGCTGATTCTTGGCGACTGGATAAGCCAGTTCAGCTATGCCGTCTTTGATGGCGAGCATCTCTTCCTTGAGGAGTATGTGGAGGGTGAAAGCAAGTTGTGATGGAGGCAAGTTGCGGGAGAAGGCAAGACGAATGAAAACAATAAGGGCGGCTCAAAAATGAGTCGCCCTTAATATATTAATAATGTTGTAGTGTATGCTTAAACAAGCGTTTTAGCCAATGGCTTAGAGCACAGGCTCACGACCCTCTACAAGGGCGAGAGTGTCGCGTGCGATGACGATCTCCTCGTCGGTAGGAATCATCACGACCTTCACCTTTGAGTCGTCGGCGGAAAGGATCTGCTCCTTTGAGCGGACGTGGTTGCGCTCCTTGTCCATCTTCACGCCGAGGTACTCAAGCCCTTGGCAGCTGTCCCAGCGCACGCCTTCCTGGTTCTCGCCCACGCCTGCGGTCCAGACGATGATGTCGACACCGTTCATGGCGGCGGCATAGGCACCGATATATTTCTTGATGCGATAGTTGTACATCTCCAATGCGAGGTGAGCCAGCTTATTGCCCTCGTTGTCGGCATTCTCGTTGTCGCGCATGTCGCTTGATATGCCAGCCACGCCGAGCACGCCGCTCTTCTTGTTGAGATACTCCGACATCTCGTGAGCAGTCATGCCGCTCTTCTCCATCATGTAGCACACTGCAGAAGGATCGATGTCGCCACAACGTGAACCCATCATCAAGCCAGCCAGAGGTGTGAGACCCATTGATGTGTCGATGACCTTGCCATCCTTGATGGCTGCTATCGACGCGCCGTTGCCGATGTGGCAGGTGATGATCTTTTGCTTGTGGAAGTCAACGCCGAGGAACTCGCAAACGCGACGTGACACATAGCGGTGGGACGTGCCGTGGAAGCCATAGCGACGCACGTGGTATTTGCTGTACCACTCGTAAGGAATGGCGTATAGGTAAGCGTAGTCGGGCATGGTGGAGTGGAAGGCGTTGTCGAACACCGTCACTTGCGGCACGTTGGGCATGAGCTCGTCTACCGCCTTGATGCCTGCCAAGTGGCCCTTGTTGTGGACAGGCGCGAGGTCGATGAGGCTCTCGATGCCTTTCTCCACTTCCGGCGTGACGATGCAGCTCTTCTCGAAGATGTCGCCGCCCTGCACGACGCGATGGCCAACGGCTCCAATCTCGTCGAGGCTCTTGATGGCTCCGAACTCAGGGTCGAGGAGGCACTTGAAGACGAGCTGCACGCCCTCCTTGTGGGTAGGCAGGTCGGCCATGATTTGCTTTTTCTCGCCATTGGGGAGCTTCACCTTGATGAAAGCGTCGTTGATGCCGATGCGCTCCACGCCACCTTGTGCGAGCACGGCCTCGTTGGCCATGTCGTAGAGTTTATACTTAATGCTGCTGCTGCCGCAGTTCAATACAAGAATATTCATGTTAGTTTGCAGTTACTTGTTTGTGATTATTTCTTGGCGTCTTGCGCCTGACAACTGGTGATGGCCACCATGTAGTAGATGTCGTCGACAGAGCAGCCGCGGCTGAGGTCGTTGACAGGACGTGCTATGCCCTGGAGGATTGGGCCGATAGCCGTGGCTCCGCCCAAACGCTCTACGAGCTTGTAGCCGATGTTGCCCACTTCGAGGTTGGGCACCACGAGGACGTTGGCGCGTCCGGCAATGTTGCTTTGCGGGGCTTTCTTCCTTCCCACTGCCGGCACGAGGGCGGCATCTGCCTGCAGCTCGCCGTCGACCTGCAAGTCGGGGAACTTCTCGCGTGCTATCTTCACGGCGTCGACCACCTTGTCGATGACGTAAACGCTCTTGCCTGTTTCCTTGTTGATAGCGTCCTTTGCCGAGCCCTTCGTAGAGTAGCTCAACATGGCCACGTGGGGCTCGTTGATGCCGGCGATGGCCCTGGCGGTCTGTGCTGTGGTGTAGGCTATTTGTGCCATTTGGTCGGCTGTGGGGTTAGGCGTCACGGCCACGTCGCCCATCACGACGATGCCGTCCTTGCCAAATTGCGACTTGGTGACGAGCAGCATGGCACCGCTTACGCAAGTGATGCCAGGGGCGCACTTGATGATCTGCAATGCAGGGCGCAAGGTGTCACCAGTGGTGCTCAACGCGCCACTGATTTGGCCGTCGGCGTCTCCGCTCTTGATGATCATGCAACCAAGGTAGAGGTTGTTGTGGGTGATAAGCTCGCGGGCCTGGTCCACGGTCATGCCCTTCTTCTTGCGTATCTCGGCGAGCTTCTCGGCATATTCCTCCGTCTTGTCGAAATGGAGAGGGTCGATGATAGTAGCCTTGTCGATGTTCTTCAGACCCCACTCCTCTGCTTCTTGCTTGATATGGTCGGGGTTGCCAATGAGGATGATGTCGGCGATATCGTCGGCAAGCACATGGTCGGCTGCTTTCAATGTGCGTTCTTCCTCAGCCTCTGGAAGAACGATGCGCTGCTTGTCAGCTTTGGCGCGCGCCACGATTTCTTCTAATAAACTCATTTTTAATCGTTTTATATTGTGTTATTATAGTCTTGGTTAGGCTATGCAAAATTACAAAAAAATATCCTTATGCGCCTTTGTGCATAAGGATATTTTTCATGTGGTGGTCATTTCTTTTGCAAGTAGGCTCTCAAGGTCTTCGGCAGAGAGCCTCAGACGGAAGTTGCCCTTTATGGCAGCACTGATGCGCCCCGTTTCCTCGGAGACCACCACGGCTATGGCATCGCTAGCCTGCGATATGCCGAGGGCGGCACGGTGACGCAAGCCAAGTTCCTTGGGAATGTCCATGTTGTGGCTTACCGGCAGGATGCATCCGGCTGCCTTGATGCGCCGCTTGGAGATGACCATGGCGCCATCGTGAAGGGGTGAGTTCTTGAAAAATATATTCTCGATGAGCAACTTGTTGACATTGGCGTCGATGGTCTCGCCAGTTTGCACGATGTCGTCGAGAGGCGTGGCTCGCTCTATGACGATCAACGCGCCGACCTTGCCCCTGGCCATGTCCATGCATGCCCACACGATGGGCATGATGGCCTCCTTGTCGGCTTGCTGCACGCTGTCGTGATGGAAGAACAGGTTGAGGAACTTCTTTGCCCGTTGCCGCTCGCCAATCTCGTAGAGGAACTTGCGTATCTCATCCTTGAAGAGGACGATGAGGCCTATCACGCCTACTGACACAAGCTGGTCCATGATGCTTCCGAGAAGGCGCATCTCCAATACTTGGGAGACGAAGAGCCATGCTATGACGAAGACGATGATGCCCGTGAAAACGTTTTGCGACCGGCTCTCTTTCATGAGTCGGTAGAAATAGTAGAGCAATAACGCTACGGTTACAATGTCTATGATGTCTTTTATGCCGAAGGAGAAAAACATCGGGAGTTAATGTTTATAGGTTGAATGTTGATAACTTTACCGCTTGTGCCGCCTCTTTGACATCGTGTACACGCAGGATGCTCGCGCCGTTGGCGAGGGCGATGGTGTTCACGATGGTGGTGCCGTTGAGCGCTTCGTCGGCTGTTATGCCAAGCGTTTGCCATATCAGGCGCTTGCGTGATAAGCCGGCGAGAATCGGCAGGTTGAGCACTTCGAGCTTGCGCTGGTCGCGAAGGATGGAGAAGTTTTCCTCCATGGTCTTCCCGAACCCGTAGCCCGGGTCAAGGATTATGTCGTTGACGTGCAAGTCGCGGAGCTGCTGCACCTCCTTCGAGAAGTTGATGAGCATGTCGTGGATATTGCCTTGTACCGACATGAGGATATATGGCACCTTCAACTTTCCCATCATGCGGAAGATGGCAGGGTACGACTTGAACTTGTCGTCGCCCTCAACCTCGTAATGTTCCTCTAAGGGCTTGTCCACTATGCCGGTGATGCCGCCCTCCGACACGTCGTTGATTATGTCGGCACCATATTCCTCCACGGCCATTCTCGCTACGTCGGGGCGATAAGTGTCCACGGAAATGGCGACATCGGGTTGCTCTCGTCTCACAATCGGCAAGGCATTGCGCAGGCGTCGCATCTCTTCCTCCTCGTTCACCTCTGAGGCGCCAGGGCGAGTGGAGAAAGCGCCAATGTCTATTATAGAGCCACCCTCAGCCACGATCTGGTTGGCACGGTCGGCGATTTCCTTCTCTGTCTGCTTGCGGCTTCCGGCGAAGAAACTGTCGGGAGTGCAATTGAGAATACCCATGACAATAGGGTCGGAGAGGGAAAGCAATCGGCCTTTAATGTTGAGTGTGTAGTCCATCACATTAATATTTTTGGCAAATGTACAAATTAATTTCGTGTTACACTTTGCCGTCCAGATAAATTATACTATTTTTGCAAAGGAATTAAGCTTACACAATATAAGAAATGAGATTTGTCCGTCGGATTTCGCGACTATTCATGCTGCCCTTGTTGAAGAATGGCGTTTTCTTTTTCACGATGTATGTTCTTGGCATACTGTGCGCCTATCTTACGCTTCCAGACAACAAGGGACAGGAGGTCTACGACAACTTGTGGCTGGAGCTCTTTCTTGATGTCTATTTCGCGTGCGCGGTGCTTGCGGTCATTCCCGCCAAGGTGAGACGCTGGGTCCGTCTTGCCATCTACATCATATTGTATGGCGTGGCGTTGACCGACGTGTTCTGCTTCTGGAAGTTCGGCTCCGTCATCTCTCCGTCAATGCTTATGCTCGTAGGCGAGACCGACAGCCGTGAGGCTGGTGAGTTTTTCTCGACATATTTCAACCTTGACGTGCTTTCCTCTCCCGTGGTATGGATAATCCTGTTGGCTATTGCTCATGCATTGGTGGGTTTGCGCAAGCCCCTTTGCCGATTGCTAAAGCTCAACTATTCCAAGCTTCGGGCAAAGTTAGGTTTCGGCTTTCTTCGCTTTTTCCATAAATACATGCTTTATCCAGAGTGTGGTGTCGTGGTGTTGGCGTTGCTCGTATGGAGTGTCACCGTGAGCTGGGGGAACAAGCGGGGAATGGCGCGCCTCATGACTGCCGACACCATAGGCTCGATAGAGCATATCCTCACCGATCCAGACCATGGCAACCTCTATCTCCCGATATATCGTCTCGCCTTCTCCGTTTACAGCAACCACCTCGCATCGCTCCAGGTGGACAAGTGCGTGGCGGCATCGGAGAGAGTGAAGGTAGACTCGTGCTCTTTCCGCTCGCCTACCATAGTGCTGATTATCGGCGAAAGCTATAGCAAGGCTCATTGCCAACTCTACGGCTATCCGCAGGAAACCACGCCACGCCAGAAACGCCTTGAACGCAGTGGATGGCTGACGAAGTTCAACGATGTGGTGTCGTGTTGGAACCTTACGAGTTTCGTGTTCAAGAACTTCCTGTCGATGCATGTCGTTGGCGAGAAAGGCGAGTGGTGCGACTATTCCCTTTTCCCGGAGCTTTTCCGCAAGGCGGGTTATAGGGTGACGTTTCTCACCGACCAGTTCCTCCTTGCCGCGGGACAGGCGGTTTACGATTTCTCTGGAGGCTTCTTCCTCAACGACCCGGTCTTGAGCAAGGCGCAGTTTGACTTGCGCAACACGAGCCTCCACCGTTTTGACGACGGATTGCTAAACGACTACGACAACTTCCTGAAGGATGGCAAGATTGACCTTGAAGGCAACAACCTCATTATCTTCCATCTCATTGGTCAGCACGTGAGCTACAGGACGCGCTATCCCAAGGATCGCGCAAAGTGGCATGCCGACGACTACAAGGAACTTCGCCCAGACCTTGCAGGTGACCATTATCGCCGTCGCATGATAGCTTCCTACGACAACGCCTGCCTCTACAACGACTCTATCGTGACACAGATAGTGAAGCGCTTTGAGGACAAGGATGCCATAGTGGTGTATATGCCCGACCATGGCGAGGAGATTTTCGAGCCTGGGCGCGACATCATTTGCCGCAACCACTCAGCCTCCGTCGACTGGCCTTTGGCCCACTACGAGTTTGAGGTGCCTTTCTGGATATGGTGCTCGCGCAAGTACGCGCATCGTGAGCCGTCGGTGTTCAAGGCAATAAAAGACGCCAAGAACCGCAGGTTCATGACCGACGCGCTGCCGCACCTGATGGTATGGTTGGCGGGGATAAGCTCTAAAGACTATCATGACCAATACAACTTGCTCTCGCCCAATTATGATGAGAGCCGACCGCGCGTCTTGAAAAACAGTGTCGATTACGACAAGCTGAGGGATGCCGCGCGCCAAGAAGAAAATGTAGAAGGAAAGAAATAATGCAAATTAGCCTTAACAATAACAGGGAGACCATGGTTTATCATGGCGAGGGCCTGCTTACCAGAGCCGAGTGCAACGCCTTGCGTGGCATAGCCATCCTTGGCATCTTCCTGCATAACTTTTGCCACTGGCTTAATCCCGTGGTAAAGGAAAACGAGTACCAGTATTTCCAGCACAACGTGGATTGGTTCACACAGTGTGCCGCGCGCCTCAACGAGCTTTTCCCGGCTCATGCCGTATCTTTCTTCGGACACTATGGAGTGCCGGTGTTTCTTTTCCTCAGCGCTTACGGCTTGGAAATGAAATACGGCAAAGACCAAGGCTGTAACGATGGGCGACGCGTGGGAATAGTGCCCTTCGTGCGTTATCATTATCTCAAGTTGTTCAAGATGATGATAGTGGGGTTCATCTGCTTCACCATCATCGATGCCATGACCCCCGGCTCGTGGCACTACACTGTTGAGCAAATAGTGGGCCAACTGCTGATGATAAACAATCTCTACGACCAACCCGACCGCAACATCTGGCCTGGGCCATTCTGGTTTTTCGGCTTGATGCTCCAGTTGTATGCGGTCTATCGCCTGTTGCTCTATCGACGCCATTGGGGATGGACTGTGGGCTTGATGCTGGTTTGCACTGTCGCCCAACTGTTTATGAGCCCAGAGGGTGAGACGCTCAACTATTGGCGCTACAATTTCATGGGTGGCATGCTTCCTTTCGGTCTCGGCTTGCTCTTCGCGCGCTATGGCAACAAGGTGATGCTTGTAAATCTCAACTTCGGCTCTTCCTTGATGAGTTGGGTAGTGTGCTCCTTTTTTATCGTTTCGGCATCGGGGTCGTTCTATAGTTGGGTCATTGTGCCTGCTCTCGTTTGCTACGCCTCTGTCTATCTCGTCAAGGCCATCTCCTCGCTACCCTTGCCAAGGCTTCGCTCCAGCATAGACTTCGTGCTTGGGTGGCTGGGCAATATCTCCGCTGCGTTGTTTGTCATCCATCCAGCCATAAGGAAGGTGTTTATACCAGTCTCGCGTCATGGCGACATATATACAGGTCTCTTGCTCTATGTCATAGCCAGTCTTGGCGCGGCATGGCTCATCATGAAGTTGATGCGCCACATTCCAAACCCTAAACCTTGATGCCATGAGGATCCCGGACATAGAACTTGCCAATATCTCGCGCTTCCGTGGCGCGCTGATGGGCATTGCCATGCTCATCATCATCCTGTTCCATGTAGACCTCGCGCGCTCCGACATGTTTTTCGGGCTTCGGCGCATGGGCAACCTTGGCGTGGACATGTTCCTCTTCCTGAGCGGCATAGGATTGTGGTTTTCTTGGATAAAGCGCCCAAGCTGTCGCCAATTCTATTTCCGCCGGCTCATACGCATCTATCCGGCGTGGCTCATCATAGCCTGCCTCTACTACATACCGCGTTTGCACGTCCACGACGCCGCCTCGCTCATCAACCTCATTGGCGAGATAGGTTTCAACTGGAACTTCTGGCTCCACGACGAGCTTAACTTCTGGTATATACCGGCAATCATGATGCTGTATCTCTTCGCGCCGCCATACATGGCGCTCATTAGTCGTCATTCCGTATATCGCTGGTTGCCCGTGGTTATGATAATGTGGTGCATACTTGTAGAGTGGGTCACGCCCATTCACAACGCCGTGGGTCACATAGAGATATTCTGGAGTCGAGTGCCTATCTTCTTCATTGGAATCAACATGGGCGAGATGGTGAGGCAGAAACGCACCATCGACGGGCAAGGCATTTGGATGCTGATAATCATGTTTGTGATGACTTCCGTTTCTTGTTTCTTCCTTGAGCAGGAACGTCATGGCGAGTTCCCCCTTTTCGTGGAACGAATGCTCTACATTCCCCTTACCATTACTTTTATCCTTCTTTGCAACAGGGTGTTGAGGCGCACGCCAAGGTGGGTCAATGGCTCGTTGGCTTTCGTTGGCTCATTGAGTTTGGAGTGCTATCTCATACACCACCATTTCGTGCTCGCTTACCTGCCCAAGGCGTGGAGCTATTGGCCTACGTTCCTTGTCTGCATCTTGGCTACACTTCCCTTGGCATGGGTGCTTAGCAAGATAGTGGACAAGATAGCCGATGCCGCCCAAAACGCCGTGTCAAGCCATTCAAAGGGTTGATGCGCAGTTACATTTTCTTGACTTGTATATAACATGAACAAAATGACAAATACCGAGGCTTTGGTGCGACTGCTCCGCCCCTCACAATGGATAAAAAACTTCTTCGTGTTTGCGCCAATCATCTTCGGTGGCGCGCTGTTCGACGTTGGCGCGCTCGCGAATGGTCTTGTGGCGTTTTTCGCCTTCAGCTTCGCGGCGTCGAGCATCTATTGCTTCAACGACATCCACGACGTTGCCGATGATCGCCGCCATCCCGAGAAATGCCGTCGCCCCATTGCCTGTGGCGCGGTGAGCGTGCGGCAGGGTTACGCGCTCATGGCTTTGATGTTCTTGCTGAGTCTGGCGGTTTGCCAGCTTGCATGGAATCAAACGCTGGAGCTCTCCTTCGTCATAGTCTTTTATTGGCTCCTCAACCTCGCCTATTGCGCCCGCCTAAAGCAATATGCCATAGTGGACGTGTGCGTTGTGGCCTTCGGCTTCGTGCTGCGCATGTGCGCTGGCGGCGTGGCCACGGGAATAGCCCTGAGCAAGTGGATTGTGCTCATGACGTTTCTCATCACGCTCTTCATGAGTTTTGCCAAGCGGCGCGACGACGTGTTGCGTATGGAGAAGACCGGCGAGGCCCCACGCCGTAACACCAGCCGCTACAACTCCACCTTCATCAACCAGGCACTCACCATCACCGCCTCGGTCACGCTAGTGTGCTACATCATGTACACCGTGAGCCCGGAGACCGTAGCGCGGTTCCATTCGGAGTACCTGTACCTGACGAGCGTCTTCGTGCTGCTGGGGCTGCTTAGATATATCCAGATTGCCGTGGTCGACAAGAAGAGCGGCAATCCTACAAAGATAATCATTCACGACCGCTTCATACAATTAGACGTGTTGGCATGGCTCGTGACATTCTTGCTCATCATTTATGTTGGATAAAAAGATATTCGTATTCGACTTCGATGGCACTCTCACCATTCGCGACACGCTAATAGCCTTCATACGCTTTGCCCGCGGCACGGCGTGGCTCGTGCTTTGCCTCGCCTTGTTGTTGCCTCGCCTTGTATTGATGAAGCTTGGCTTGGTGGACAACGGCCGGACCAAGGAACGGCTCTTCGCGCTATGTTTCAAGGGAATGGCCACGTCCGATTTCAATGACTTGTGCCATAGGTTTGCCGACACAGTGGGGCGGAGCGTCAAGCGTCAAGAGACGTGGGACGTGATGGAGAAAGCCGTGGCTGAAGGCGACCCCGTTTATGTGGTCAGCGCGAGCGTAGACAATTGGGTGTCGCCGTTTTTCCCAAAGGCAGTCACGGTTGTTGGCACACGGGTTGAAAGCGAAGACGGCAGACTGACCGGACGGTTCCTCACGCCAAACTGCTATGGAGCGGAAAAGGTGAGGCGGCTCAAGGAATTGGTGCCTGACCTTGACAGCGATCGTTCACATTATTATATAATAGCCTACGGTGACAGCCGGGGCGACAAGGAAATGCTTGCGTATGCAGATGAAAGCCATTATGTCGGGTAAGTTGGGCGAAGTGGTACGCTTCGCCATTGTTGGAGCGGCAGCCACGTTGTTGCAATATGCCATCTACTATGGGCTTATACAGTTCATAGGAACAGGCGTGTCGAAGGCTGACGCTCATTTGTGGTCTACCGTGGCTATGACCGTGGGCTACGTGTTGAGTTTCGTGTTCAACTTTATAGCCTCCACACGCTTCACTTTTCGCGTGAAGGCCAACGCGCGTCGTGGCGCGGGTTTCCTTTTCAGCCATGTGGTCAACTATACGTTGCAGATGCTCACGCTCAACTTCTTTCTCTGGCTTGGCGTGTCAAGGCAATTGGCACCCATACCGATGTTTTGCATTTGCGTGCCGATCAACTTCATTCTCGTGCGCTTCTTCTTGAAGAGGTAAGCCGGCGAGACTTCTTGATTTTTCGAAGAAACTTTCAGATAATGAAAAACGTTCTTTTATTTGTTTTGTTGCTCTCGTCCCTGACAACCTTTGCCAGGCAGCGGCCCACCGTGACCACTTTCACCCTTGCCAATGGCATGACGGTGTGGGTCAGCGAGGACCACTCCCAGCCAAAGGTCTTTGGGGCAGTGGTGGTAAAGGCGGGCGCGAAAGATTGCCCCAACAGCGGAATAGCCCACTACCTGGAGCACTTGCTCTTCAAGGGAACAGACAACATAGGCACCACCGACTATGCCAAGGAAAAGCCTTGGCTTGACAGCATATCCGCTCAATACGACTTGTTGGCTAAGACAACCGATGAGACGCGCCGCCTATCCATCCAAAGACACATAAACGAGTTGTCTATCAAGGCTGCCGACTATGCCATCCCCAACGAGTTCAGCAACCTTGTGAGCCGTTTCGGCGGCACGGGACTCAACGCTTACACCTCGTTCGACGAGACCGTGTTCCACAACACTTTCGTTCCGCAATATATCAAGCAATGGTGCGAGCTTTATGCCGAACGGCTTAAGACTCCCGTGTTCCGTCTCTTCCAAGGTGAGCTAGAGACGGTATATGAGGAGAAAAACATGTATTCCGACAACCTTGTAGCCTCTGCAGCCGAGCAAGCCCAGCAAATTGCCCTTGCCGGCACTCCATACGCTTATCCCATCATTGGCGCAACCGACAGCTTGAAGAACCCTCGCCTCTCTGAGATGACGCGCTTCTTCCGTGAGCGCTACGTTCCCACCAACATGGGCTTGGTTCTTTGTGGCGACATCAGCGTAGACAGTTTGCGTCCTCTCTTGGACAAGACTTTTGGAACCCTGCAATCGTTGGCCAAGCCTTTCGAGCCGACTCCCAAGGCGCGTTTGCGCGACTTCACCGACATGCCTCTGGTTCGTCTGAAGGTCCCCATGCCAATAGTGAAGATTGGGGGCAGGGCGTGGCAATCGCCCGAGGAGCAAAGTGCCGATTACGCGGCATTCAAGGTCATGTCGTCAATGCTCGTCAACGAAGACCGCACTGGCTTGATCGACTCGCTTGTCAACTCCTCGCGTCTGCTTTTTGCCGCCGACATGGGCTATGAGTTTAAGGACTTCTCGGCTTGGGGTCTCATCTTCGTGCCACGCCTGCCGTTTGGCTCGCGCAAGAAGGCCGAACAGTTGTGCCTGGGGCAGATAGCCAAGCTCAAGAACGGCGAGTTCTCCGATGCCGCCCTTGCCGCTACCAAACTGGCGCTGAAGCGCGACGCCGAGCAAGGTATCGAGGATGTGAGCGGGCGGAGCAACGCCATGATCAATGCGTTCTCGCACGGCTTGGATTGGAACAAGGTGGCGCGCACTGGCGACTTGATCGACGGCGTGAGCCGTGACGACGTCATGCGCGTGGCGCGACAATATCTCAACGACAACGCGCTTAGGATAGCAAAGAAATTCGGAAGTTATCCCAAGGAACACGTGAAGCAGCCTGGTTATAAGCCTGTACAGCCGAAGAACGCCGGCAAGCAGTCGGCTTACGCCTCCCAAATGGTGAGCGAGCCTATGAAAGCCGTCGAGCCGCGGTTGCTGAACCTTGACAAGGACGCCAATCTCGTGCAGTTGTCGCCTTTGGTGAAGTTGTATACCGTGCCCAATCAGAGAAACGACATCTATACTCTCCAGATGGTCTTCCACCGAGGCACGCGCGACGACAACAGGCTCTCGGCAATGGCTGAGTACCTCGAAGAGATTGGCACGGAGAGTCACGACAAGCACGCCTTCGCCAACTTGTTGCGTGGCTATGGCGCGACTCTCTCGGTGAAAGCCTCTAACGAAGCCGTCACGCTGTCGCTGACGGGCATCGACCGCTATTTCAACGAGGCGTTGGGGTTGCTCAAAGAGTTTCTTGCCACCCCCAAGGCCGATGCCAAACGCTTCAGCGCGCTCGTGAAGTCGGCAGGACTCGAAGGGCGCACCTTCTTCAAGGACAATGCCAACATAACGCGAGCCGTGTTGCAGAAGCTCGCTCGCGGTTCACGTTCCGATTATTTGACCCGCCTCTCCGCGGGCGATGTCAAGAAGATTGGTGGCGACGGCCTTGTCAGCGTGTTCAAGAATCTGCAACTTTGGCAGACCGACATCATCTACTGTGGCAGTCGAAATGCTAAAGACATTGAAAACATCATAAAAAGCAATATCGACACCAATCGCGCGAGCAACCCCTGGAAGGCAGAGATGTGTCCGTTGCTCCAGATAGACGAGAACACGGTCTACGTCTACGACAACCCGTCGGCACGCCAGACCATGGTTGGCGCCTATGTGCGCTTCGATGCCATGCCTACTGCCACCGACAGGGCGCGCCTGCAGCTTTGGGGCAACTATTTCGGCGGCGGCATGCAGTCGGTGCTCTTCCAGGAAGTGAGGGAGTTTCGCGCCCTGGCTTATTCGGCGCATGGTTCGATTTTGGCTCCCGACATGTCGACACGCGGCACCGAGCCGTGCGGTTTCGTCTCCCTCATAGGCACCCAAGCCGACAAGGCCATGACCACCGTGACCTTGCTCGATTCGCTGCTTGCCAATATGCCTGTCAACGAGTCGTCGGTCGGTGCCGCCAAGCATGCCATCGTAAACAACATCAACAACGGATACCCATCCATGCGCCAGCTGGGCTATAGCGTAGCCAACTTGCGACTTCATGGTTATGACCACGACCCGTCTGCCGGCATCGTCGCCACGCTCAAGGGGATGGGAGCCGCCGACGTTGAGCGGTTCTACGACAGCCAGGTGAAGCGCGCGCCACGTGCCATATTCATAGTCGGCAACAAGAAAATGCTCGACTTTAGCCAGCTCGAAAAGTTGGGAAAGGTCGTGATGCTAAAACGTGAAGACATATATAAAATGTGAAATATCAACGACTGACACGGTGATGCTCTGAAAATGTTGGCATGTTTCTTGTCGAAATGGAAATAAACTGCTACATTTGCAGACAATCAGTATTATAGACAATCATCATTCAACAAGAAAATTATGGAAGTTCAAGATTTAGAGAAAATTGTAAGGGAGCAGAGCTCCTCTGCCAATATGGAGCGCGACTTGTCTCGCTCTGCCGCGTTTCCGGTGTTGATGCGCAAGGTGTATATATGGATGACCATGGCTCTCGTCATCACGGGCCTTTGTGCTTGGGGTGTCGCCACGAGCCCGTCCATGGTGCAGCTTGTCTTTGGCAACAGTGCTGCCATGTGGGTGCTCTTGATAGCTGAGCTGGGCTTGGTGTTCTATACCACGTCACGCATCAACAAGCTCTCGCTCTCCACCGCCACGACATTGTTTATCATCTATTCCGCGCTCAACGGCGTGACCATGTCGTTCATCTTCATGGCGTTTGCCATGACAACCATTGCCAAGGTGTTTTTCATCACCGCTGCCACCTTTGGCGCCACGGCAATCTATGGCTACGTCACCAAGGCCGACTTGTCCAAGATGGGCAACATCTTGCTTATGGCACTTTTCGGCCTTATCATCGCCACGGTCGTCAACATGTTTATCAAGAGCAGCATGCTCGATCTCATGTTGAGCTATATCGGCGTGGTGCTCTTCGTGGGACTCACGGCGTGGGACAGCCAGCAAATCAAGCGCATGCTCGCCATGCAAGTTGGCATCGACGAGGGCGCGCAGAAAGTGGCGTTGCTCGGGGCGTTGACGCTTTACCTCGATTTCATCAACCTCTTCCTCTATCTGCTCAGGATATTCGGGAGAAACGACAACTAAAAAGCCCGAAAGTCGACAACATACAATGGGGCTGTAACGGGTCAAAAACATGCCCCTCGGCTTAACAGTGAAAAGGCGTTGACTTTTCACTAGAATCTAATCGCCTTACCAGTGCAAAGCCAACGGCTTTACGCTGGTAAGGCGATTGCGTATAATATAGCGGCTCATTAAAGCGCGAAATCAGGCATATTCGGTTCCTCGCATCCTTGTTTGCATATATATCGCAATAATATGTCTTATGCATTTTTATTTCATGTGAAAATACAAAATAAGTGCATATCCTTTTGTTGTATTCAATATTTAGTAGTAATTTTGCAGCAAATAAAGGATAAATATACAGATGAAAGTAAAAGGTCAACGTTTAGATACCATAAAGATGCTTCTTTCGAGCAACGAGATCGGTAGCCAAGACGAGTTGCTTAAAGAACTCAAGAAGGAGGGGTTCGTCGTGACACAGGCAACGCTCAGTCGCGACTTGAAGCAGCTCAAGGTGGCTAAGGCGGCAAGCATGAATGGCCATTATGTCTATGTTTTACCCAATGAGACCATGTACAAGCGTGTGCATACACCGCTTAGGGCAACCGAGATGATGGCCGTGCCAGGTTTCCAAAGCATCAACTTCTCTGGCAACTTGGGGGTAATCCGCACGCGACCCGGATATGCCAGCAGCATAGCTTACAACATTGACAACAGTGACATCCCCGAGGTCTTGGGAACGATAGCTGGCGACGATACCATTTTTATCGTCATACGCGACGGCACCGACCACAACGCCATTATCGATGCCATGCGCGAGAACATGATACTCTGAACCAAAAGGTATAAACATTAAGCAAAAGAGAGAAAGAAGAAAAACAACAAATGAAAGACGTAAAAGTGTTGGTTGCCGACGAGAGCCACATTAAATATGTTGACACCATTCTTAAGACAATTGCCGATGCCGCTAAGGTGCGCGGCACAGGCATAGCAAAGCGCTCGCCCGACTACGTGGCTACAAAGATGCGCGAGGCGAAGGCGGTAATCGCCCTCGATGGAGAGAATTTCGCCGGTTTCAGTTATATAGAGACGTGGGGAAACAAGCATTATGTCACGACCTCCGGACTCATTGTCCATCCCGACTATCGCGGCTTGGGGCTTGCCAAAAAGATAAAGAACGTCACCTTCACCCTGGCGCGTATACGTTGGCCGCATGCCAAGATCTTCTCGTTGACGAGCGGCTCTGCCGTGATGAAGATGAACACTCAGCTCGGCTATCTGCCCGTGACATTCAAGGATCTCACCGATGACCAGTCGTTTTGGCGTGGATGTGAGGGTTGCATCAATTCCGACATCCTCCACCGCACCAACCGCCAGTATTGCATATGCACCGCAATGCTCTTCGACCCTGCCGAGCATCTGCCAGTGCGCCTCCCCCAGGAAGTGATAGAGAGGGTAAAGCAGATAGACGGGGTGAAATGACGAAAGTCGCGGCGCAAGGAAACGCATTAAGACAGAATAAGTAAAAAGAATAAAATAATAAAGGTTATGGCAAACAAAAAAGTAGTAGTCGCATTCAGCGGCGGTCTCGATACATCATACACGGTAATGAAGTTGACCCAGGATGGCTGGGATGTTTACGCGGCTTGTGCCAACACGGGCGGCTTCTCCGAGGAGCAGTTGAAGACCAACGAGGAGAACGCGTATAAGTTGGGCGCGAAGGCTTACGTCACCCTCGACGTGAC
>CAVAGT010000043.1:0-23954 GCA_963588155.1 Lachnospiraceae bacterium | reverse complement strand
CCTCTTTGAGGCTTTTGATTTGGTCTCATATTCATTGAATTTAAGTTAGGTAATACATGGTTTATTTCCTGCCGATGATTTGTTATCGGTCTTGGGTCATCCTTTTCATATCTGCATATACATGATTTTGGTTAATTAATATTGTTAAGTCATGTCGCAAAAGTATGTCAAAATTTAATAACTGACAAATATTTTTTCAAATAAAAGCCTGGTTATCCGTGTTTTTAACGTTTGGCTAATGTTAATTCGAGCTTTAAAATGCTTACAATGCCGTTACTGGCACTGGCTATGCAAAAACTTTATTAAGTATAAGGGCTTACGTTTTCCAATACATTCCCCTCTTGGTGAAAAATGCCGTGAGCAATAAGCATAAGCCAGTGAGGACAACACCTTGGATGAAACCAAGCAACGGCGTGCTGCAGAGGTTAGTCAACATTGGATAAACTTGGCACAACTGTAGTAGAGGAATAACAGCGAGCCCATTGCTGACATAAGCCACCATGGGATTGCGTCCGACGAGTTCCAGGGGTTCGCTCAGCCACCGCACTTGGTAATGGTCGCAGGCGATGGTCAGGAAGAGTAGGGCGAAGAATGCCAGTCCACAGGTGACAAAGAGGTAACTCAGCGTGACATCGTCCTTGCGTATGCCACCCTCGTAAGCCTCTACTATTAGTCCCATGACGAGAGTATAAGCACCGCAAAGGAAAAGTTTTCGCCAATACCCCTTCTCGCCGTCTCCCTTGCTCAGCATGGCCCAGATAAGCGCGAGTATTGTTGCCGAGACAAGGATGTTGGCAAGCAAAGTTCGGCTGTAAAGAGTAATGACGTTGGCTACAATGATCGCAAGAGACAGAAACGCTATGAAGGGTGCCGACTTGATTTTTTCTTTTGCTTGAGGTGTGGCCCCGTTTCTCAACCAACGTTTCATGAGGTCTCCAGCAATGGTGCCGGGGATGATGATAAGCAGATATTCCTGGTAGGAGATGTTGTACAGCCACGGCGCAAAAGTAAAATCACGCACGGCTTGTTGCCATGAACCGTCTGTTTTAGCCGACATGAAAAAGGCCATGAGCAGTGGGATGAGGGCGAGTCGGGCAACAGGCTTTCTTGGCGTAAGCAGATAGATGATGGAACCCGTTAATGACACATTGGCGAGTATGAGCATGATGATGTCCTCATCTTTCAGCATGAACGGCTTGCCTTCGGCATACGGCTGCAACAGGATCAGCGCAATGGCGGCAACATAGGCCAAGCTGTTAACGGTGCGGTTGCCCCATTTGTTGAGATGGAAGGGATTAGGCATGAACAGCATGAACATGAGAGCAAACGCCACAATGGCAACCGCCTCGTTCATCCATGAAGCCGGATAACCCAGCATATAAGGATAGACGTGGATGACAAAGATGGCGAAGAACGTGAGTTTCATCCAGCGGATGGCGGTCTTTTTCAGTAGCTTGCATTTGCCCACGCCTTTCTCCAATTGCCGTCCTAAGGAAAGAGGTATGGCTGCACCCATGCTGAACAGGAAGAAAGGGAAGATGAGGTCAACCCATGTTATGCCGTAGATGTGAGGGTTGAATACATGGGTTGGTGGAGGTTCTTGGGCATGATACATCCATTCGGGTAGAATGCCGAAGGCCTCTGTCGCTGCGAGAATCATTGTCATAATGGCATAGCCCCTAAGCGCGTCCAGAGATCGGGCGCGCCGAGGGGCTATGTTAGAGACATTAGAAAAGTCGTGACTTGTCATTCTGATGTTTTACTTTTATCCTCGTCCTGTTTGGTCCAATACCGTTCGATATCCTCCAGCGACATTCCGGCTGTTTCCGGTATGCAGCGCCACATGATGAGAATATAAGGTACGCACATTACGGCAAAGAGAATGAAAGTGCCGGTAGGCCTTAGGTTTTCGAGCATCCACGGAGTGAGTTGCCCGATGAGGTAAGTGCCTATCCATAAGGCAAAGCCAGCTATCGACATGGCCAAGCCACGAACCCTGTTGGGGTACATCTCGGAGAGCAGGACGAAGACCACGGCGCTGATGCTCACGGCACAGCAGAACACGTAAAGCAGGAAGAACGTGAGCATGAACCACACGCCTAAGTTCCAGCTCTCATGGAAAGAGAAGTAGACGGCAATCATGATAAGACAGAAGATCATGCCTGACACGCCGTAGTAGATGAGTTTGTGTCGTCCGACCCTGTCTATGATGAATGTGGCAAGAACGGTCGTGAGCATATTCACTATGCCAACGAGCACTTGGCAGAATAGCGGATCGCTCATGCCTGCATCCTTGAAGATGGACGGGCCATAATAGAGCACGGCATTCACGCCCATAAACTGCCCCAGGATGGCTATGCACACACCGAGGATGACTGCTTTGAGAATGCCAGGTTGAAGCAAATGTTTCCACTCAGACTTTGTCTCGCCGGCAATGGTTGATTTTGTGTCGGCGACCTGTTTCTCGACATCTTCCTTGTGGGTATATATTTTCCCGAAGATGCTTATGGCTTTACTGTCCTTGTTTTGCGTGATGAGCCAACGAGGACTTTCAGGGATGATGAAAAGAATGATGAGGAAGAAAAGAGCCGGCAGCCCTTCCATGCCCAACATTCCTCTCCACACTTCGCTTACGAAGATGAACTGCAGCCAACTGTTGTCGAAATGGCTGGTATGGGAGAAATTGAGCAGCAGGTAGTTGACGACGTATGCCGCGAGAAACCCTATTGTGACGGCGAGTTGGTAGAGCGAGACGAGTTGGCCGCGATAGCGCGTGATGGAAATCTCGGAGATATAGACTGGCGCTACCACAGAGACGATGCCTATGCCCAAACCACCAATGATGCGTGCCGCGACAAGGACATGAAATGATGTGGCAAGGGCGCACCAGAAGGCAGAGATGGTGAATAGGGCGGCAGATATGAACATTGTTGGGCGGCGCCCCAGCTTGTCGCTCATGATGCCAGCCATGGCAACGCCACAAATGGAACCGATGAGGGCGCAACCAACATACCAACCCTGTTGCATCACGTCGAGGTGGAATTGTGCCACCACGTCATCGATGGTACCAGAGATTACGGCCGTGTCGTAGCCGAAAAGCAGTCCGCCTAAGGCAGCCACTATGGCAAGGAAAAACACGTAGCCTAACTTTACGGTATTCATTTGTAGGGCTGTTTACTTGATGTTGAAATATTCCTTATAACGGTCGTATAGGTGATGAGCCTGTATGTATGCCGACTGCGGACTGAGGAAGTGGGAGAACTCGAATGTGATGGCCTTGTCGTAGTTGCAACGTTTGGCCGCCTCAAGCTTCAAGCGGAGCTTGTCAAACTTGATAGGCAGGAAATGGATAGGCATGTCACGGTCAAAAGTCTCGGCATTGGTCCAGCATTGCATCCCATACTTGTCGGCGAGTTTCTTGTTGACGGAGAAGAAAGCGTCGAGCTCGTCATAGTCGATGTGGCCGTCTTGGAATGCGCAGCAATCAACGACGTCGTGTATGCCATCAAAGATCTCGTTCCATTCGCGTTCGTGTTCCTTCACGCTCACAGCCTGGTCGTTGGTCATTTTGCCAGTGCCCATCACGGCTTTCTTGCCGTCGATCCAAGGTGAGATGAACACTGGCAAGCCATTAGAAACATCCTTGCAATGCTTGCCCATGGTATGGAAGGCAGGTATGGCTCCCTTGGTTTGGCGTGAGATTTCAGTGCTGACATACCACCCCTTGAAACTCTTGTGGTGACCGTAGCGTTTCCATACCTCGTCAATGACATATTTGTTGTCGTCGATTTCCCACGACATGTCACCGGTGTCCCAATAGTGGCCAGAGTCGTACAAGCCAAAGTAGAACTTCATGTCGTATTTGTCGGCAAGGCGGAGGTACATGTCGATGAGGTCGACCGACGGCATGTAGCAACCATGCTTTTTCATCAAGTATTCTGATGGGTAAGTGATGAATTTTCTATACCCGCACCTGATTACTATCACGGTGTCGATGCCTATCGTCTTCATGTGGCGGAAGTCTTGTTCCCACTCTTTCACGCCCCAGTTTTGATGAGGAATGTCGTGGGAGATCTCGTCAAGAAAAGTGCCTGTTATCTGCAGACCCTTTGCTTTAGGCACGATGAGCTCGCCTCCAACCCCAGTGATGTTTGCAGAGCCATTCGTTTGATGGTGTCGTGCAACGGTGTTTTCTCCCTTCGCGAGTATTGGCGCGGCCATGGCTGCAGCACCCGTAAGCAACGCTTCTTTTAAGAAGTCTCTACGATTAGTCATGTTGTCTAGTATTAGCTTATTGGTTTGTGGGGTTATGTATCATCAAAATCAAGTTTCGGGATTACTCGACTCTGAAGTTACTGATCTTGCTATTGAATTTCCCTGTCTTTTGGGTAGGGAAGTATAGTGCGCGTTGATAGCGCATGCTGCGTTTGGGCTCGTAGGCTTCAAGTTGCCGAGAATTGCCAGGCATGTGATTCGCCTTATCCTCAGGGTTAACCATGTAAAAGCGTACCTGCCCGAGTTTCTCGACCAACTTCCCGTTTATGTACAGGTTGGTTGACGTGGAAGTGTTCTCTATTGTCACATCGACATGCCCTTCCTTAGGCAATGCGAATTTGAAGCAGTCGGTATAGTATTCACGCTTGAAGCCCATTTTTCCGTTGATAGGGTCAGACAGATAGAATGTCGCGTTTGGACTTGACGTCAAAACGGAGCCTTTCTGTTCGGGTTTGCAGTCTATGCTGAAAGATATCTTATGGCCATATCCAATTTCATCCACTTGCAAGTTAAGCGACTTGTCAGGAAGAAGTTCCGTGACGGCAATGGGAAGACTGCTGACTTTCCCAAGCTCGTTTACACCAGGAGCCTCAGCAAGAAGCTGACGTTTGCTTTCAAAGGTGGAGTAGGGCACGCTGGTTAGTTTGCCTGTCCAGCATTTCACGGCCATGGCTTGGAGCACCGGCAAGATACGGACGTGCGCGTCGTGAACCGTAACGCCGTTACCATACAAATCGTTCCATAGCGCGAACATGCCTCCCGCAATCTGGGGGTCTTGTTCGGCAAGGGTAGTGTCGCCAAATTTGGCAGGTGTCCAATTCTTGTAAATGTCCTCATTGGGCAGAATGTCGTGGTAATAATCAGCCAGTGGCACAATGTAAACCCAAATGTCGGGCATACATATCATCGACCATCCTTCAGCTTTCATGTCAGCGGCTTTTGCCATATAGTCGGACCACATTCCCATGATGGCTCCTTTAGGGCTGACGGGCGTCTTGCCGGGAGCAAAGTTTAGCGCGCCCCACAATACGGGAGTCTTGCCATATTTCTTAATAAGCTCGAGATAATGGTTGGTATAGGCACGGAACTTTTCGCGAAGCTCCTCCGTGGAATTGTTATACTCGTCAGTGCCTATGTTTACGTATTTTCCTCTAAACACGGGATCCTTGCCAGAGAGGTATTCGTCGAAAAGCTTATCCATGAAAGTATATACCTCAGGATTGTCGATATTGAAGTGGTCCATACCAAAATCCTTGGATCCCAAGCTTGGCTTATAGTGTGTAAATGCCAGCACGTGGGCAGGTGAGTCGATCTCCGGTATTATGTTCACTCCGAGGCTCTCCGCGAACTTCTGTAGTTCGATGAACTCAGCCTTTGTGTAATGTCCGTCTTTTGACGCAAGCCCTGGGTACGTGTCGCTCTCAAGGCGGAAATCGCCAGGCGTCTTGCTCCAGTCGTTACCGAAGTAGTATTTGAAAGCGTTGTCGTTGAGGTGGATTTGCAGAGTGTTCATCTTATGAAAAGCCATTATCCTTATGAGGTTTTTCAAATAGCTTATAGGGAAGAATTTGCGGCCCACGTCAAGCATGAATCCTCTCATGCCATATTGTGGAACGTCCACGGCCTCACCGCATGGCAGGTCTTTTTGCCCTTGCAACATTTGAAGCACGGTTTGCGTAGCCCAAAGCGCGCCAGTGGTCGATGCTGCGGAAATCTGGCAGTTTTTGCCTATCGTCAAGCGGTATCCTTCTTTGCCTAAGTTCTTGTCTTGTTTTATTGCCAGCACGATGTCACCGTCTTGCGCTTTCTTGGTTGTGATGGTCATGTCGCTACCAAAGAGCAGCGAGTAGTTGCTTTTAAACTCTTGTGCTGTTTTCAAGAGATTTTTGTTGGTCACTACGATTCTGCCCGAAAGTTTCATAGAGCCAGATGCTCCGCTCCAGCGTGTGAGTTCGGGGACGACAAACGGTTTCTCGTTTGTTTGTGCTATGGCAAAAGCCTGGCATAAAACCATTGCCATCAAGATTAATACCTTTTTCATGTATGTTATGTTTAGAGGCATATATAATAATATGTGATTAAGTTTTTAAAATTGGTTGCAATTTACAAGTATTTTATTAAATTGACAAGTTTTCCGCATTGTTTTTTTTAGATTTGTCCAAAAATATTTCGAAAAACATTTGTACATTTAAAAAATATTGTTTTTCTTTGCCCGTAAATAATCTATTCTTAATTTATTAACCGCTAAATTTGAAAGTCGATGGAACAACAGACAGTTAAGAAGCATTCTATGCTTGCAAAGGCTTTCACGACGATGCTTGTGGCTTTTCTGTGGATAACTCTACCCTCTGCCGCGCAAACTGTTGTGAGAGGTATTGTGACGGACGCTGCTGGTGATTTCTTGCCAGGTGTTAGCGTTCAGGTGATAGGCTCGCCCAAAGTTGGTTCGGTCACTGACATCAATGGAGCTTACTCTATCAAGGCGAATGGCAAGGATGTCCTTGTTTTCTCTTATGTTGGCATGAAACAGCAAAAAGTAAAGATTGGTGGACGAAATCTTGTGAATGTAACCATGCAAGAGGATGCTTCCACTCTTATAGATGTTGTTGTCGTCGGTTATGGTACTGTGAAGAAGCAGTCGCTGACAGGTGCCGTCTCGGCTATGCGAGGTGATGAACTACTCAAGGGTCCTTCTACGAATATATCAAGTCTTCTCGGTGGTAAACTTCCCGGCTTGTCATCAGTCCAAGTGTCCGGTGAGCCAGGTGATGACCAGGCTAGTCTTCGTATTCGTGGTTCCCAGTATGCGCCACTTTACATAGTGGATGGCATGCCGCGCTCAATCAACGATGTCGATCCCAATGACATTGAGAGCGTTTCGGTCCTTAAAGATGGTTCTGCCGCTGCCGTGTACGGACTCAATGCGGCAGGAGGTGTTGTTATCGTCACTACAAAGAATGGTCAGAAGGGCAAACCCAAAGTAAGCTATGACGGACAATATGGAATCTCTGTAAACGCCAATTTCCCCAAGTTCATGAATGGACCTGAATATGCCTATTATTATAATATGGCAGACTATATGGACAAATTGGCCAATGGCACTGTGAAGAATCGAGAAGAGTACACCCCGGTGTTCACAAAGGCCAACATCGAAGCCATGCTTAATGGAGATCCTTCTGATGGATGGGACAATGTGAACTATATAGACAAGGTGTTTGGCACAGGTACGAACATGAAGCACAATGTATCTCTTCAAGGTGGTAATGATGATGTGAGCTACTATCTTGGTGGCGGATTCATGAACCAGAAGGGAAACATTGACAATTTTGACTATCGCCGTTATAATCTTCGTGCGAATATCACGGCAAAGGTTAGTCGCGACTGGACAATCAAACTGGGAACAGTTGGTACCGTGACACGCAAGCAAACTCCAGGTTATGCTTCTGGTGGCGCTGACGATGGAAGTGGTGGAAGTGGTGAAGTCGGTTGGCTCTCCATTGGCCATCAAGCAATAATGATGCGCCCTTATCTGCCTGAGACATGGAATGGTTTGTATACTGCCACAATCCCCAATAATGCTTCGGTGGCATATAGCCCTTTGGCGGGAATATACGATTCGGGTTACAAGAAGACGCGAGGCGCGGAAGTTAACACGAATCTCTCTATTGAATATGCGGCTCCGTGGCTACCAGGATTGAAACTGAAGGCAACGGGATCCTACGACTATCTTTCATCGAAAAACAAAAATCTCAACACGCCTTACCAAACATATTCGAAGGATCTCTCATCGGGTAGCTTTGTGTTGCTTGAGGATCCACGAGATGTGTCGTCAAACTTGAATCATGTAGCCGATGGTCAGTATACCACCGAGCAACTCGTTGGACAGTTTAGCGTTGAGTTTGCCCGAAAGTTTGGCAAGCACAATGTCGATGCGATGTTGCTGGTTGAGGGACGCGACTACAAGTCTAGCTCAATGGCTGCTTATGCTTATAAGGTTCCATTTGCCGAATTGCCTGAGATTAGCCTTGGTACAGCCACCAAAGAGAATCCCGTGAGCGGTTACAGTTCTCACTCCCGTACGGCCGGTTATGTCTTCCGAATGAAATATGATTACGCCGACACTTATCTAGCTGAGTTTAGCGGTCGTTACGATGGCTCATATAAATTCAGTGGCAACGTGGCGGGTAAGCGTTGGGGATTCTTCCCATCATTCTCGGCAGGTTGGCGTGTCTCCAATGAGTCGTTTATGGAAAGCGCTCGTTCGTGGTTGAGCGACTTTAAGCTCCGTGCCTCTATCGGATTGCTTGGCAACGACAACGTGAGTGCGTTCTCTTACCTAAGCACTTATTCGTTTGGTGCCAACCGTGTAATAGGCGGCAATATAGTCAGTTCGCTGTATACTTCAGGCATTGCGAACCCAAATCTTAGTTGGGCAAAGACACGCTCAACCAATGCAGGCTTTGACGCGACATTGTGGAATGGTTTGTTGGGTTTGTCATTTGATTGGTTCTACAATCTCAACTATGATATTCTCACCTATATGGGTGGAGACAAGTCGCCATCCATGGGTGGATATTATTCCACATACGAAAATTATAACCGATATTGCAACTACGGACTCGAATGGACGGTATCGCATCGTAACAAGTTCAATGTTGGCGGCAAACCATTCCACTATTCAGCCAGTCTCAATATGACCTGGGCAACAAGCAAGTGGCTTCGTTATCCGGATGATCCAAACACGCAGTCGTGGAGAAAGGTCGTTGGGACAGACGTCGATGCCACTTATATTTGGCTCGCAGACGGACTCTATCGTTCGGAAGAAGAGATTACTAACTCTGCTTGGTATGGCACACGCCCCAATCTTGGTGACATAAAATACAAAGACCTTAATGGTGATGGCGTTATAGATGAGCAGGATAGGGGGCGTTTCGGTCGAAGCAACCGACCGAAGATTATGGCTGGACTGAACCTCGGTGCAAGTTGGAATGGATTCGACTTTAATGCTCAATTCACCGGAGGTTTCAAGTTTGATGTCTCGTTGTTGGGTACATATTATAATGGCTATGACGACAATACGGTTTGGAGCCAGACCTTCAAGGAGGGAGCAAACTCTCCTCTTTGGCTTGTCCAAAACTCTTACAGTGAAGACAATACTGAGGCTCAGTATCCTCGCATTACACTCAGTACGGTGTCGCATGGAGGCAATAACGGATTGGCTTCAAGTTTTTGGAACAAAAAAGGTGATTACATCAGGCTTAAGACAATACAGTTAGGATATTCGTTGCCAAAGGCTTGGACGTTGGCTATAGGCATCGAAACTGTCCGCATATACGCCGAAGCCTCCAACTTGTTTACTATCGATAGTCTTCCTACTGGAGTTGACCCAGAGTCGCCTCGTGTAAACAATGGTTACTATCCGCAGCAACGCACGTTCATGGGAGGTATCAACATCACGTTCTAACTATTTTTATTTTTGCAATGATGAAAACGAAATATTTTATCACAGGTCTACTTATGGCTGTCGTGGGGTTGAGTTCCTGCAACAGCTTCCTGGATATAGACCCAACAGATCAGGCCAGTGACCGTTTGGTGTGGAGTAAAGCAAAATACGCGGAGTTGGCAGTCAACTATTTCTATGCTGACATTCCTAACCTTGGTAGCTTTAGTAATTATCAGTGTTTCGCTGGTTTGACGGAAGGACTTACCGATGAGTTCAAGTATGGCAACATGAACTACAACTCAGAAAACTATATACCAAATGAGATTTCTTATGGTGGCTTAGTTCTTACGCCAAGCTACGTCGATGTCTACATGGGAGTATGGGGTTCCACTTATGAGGAGATTCGTCGCGTGAACGAGGCTCTTTCTAAGTTGAGCAACAGTGCCTTTGACGAGACTTCCAAGAAACAATACGAGGGAGAACTGCGATTCTTCCGTGGAATGTACTATTTCGAGTTGTTGAAACGATATGGTCAAGCCATCATCTATGACGAAGACCTTTCAAAGATTAATACCAACCATGCGTTGGACAAGGCTGAGGATTGTTGGAATTTTGTATATCAAGATTTATCCTTCGCAGGCGAGACTCTTTCCAAGACTACTGTAAACAATGACCGTTTGACCAGTGGGGCAGCATATGCGCTTCTGTCGCGCGCCATGCTCTATTGTAAGAACTGGAAAGCAGTTAAAGAAGCCAGTGAGGCGGTCATATCCCAGGGATATAAACTAACTGCAAATTATAGCGACGCTTTCAAGGCCAATGGTAATACAGAAGCTATCTATATGTACTCTTATAGTGCCGACGCAAGTGTTACTCATAATTTTGACGGCTATTATGCACCAGGTGGTGACCACAAGAAAGCTGGAATGACAATGTATGGCGGATATGGAACTCCAACGCAAGACATGGTGGAAGAGTATGAAAACGCAGATGGCTCAAAGGTGGACTGGACACCTTGGCACACGGCATCGGGCACCTATGACACTCCTCCTTACGACGAACTTGAGCCTCGCTTCCACGCTACTATTCTTTATAATGGCTCTTCATGGCGTAAACGTATAATCGAACCCTATGTTGACGGTGTGGATGGATGGGCCAAATGGAAAACTGACGCCACGACAGAGGGTAGGACTACAACCGGTTATTATCTAAGAAAACTTGTTGATGAGGACCACGACTTCAGTATCACACAAAACTCTACACAACCTTTTGTAGCATTCAGGTTGGCAGAAGTGCTGCTCAATGCCGCAGAGGCTTGCCACAATTTAGGCGACGACACAAAGGCAGTCAGTCTTGTCAACGAGGTGCGAGCGCGTGTAGGTCTGCCAAAAATTAAATCATACACAGACGAGGCTCTTCGCCATGAGCGCAAGGTGGAACTTGCCTTTGAGGGACTCTATTACTGGGATATGCGTCGATGGGGCTTGTCTACAACCGCTTTTACAGGCATAAGGCGTCATGGACTGAAAATAGAGAAGATGGGAGAAGGTACATATCGATACTCTTATGTTGACGTTGACGATGAGGATCTCGACTATCCCGCCAAGATGAACCGTCTGCCCATACCTGAAAAAGAGTTGAACAACAACAAGGATATTGAGCAGTTTGCTGAGTGGAAGTAATAACATTAAACGATTATTCATTATGAAGACCAACATATTTCATACGGGGCTTTTGCTTTTTCTCGCTCTTTCATTTGCCGGGTGCGCGGAAGAGGAGAATGTAGCGCCCACCGCAAACCGAGAAGGTATCACGAGCTTGTCGGCCTATTTTACAAGTGGCACCTACCAAGATAAGCTTGCGGCGCAGCTTGCTACAGGAGATGAGGATGTTACCGACTATGTCATACCTATTCCTTATTATTATCCAGAGGAGAGCGACTATGTGCCTTCCGAGGACATGAAGGCGATGAAGGTGACAGCGAAGTTGGAGAACAATTGTTTCCTTTCGCCGGGTTTGGGAGTGCTCGACCTTACGAAGAAGAACGCGTTCACATACACGGATCCTTATGGAAAGCAGCGTGAGATCACCATTTCTGGCTCCCTCACCCATCTTAATAAATGTGCCATAAAAAGCTTCATGGCCAAGCCCGGGGATCTTAATGGAGTCATTGACGAGGATGCCAAGACTATATCTCTTGTTACGGCAAATGATCTTTCGCAGATGACGGCAGATGTCGTTCTTGACCCTCATGCAACCATAGCTCCGGATCCATCGGTGCCTCACGACTTCAATTCTCCTTTCAAGTTTACGGTTACTGCAGACAATGGTGTTGACAAGGCCGAATATACTGTTGTTAAGCAAATCCCGCCGAAGATTGACAATGGCTATCGCAAGGACAGTGAAAAAGAAATGTTTGTCAATGACATGACCACGCTCGGAGTGTCAGATCCCAATTCGATACACCCCACATTGGCTTGCATAGGCAATTATGTAGTTCTTAACCTCGGTGATGGCTCTTCACCTCAATACTTCAGAAAGACGACCGGCTCAAAGGTTGGAACCATTAATCTCGGTGATGCCAAGGCTTCTGGTGCCATAACAAGCGATAACGCGGGCAATATGCTTATATGCAACTTTGCCGAGAGTGGACAGACGCTAAACATATACAAGACCAATGATGTCGAGAAAACTCCTGTTAAGTTGATATCTTACAATAATCAACTTGGAGTGGGCATTGGAGCTCGCTTGCACGTACAAGGCGATTTGAATGGCAATGCCATAATCACTGCCACTCCTTACAATTGTACTAATGCGATACGCTGGATCGTAAAGGATGGCAAGGTTGGTGAGCCCGCGAACATTCTCATGTCGTTGGCTTCTTCATGGGGTAGCCAGGACGATGCTGCAAAGGTCTGTGCTGTCGACGATGATGGTAAACTTGGTTCTATTGTCGACTACTATCAGAGTGGAGCTTGCCAAATGTATTATCTTTCCGACTGGCAGACTCCCTCAAACCTCGTACAAGATACAGGCGGAGCAGCTTGGGGTTATAACACAGGTGCCATAGACACTCGTCCATTCAACAATGCTCGATACATAGCCTTGTTTGAGATGGGCTATTGGCCAGATTGGGGTCTGACGGGTCACATTTATCTATACGATGCAAGTAATCCTGCTTCGGTGACAGGCTCTATCAACAGCAGTTCTTCTTTGAAGTATGTTTACGAGATACCCGACAAGTATGGCTCTGTGGGTTATGCCGCCGGAGGACGTTTTGCCGATGTCTTGGTTACACCTTCAGAAGACGGCTACTTCCTCTATCTGTTCTACGCTTCCAACACTCACTTGTCGTTTGGAGGCATACAAATGGATTGCATAAAGAAGTAATGTTTGGAATTCTAATTTGATAATATGGTTGATTCGGTCAACCATATTATCAATGTAAAAACATAATAAGGATATTATGAAGCGATTAACGTTCACGTTTTTATTCTTGACTCTCGTCTCCCTGCTTGGTCTATTCTCAGCATGCAGTACGGAGAATCATGAGGATGTATTGAGCAAATGGACATGGGATGGCAATGATGACGAGACTCCTAACACTGCTAAACGTCGTTATGTGTGGATTGACGCGGCGGCTAATTTCCCACGATTTGCCAATAGTAAGGAAAACATAGAAGAAGACCTTGCAAAAGTGAAAGACGCGGGCTTTACAGACATTATTGTCGATGTGCGTCCAACGATGGGTGATGTCTTATTTAAAAGCTCTCATTGCCAGGAGGTTACTAAGCTTGATTATTGGACTGATAACGGAGAGTATAAGTTTTATGAGCGAACCGCCTCTTGGGATTATTTGCAGGCATTCATAGATATAGCCCATAAGCTAGGCTTAAAGGTCACCGCGAGCATAAATACTTTTGTGGCAGGCAATCTTTATGCTTATGGCCTTGGAGAGCAGGGACTGGTGTTTCGTGATGAGGCAAAGAAAGATTGGGTCACAGTTCTGAATACTGCTGCAGGACCCAAGAATGAGATGGATCTCACGACAATAGATCCGTCTGACGCTGATTACTATGGCACGAAGTTTCTTAATCCTGTAAATCAAGAGGTGCAAGACTATGTCATTGGTATTATATCCGATTTAGCCAAGTATGATGTAGACGGCATTTGTCTTGACCGTTGCCGTTTTGACAACCTCTTGTCTGATGTCTCGGAGTATACTCAGCAGAAATTCAAGGAATATCTTGGCGTTACTGATCTTGACTTCTTTGAGGATGTAGTTAAGCCTGGCACTTCGACAGTCAGCAGCGGTAGAAGTTCTAAGTATTTCAAGGATTGGTTGTCGTTTAGGGCCAAGACCATCCATGACTTTGTTAAACGAGCCTCTGATGCGGTTCATTCTGTTAACAAGGACATAGAATTCTGTACTTATGTAGGTGCGTGGTATTCTTCTTATTCGCCAGAAAGCGGTGTCAACTGGGCAAGTGGCAAATACGATCCTTCAGCTGAATACAATTGGGCAAACAGCGATTATAAGAAATATAGTTATCTTTCTTCGCTTAATCGCATTTTTATAGGTTGCTATGCTGGTACGGACGCTATATATGGCGATGGCGAATGGACAATGCAAGGCTTTGCCAAGGAGGGTATGAAGCTTGTTCAGGGTGAAGTGCCTTGCATTGGTGGCCCGGACGTTGGCAATTCGACAGGTTTCACTCAAGGCGGTCAAGATGCTGCCGTAACGAAGAGTGTGGATGCCATTATCAACGTGGCCGACGGTTACTTCGTCTTCGACTTGTGTCATATAAGACTGTATAACTATTGGAACGCGTTAAAGACCGGTATCGACAATTACTTGAAGATCCAAGAATGACGACCAGTGCTTCTCTCGATGCAATGACATTCTTAAGGCGTAATCTCGTTTGCATTTTTACACGTATTATAACCAACGATAAATGAAAAGACTTATTTTCGCATGTTTGTTGTTCTTGTCTCTCCACGTTTCGGCTCAGGACTTGCGCTTTAACAAGGCTGGAGAGTTCAAGATAGTGCAATTCACAGACATTCATTACAATGGCTCTGCCCAGTCGAAAGTGGCATTGAGTGTTGTCGATAGTATCCTTCAACACGAGCGCCCCGACTTGGTCGTACTCACTGGCGACGTGCTATGGGGAAAGCCTGGCAAGGAAAACCTTCTTTCGGTGTTAGGGCGAATCTCCAAGTATAATGTGCCTTTTGTTTACGAGTTCGGAAATCACGACAGTGAGACGACAGGATTAAGCAACCGTGAGCTTTATAATATTGCACGCACGGTGAAAAACAACATCTTGCCGGATTTGTCTGGTCAGAAAGAGCTTGACTATACCCTTAGGGTCAAGTCTCACGATGGCAAAAAGACAGTTGCTGTTCTTTATTGCATGGATTCGCATTCCTATCCAGAAGGCTTCCCGAAAGACAAGAGCCGTGGCACTTATGCATGGCTTACTTTTGACCAGGTGGAATGGTACCGTCAGCAGAGCCAAGCCTTTACAAAAGAAAATGGAAACACGCCTTATCCAGCCTTGGCTTTCTTCCACATACCAGTACCTGAGTATCACGAAGCGGTGAGAGATGAAAATGCCATCTTGATAGGCACACGTCGTGAATCAGCGTGCTCGCCAATCTTCAACAGTGGCATGTTTACTGCGATGATGGATTGTGGCGATGTAATGGGCATTTTCTGTGGACATGACCACGACAACGACTATTCCGTCATGTGGCACAATGTCTTGTTGGCATACGGACGCTACTCGGGTGGTAATACGGTTTACAACCATTTGCCATGTGGCGCGCGAATAATTGTACTAAAGGAAGGCGAGCGTAGATTCGACACCTACATCCGTGAGCGCAAGGGAAAAGTGCTCAACGAAACTGTTTATCCCGACAGCTATGTTTCGGATGATTGGGAAAAGCGACCATTGGAGAATTAATACAAGATTATTTTTATTCATCCGATAAGGTGCGTGACCCACGTACCTTATCGGATGAATTGTTTAGTTGTCCTTCAGCGTGAATCTGATAGGATCGTCATATTGGTTTTGAAGTTTGTGGAGTTCATCCTTCAACGTTTTCGTCACTTTCTCAGTGCCTTTCTCGCCATAGATATTGTGCATTTGCTCGGGATCCTTCTTTAGGTCGTATAGCTCCCAAGTGTTCACGTCGTCGTAGAAATGAATGAGACTGTAGCGGTTGGTACGCACGCCATAGTGCTTGCACACGGAATGTTCGGCAGGATACTCATAGTAGTGATAGTAAAGCGACTTGCGCCAGTTTTTCACCTTCTTGCCTTCAAGCAGTGGCAAGAACGATTCGCCTTGAATGTCCGAAGGAATCTTCACTCCTGCCAAGTCGAGTATCGTAGGCGCATAGTCTATGTTCTGCACCATCTCGTCCACGTCGCCTTGCTTTCCACCGGGAAGGTACACAAGCAAAGGCGTGCGGAACGACTCCTCATACATGTACCGCTTGTCGAACCATCCGTGCTCGCCCATGTAGAAGCCTTGGTCTGAAGTGTAGACAATCATCGTGTTGTCGAGCAGGTCGTTCTCCTTGAGATAGTTTATGACCCTGCCTATATTCCTGTCGATGGAGTGTATCACGCGCATGTAGTCGTGCATATAGCGCTGGTATTTCCACTCGGCAAGGGCCTTGCCTGTGAGTCCAGCCTCCTTGAACTTCTTTATTATCGGGTCGTAGTGGGCATCCCACTGGGCTCGCTGCGAGTCGGTCATGCGCTTGTAGTTCATGCGTCCCATCTCCTCGAGCTCTGGGTCAGAGTGTATCTCGTTTTCCTTGTCGGCCATCTTCAAGTCGTAGACCACGTCCATGTTCTTGGCAATGTTCATCTCTTGTTTCTGCGCTGCAAGTCGTCCCTCGTAGTTGTCGTAGAAGTTGTCGGGCAGAGGATATACCTTGTCGTTGTAGAGGTCAAGGTCGCACGTGTCTGGGCTCCACACGCGGTGTGGTGCCTTGTGGTGAAGCAGCAGGCAGAAAGGCTTCGACTTGTCGCGCTTGTTGCTCAACCAGTCGAGGGCAAGGTCGGTGACAACGTTTGTCACATAGCCCGGACGACGCACTTGCTTGCCGTTGCAGATGAAGTCGGGGTTGTAGTAGTGGCCTTGCGCTATGAGAATGTCCCAATAGTTGAACCCGGTAGGCTCGCTTGTCAGATGCCACTTGCCTATCATGGCAGTTTGGTAGCCAGCCTTTTGCAGCAACTTGGGATAAGTCTGTTGACTGCCGTCAAACGTCTTGGTGTTGTCGGTGAAGCCGTTGGCATGGCTGTGCTTTCCTGTTAGCATACATGCGCGCGAAGGGCCGCTGAGCGAGTTTGCCACAAAACTGTTTGTAAACCTCACTCCGTGTTGAGCTATCCAATCGATATTGGGAGTCTCAACGAAACGGTTGTCGTAGGCGCTGATTGTCTGATATGAGTGGTCATCACTCATGATGTAGACAATGTTCATTGGCTTGCTGGCAGACTGGGCGAGCGCCTGGGCTGTATAGCCCAAGGCGACAACGCCAGTTGCTGCTATTTTTTGAAAGTCAAATTTCATAGCAGTTTGTTTGTTCTTGTCGGTTTATTCCCATCCTGGGTTTTGTTTCCACATGTTGTTTGTCAGCGACAGCATACGTGGCTGTATGGGCAAGAGGTAGTCGCGGTCTACACGGAAGCCCCATCCATCGCCAGTTGTCTTCGGGTCGATAGGCAATATATACCTGTAGGTGTCTGATGGTGAGCCTGACAAGTAAAGATTGTTGCCCGAAGTCTGGTCGTAGACAAGCTTGCCTCCATACTGCGAATGGTTCTCAAGGTTGCTTCCCTTGAACAGCGCGCCTTCCGCATGCTTGCCCACGATAAGCTCGTCGGCTGCTGCCCAGCGCAAGATGTCGGTGAGTCGCTTGCCCTCGGCAGCCTGCTCAATACGGCGCTCGCGACGCACCGCCTGGATATACTTGTTCAACCCGTGGAATGGATAAGAAGACTCGGCATTATACTCACGGTCGAAATCCATTGCTGGCATGCCAACCCTGTCGCGCAAAGGCTTCAGCACTTCCACTATCTTGGATGCGTTGGCTGCTCCGTCAAGCTCGGCAAGGGCTTCGGCGTAGTTGAGCAATATGTCGGCATATCTGCACTGTATGCCAGGTGTGGCACCGCGATACTCAGCGTCGAGGCTTCCCGTGAAGTCAATCTGCACATGCTTCAGAAGCGAGTATCCGGTCTCGTTCTTGTTGTAGCTTGAGCCTGTCAATGGCGGGACGACGTATGCACCCATGTCGGGGCGCAATATCTGGCCAGGCATACACACGGTCTGCGAGAGTCGTGGGTCGCGCACCGTGGGTTTCAGCTCGTCGCCAAACACTTTCTTGGCCTGCAGCACCTGGTCGCCTGTGAACGGCTTGCCGTCGATGGTGAGATAGTCGTCTACGAGCGATGCTGTTACTCCGGCGCTGCCACCGCCTTGGTTGAGGTAGCGGTCCACGTTGTTACCCACGTTGGTGCCGTCGTAGTGCTTGAACCAAAGTACCTCGGAATTACCGCTGAGGTCTTCGGTCTGGAACAGCTGACGATAGTCGTTGAGTGGGTTTCCTGTGGAATAGATGTGCCAAACGCCACGGTCCACAACGTCCTTGCATGCGCTCACGCATGTGTTCAGATACGTCTTGATCTTGTCGTCGGTGATGGTCTTGTCATAGAAGGCATCGCTTTTAGCCTTGTGGTATTTCTCCCATGTAGCTTCGAAGAGTGCCACTTCTGCTTTAAGCGCGCGTGCCACGTCCTTGTGTATGCGCATTGTCGCGCTGTTGTTTTGCGTCTGCAGGTTTTCTATGGCGTTGTCGAGGTCGGCCAATATATGGTCGGCTATGACGGTGCGGCTTTCCCTTGGCAGATACATGGCCTCGGCGTTAGGGTCGAGAGGTGTCTCCACCCATGTCAGCTCGCCATAGTTCTTGAACAACTGGAAATAATACCATGCCCTGAAATAGTATCCCTCGCCCACACACTGCTTGTAGTTGGCCGAACCTTTCTCCTCGCAGTTGTCAAGGTTGTTGAGGAAGAAGTTCACATTTCTTATATATGTGTAGTTGGTGAGTTTTGAGGCGTTGCTCAAGGCAAGGGCGCCATTGAGACGTGTGTTCACCGTTGAGCCCGACATATTGTCACTCACCAGGTCGCCACTGGCAATGAAGTTGCCGTTCCAGTCGAATCCCTGGGCATAGACGGCCGTCTCGTAAAATTGGTCGAGATAGCTGTTCATCTCGCCTATTGTCGAAAAGGCGCCAACAGTGGAAATCACACCTTCGGGCGATTTGTTCAGGTCGTAGCATCCTGTGAGGCAGAACACCGACGCGAGTCCAATCGTTATATTTCTTATATTCATAATATTCACGTTGTTTTAGGTTGTTGTATTTACTTTCGCTCGCTTAGAAACTTACCGTCAATCCAATCGAGTAAACCTTGTTCATGGGATACTGCTTTCCACCCTCGGCATTGTAGCTGTTCTCGGCGAATATCACTTCGGGGTCGAACATGCCCTTCAGGCTGGTTATCGTAAACAGGTTCTCGCCCGACACAAACACGCGCACCTGCTCCAGTCCGGCTTTGCGGATGAGGTTCTTTGGCAGGTCGTAGCTGATGGTGAGGTTCTTCAGTCGGCAATAAGCGGCACTCTGCAGATACTGGTCGGTAGTGTGTGCCGATGTCTTGGCGTTGTATTGGCCCACGCCGCCTGCCGTGTTGATGTAAGGCTTCGGATAGTAAGCGTCCTTGTTGCTCTCGCTCCAGTAGTCAAGATGCTCCTTGAATACCGTCACTTGTGCGTATGAGCTGCTGCCCCAGAAATACACGTTTCCTGTAGGATCCCAATCGCGTTTGCCCACTCCCTGGAAAATGAAGCTCATGCCGAGTCCTTTCCAGTTGATGCTACCGTTGATGGTATACTGATAGCGTGGTGTGGTGTTGCCGATGATGGTCATGTCGCCCATGTCGCCGAGCTTGTTGCTGCCGTTGTTCACCTTGTTGTCGCCATTGAGGTCGCGGAAGGCTATGTCGCCAGGAGTCCATTTCTGTTTTGTGAAGAAGCTGTTGTCGTGCGTTTTGTTGTATTCGTCAGCCTGTTCTTGTGTCTGGATGATGCCGTCTGTGCGGTAGCCCCATATCTCGCCCACCTTCTTGCCTGTGTACCAGTTGCTCGAAGGGCTCGTGCCTGTGGGGTTCTCGTAAGAGGTAACTTCTGCGGTGGCGTCTGAAATGGAGCCGCCGATGTTGTAGCTGATGTCGTTTCCTATCTTTCCACGGTAAATGAGAGACAACTCCCAGCCACGGTTGCGCAACTGTGCGTTGTTGGTCTGTGGGGCTGTGGCGCCGAAGAAGTCGGGGAAGTCCACGCTTGGGCCAAGCATGTCCTTGGTGTCGCGTTGGAATATGTCGAAGCTGCCCGAGAGCTTGCCGTCAAAGAACCCGAAGTCGATACCGAGGTTCTTGCTGTCTACCTTTTCCCATGTCGTTGAGGGATTCACCACGCCAGGAGCCGTGAGGTAAGTATGGCGACCGTCTGAGTAGATGTAGCTGCCCAGACTGCTGCTCAAGTTCATTGTCGAGGCGAAGGTGTAGAGTGCGGCTCCGGCTTGGTTGCCAAGTCGTCCTATTGACGCGCGCACCTTGAATTGCGACATCACGCGGCGAACGTCCTCCATGAACGGCTCCTCCGTGAGATTCCATCCTACCGACACCGATGGGAAGAAGCCCCAGCGATGGTCCTTGGCAAAGCGCGATGAACCGTCGTAACGTCCGTTCAGCTCAAGCAGATAGCGGCTCTTGTAGTCGTAGTTCAAGCGTGCGAAGAAGCTGCGCGTTGCCCAAGAGTTGCGAGTGTCGGTGACAGTCTTGTCGCCACTGCCCATGCCCACGTTAGGATTCTTGGTAGAGTAAAGGCCGGTGATGACATTGCGCAGGTATTCATACTTGTTGTTTTCCTCCTGGTAACCAGCCATGACGGTGAAGTTGTGCTCTTGGTTGAACGAGAAGTTGTAGCTGCCATAGAGGTTTATCGTTTGGTAATGGCTGCTTTGGTTGTAGCGGGTATACTTGCCGTCGGCAGTGACTCCCAGCTCCGAGCGCACGCCCTTGGATGTCGACACGCCATCGGCAGCGTAGATCATCGGTGCCACGTTGAGTGCTGAGTAGTGGGTGTCCACGATCTTGTAGGTATAGTCCATGTAGATGTTGAATCCCTTGAACGGGTTTATCTCAAAGCCGCCTGTCATGTTGATGAAGTCGCGCTTGGTTTTGGTGTATGTTCCACTCTGCAAGTATGGAATCATCGAGAGCTCCGTGAAATGCCCGTTGGGGTCAACCACCGACACTGTTGGGCGGAAACGTGCGAGCGAATGGAAGAATCCGTCGCTCAAGCCACCGTCGCCAAACGGCGTGTTTTGGTTGGAGTGGGCGAATTTCAAGCCAGCCTTGAGCTTGAGCCATGGTGTAATCTGTGACGTGAGGTTCGACGACACGTTGATGCGCTCAAAGTCGATGTCGGCATAGCGCAACAGTCCATCCTCCTTGTAATAGCCCGACGACACGTAATATTGAGCCGCCTTGCCGCCACCGCTCACGCTGAGGTTGTGACGCTGCTTGATAGCCGCGTTCTTGTAGTGAAGCTTGAAATAGTCCACGTTGCCAATGCCGCTTTCCGAGTTTTCGAAAGCCGGGTTCATGCTCGCTGTCGACGATAGTTCCTGCCATGGGTCAACGCTCTTTGGGTCGTTTATGTATTGGCGCAGCAAGTCCATCTTCTCTTGGCTGTAAAGGCGCGAAGAGTTGGCGTTGGTGCAGCCCGCGTTCCAGAACTCCGCAAAGTCGAGCGAGTTCACCATGTCTGGCAGCACGGTGGGCGAGTTCCATCCCACACTGCCTTGATAGTTGATGCGTGCCTTGCCTTCCTTGCCACGCTTCGTGGTGACAAGAATCACGCCGTATGCGGCGCGAGCTCCATAGATGGCGCATGCCGCCGCGTCTTTCAATACAGAGATGTTCTCAATGTCGTTGGGGTTAACGTCAGAGAGGTCCATCTCTATGCCGTCTACAAGCACGTAAGGATGACCCGTGCCAGAGAGGTTGCCTTGTCCGCGAAGTGTCAGTGTGCCCGATGAGCCGGGACGGCCTGAGCTCTCGTTGGACACAAGCAGACCAGGGACGAGTCCTTGCAGGCTCTGCGTGGCATCGGTCACGGGACGGGTCGCTATTTCGCTTCCGCTCACCGATGACACCGCACCCGTTAGGTCTGCTTTCTTCTGCGTGCCGTAGCCCACGACAACCACCTCGCTAAGGTTTTGCGCGTTTTCTTGTAAATGTATGGTCGTCTGTCCGCCACGGGTCTTCACCTCTTGGGGAATGAAGCCTATGTATGAAACGCTTAAGACTGGCGTTTCCTTGGAGGCGCTTATCGTGAAGTTGCCGTCGATGTCGGTCACGGCGCCATTTTTCGTGCCTTGCTCCATGATGGTCGCACCGATGATAGGCTCGCCGTTTTTGTCCACAACCTTGCCGGAGACCTTATATGTCCCGTTGGCTGCCTTCACCGCTTGCTTGCTTGGTGACGACTTGGCTTCTGCCTTCACGATGATGATATGGTGGTCTACAATCTTGTAGCTCAAATTCTGCCCGTGGAGAATGGCGTTGAGAAGTGCTGAGAGCGTAGGAGTGCTTGATCCCACGGTTATCACTTTCTTTGGGTTGATGGTGTTTTGGGAAAAGTCGACAGACATGTTTGTCTGCGTCTCGATGTCCTTGATAAGGTTTTCCACGGTGGCCTTGGTCTTCGACAGGCGAATGGTCTGGTTCTGTCCAAACGTGGCGACCGACATCGACAGGCAAAGGGCGAGCGTGCACGCCGTTCTTCTGTCGACAAGGTTCTTCATTGTCTTGTTTATCTTCATGTTGTCAATTTATTGAAGGCAGCATGGAGGGTATCATGCCTGATACCCCACTGTCTAAAGTTTAATAAATCTGGTTGGTAATAATCTCAATATCATTGAGTGTCGTTGGTCAAATAGAATGTTTATTTTCTCTGTTTTGTTCTTTATATGCCTCCTTTCTTTGTGTAAAGGGTTATTGTGTCTTGTTGTTTCTTGTAGGATATGTTGCCCGACACCACAGTCAGCACTGCCAGCACATTGTCTATCGACTCCTCGCGCCTGAATTTCATCGTGTAGCGTTTGTTCATGTCCACGGAACCTGCAACAGCGAACTTCACACAGTATTTCCGTTCCAAGTCGCCAAGTATCTCGCCCAGTGGACGCGACTTGAAGTTCAACTCGCCCTTTGTCCACGAACTGGCGGCAACGGCGTCAATGCGGCTTTTGGTCATGTTGCCATCCCGACGGTCGTAAACGAGTTGCTCGTTGGGGTAGAGGTACATCGTGTGGCGACTGTCATACACCTTCACAAGACCTTCTTCAAGGGTGACCGTCACGCAGGGACTGCCACTGTATGATTTCACGCTGAAGTGGGTGCCAAGCACCTTTACATTAAGGTTGGCTATATGCACAACGAACGGGTGCCTTTGGTCTTTGGCCACTTCGAAGCGAGCCTCGCCATTCACGAACACGCTTCGTTCTGTAGCCTCGGGATTAAACAGTTTGGGATAAACTATCGAGCTTCCGGCGTTTACCGTAACCTTGGTGTTGTCTGACAGTCGCAAGCTGTCAAGCGAACCCTCGGCTACGCAGAGTTCTGATATTTCGCTGTAGAGCTTGCTGTCGCGCGACATAAATAGATATGTCAGATAAACTGACACTATGGGCAATGCCAACAATGCCGCATACCTCATGGCTTTAAGCACCATGCGGCGTGTCTTGCTGCGGCGGTCATGTTTCATGCGGTTAGCGCGAAACACGCCCAAGGCAGCCTCCAACTTGTCCTTGTCCATGTCGTTTGGCGTATGCATCCATAGCTGGTGGAACGCCTCGCCCGCACAAGGCTGCTTGCTCTTTATGTCGTCGTTTATATTATCGTTGTTCATTGATTTTGGCTTGCTATATTAAATAGTGTAAAAAGAAAGGTTTTACACGTAGTGCAAGTTGGTTAATAAAGGTTAAGCCGTTGAGTGCCTTTATAAACCATGAAGAAAAATCATCAAATGGACAATAAAACCATCAGCGGTAATATCTTTCTTAAATCGGCCAAGGC
>CAVAGT010000042.1:0-24205 GCA_963588155.1 Lachnospiraceae bacterium | reverse complement strand
TTTTCTGATAATTTGCAACTTTTCAAGACTTAATATATTCAAAGTCTCACATATAGAGCTCTTTAAGGCACGAAAAACAATAGACTTGTATAAATGCAAGACTATTTATCCACGCCTTGTTCGCGCTTGTCGGTTGCCGAATAGTTTATGCGATACGCCTTAGCCTCCCTAAGGGCTTGTTTCACATCGCTTATTATTTGCATCTTGGTGCCTCGGTCAGCTTTTATCGACACCGTCATCTGCTCTTGGTCTTCCGGCGACATCCTGTTTCGTTCAGCCGAAACATAATCGGCAACCTCTGACGGAGAGATGAACTTGTCGTTGAGCTGTATCCGCGTGGCGTTGCCGTAGACCTTACGCAGTTCGGCGGTGGGACGGCCAATGTAGATATATGTCACCGAGGTTTTCTTGGTAAGGCGTGTGAGTTCCGTGCCTTGCGGCGTGCGAAACTTCACCTTGACAGTTTCCTTCTGCATGTGAGTGACAATCATGAAGAAGAAAAGCACCGTGAAGATGAGATCGGGAAGCGACGCGGTATTAAGCCCCGGCACCTCGTGCCTTCTGCGTTGAAACATTCTCATTGCGCGCCTCCTTCCCCATTGTATTGTTCGGTAATGCGCTGTGGGCAGTCGTCTCTCACCCTGTCGCGTTGCTCTTGCGACAATGCGGCATAATGGTTGCCGAAAAGCCGCAAAGCCGTTTGTTCCCGCAAGTTGCGATAAGCTGCCACAAGTTCTTGCTGCATGGCGAAATAGGTGTCATAACTTGCCTGCGAATCCACGCTGACGGTGATGAGATGGCGCTTACCCACCCTTTTCACGAAGTTCTCCACTTCATGGCGCAACCTGCCCACGGGGAAAGGCTTGTCGTCGACCGACAACTGGTTCTCGGCGTTGATGGCGAGCCTCAGCGTCGTGCCCTTCTCCACAAACGACTGCTGAGCATCGTCCTTGCCCGTTGGGGTAAGCTGCCGCCTTAGTCCCTTATCGATGTCCATGTTGGTAGTGACAAGGAAGAAAATGAGGAGCATGAACGAGATGTCTGCCGTTGATGTGGTGTTAAGCCCTGGCACCCGTCGTGATTTACGCTTGAACATCATGGCTTGCGAATGTATTTTGTGGCACCATACACAACCGTGGCAATGGCAACGAAAATCATCACCAAGGAGGTGGAGACGAACATGCCCGATGCCCTAAGCCAAAACGCGTCGGTATAGTCGAGCCCGTTTATCCTCATTGGATCCGACGATGCCAACAGGAACGTCAAGAGAAGCATCACGACAGTGCCCACGGCGACTGCCAAGCCTATCTTCCTCACGGGGATGTTGTTGACCACGCGTTCTCCGCCCCTATTCACCTTGCCGCTTCTTATCGCCGACCACGCCGCCACGCCTATGGCTCCTGCCGTGAGCATGAGCATGAGCACAAGAAGCGCGTCGGTGAACAACGGCGCGTTGAAATTAGCGTCGTCCTCGTAAGGCCGGTCAAACCCGACAAGCCAAAAGAGGGCGAACACCAACACGGTGATGGCGCTCAAGACGTAGAGAAGCCGTGTGGGCAGTTTTCTATAATCCGTAGTCATAAATCAGCCCTCCTTGTTGGCGTTCTTGTATCGGGCGATAGCGTCCATGAGCGTTATGGCCGACTCTTCCATCTGCGACGTGAGATGGTCTATCTTCGATAGGATATAGTTGTAGAACAACTGCAGGATAAGTGCCACTATTATACCAAAAATGGTTGTTATGAGCGCCACCTTCATGCCTGCCGCGACAATTGTCGGGCTTATGTCGCCCGCGGTTTGTATCTGGTCGAATGCCATGACCATGCCCACCACGGTGCCGAGGAATCCGAGCGACGGAGCCATGGCAATGAAGAGCGTTATCCACGAGCATCCCTTCTCAAGGTTTGCGTCCTGCACCGAGCCGTAGCTCACTATGCTCCGCTCTATGTTGTCCATCTTCTCGTCTATACGTTCCAATCCCTGATAGCATATCGATGCCACGGGACCACGCGTGTCGCGACACTGTGCCTTTCCTGCCTCAATATCGCCAGCCTCAACATGCTTGCTAAGGTCTGCCATGAACTTCTTGGCGTCAATCTCGCAAAGGCTGAGATATATGATGCGCTCTATGCAGAAAGCAAGGCCCAACACCAAAGCCAATGCCACGAACGACATGAAGCCGGCGTTGCCTTCAATAAACTTGGTCTTGAGCGACTTGTAGAAGCCCTGCCCCTCCTCTGCCGGCATCCCCGTGTCGGCGTCGAGCCCCGCGGTGGCAGATGCGCTGTCTGCATCCATTAGGGAGTCCACAGCAGCGTCATCAATGGCAGGCGCGGCGTCGGTCGTTGCCAACGAGGCCGTGTCGGCTTGTTGGCTGGAAGAAGGCTGATTGGCGGCAGGGGACGGGGCCTTAGCCGAGGTCTCCACCTTAGGCTTTGACGCCGTCTTGTCAACGGATGACTTTTGCGCCCAAGCCGTGGAGACGCAAAAGACGAGCGCGACACAAACTATAACATTGGCAAGCGACTGAAAGGCTTTGCCATACTTGTTGACATTCTTGTAAGACATACTCATTCGTTCAAAATCATGGCAAAGTTACTCCAATTTATGCTTTAAGCAAAGAAAAAGACATAAGATTATACGTATTTTTTTCGCAACCTTACGACAACCATTTTCAAACGCCTCCACAAAGGTGTTGTGCCTGTTTGTTGTCTTTGAAAAATATTTTGCAAATAAAAAACAATCAAAGCGTCAGTCTTTAGCTTTTTCTTCGTATCTTTGCATTAGATAAGCTACGGCTCGGCACAACATTCAAGCGAGCTTGATGTTCTGCACTCACCTTGCATTATCTTTGCAATTAGAACTATTCCGCAAATACAACTCTCTGTAATGGAAAAACGTAATTTTGTCACGATTGCCGACCTCGACAAGCAACATCTTCTCTACCTTCTTCAAATGGCCGAAGAATTTGAGCGTCACCCCAATCGCGAAATTCTCAAGGGCAAGGTCGTAGCCACCCTTTTCTTCGAACCCTCGACCCGCACACAGTTGTCGTTCCAGACAGCGGCCAACCGCCTTGGAGCGCGTGTCATCGGCTTCTCCGATGCCAAGACCTCAAGCACCACCAAAGGCGAGACACTCAAGGACACGATCCTCATGGTGAGCAACTACGCCGACATCATCGTGATGCGCCACTTCATCGAAGGCGCGGCACAATATGCCTCAGAGATTGCCCCCGTGCCCATCGTCAACGCTGGCGACGGCGCGCACATGCACCCCTCGCAGTGTCTTCTCGACCTTTACAGCATCTACAAGACCCAAGGCACCCTCGAGAACCTCAACATATATCTCGTGGGCGACTTGAAATATGGGCGCACCGTCCACTCGCTTATCATGGCCATGCGCCACTTCAACCCCACGTTCCATTTCATAGCCCCCAAGGAGCTCGCCATGCCGCAAGAGTACAAGGACTATTGCGCCACCTACGGCATCCGCTACGTGGAGCACGCCGAGTTTACCGAGGAGGAGATAGCCGACGCCGACATATTATACATGACGCGCGTGCAGAAGGAGAGATTCTCCGACCTCATGGAATATGAGCGCGTGAAGAACGTCTACATCCTCCGCGCATCCATGCTCAGCAAGGCCAAGCCCAATATGAAGATCATGCACCCGCTTCCAAGGGTCAACGAGATTGCCTACGACGTGGACGACAACCCGCACGCCTACTACATCCAGCAGGCCAAGAACGGGCTCTTCGCACGCGAGGCCATCTATTGCCATTGTCTCGGCATAACACTCGACGAGATAAGGAACGACAAGACCATCATAGAGTGAGAACGAGGAAAACAAAAACAAGACACCATGTCAAAGAAAGAACTTCAGGTCGCCGCCATTGAGAACGGCACCGTAATAGACCATATACCTGCCAACAAGACCTACCAAGTGGTGAAACTGTTGCGCCTTGAGGAGATAAGCTCTCCCGTCACCATTGGCTACAACCTCCCGTCAAGCAAGATGGGAAGGAAAGGCATTATAAAAATCTCCGACAAGTATTTCTCCGACGAGGAGATAAACCGCCTCTCGGTGATAGCGCCAAACATAGTGCTCAACATCATCCACAACTACAACGTGGTGGAGAAGAAGCGCGTGGAGACGCCTCTGGAGCTGCACGGCATCGTGAAGTGCAACAACCCCAAATGCATCACCAACAACGAGCCAATGAAGACCTACTTCAGCGTCGACAAGGCGAAGAGCCTCGTGAGATGTCACTATTGCGACAAGGAGCAGCGACTCGATGAGGTCACATTGGCATGACACGACGATATTATTAACCTATCTATAATCCGGACGATTATGCAGCAAGACAACATGATTTTCGAGCTCATCGAACAGGAGCATCAACGTCAACTCAGGGGCATGGAGCTCATAGCCAGCGAGAACTTCGTCTCCGACGAGGTCATGGCGGCCATGGGCAGCTACCTCACCAACAAATATGCCGAAGGCCTTCCCGGCAAGCGCTACTACGGCGGCTGTCAGGTGGTTGACCAAGTGGAACAACTTGCCATCGACCGCGTGAAACGTCTCTTCGGCGCAGAGTTTGCCAACGTGCAGCCCCACTCTGGCGCACAAGCCAACCAAGCAGTGTTGCTCGCAGTGCTGAAGCCCGGCGACACCTTCATGGGTCTCGACCTCGACCAGGGCGGACACCTGTCGCACGGCGCCAGCGTGAACACCTCTGGCATACTCTACAACCACATAGGCTACACCCTCAGCCGCGAGACCGGCCGCATCGACTACGACGAGATGGAACGCCTCGCCTTGGAGAACAAGCCGAAGCTCATTATCGGCGGCGGATCGGCATACAGCCGCGAATGGGACTATGAGCGCATGCGCAAGATTGCCGACGAGGTTGGCGCGCTGCTCATGATAGACATGGCACACCCTGCCGGACTCATTGCCGCCGGACTGCTGAACAACCCCGTGAAGTATGCCCACATCGTGACTACGACAACCCACAAGACCCTTCGCGGCCCTCGTGGAGGCGTCATCCTCATGGGCAAGGATTTCGACAACCCTTGGGACTTGCGCACGAAGAAAGGCGAACTGAAGAAGATGAGCCAGCTCATAAACTCTGCCGTCTTCCCCGGCAACCAAGGCGGACCGCTCGAGCATGTGATAGCTGCCAAGGCCGTGGGCTTCAACGAGAACCTCCAGCCCTCATGGATCGAGTATGCCAAGCAGGTCAAGACCAACGCCGCCGTGCTCGCGCAAGACCTTATCGACAAGGGCTTCGCCATCGTCTCAGGAGGCACCGACAACCACTCCATGCTGCTCGACCTCAGGCCGAAGTACCCTGACCTCACGGGCAAGGTGGCTGAGAACGCGCTCGTGGCAGCCGACATCACGGTGAACAAGAACAAGGTGCCATACGACGAGCGTTCGGCATTCCAGACATCTGGCATCAGGCTTGGCACTGCCGCCATGACTACGCGTGGCGCCAAGGAAGACATGATGCACCTCATTGCCGACCTCATCGACGAGGTGCTCGCCGACCCGGAGAACGACAAGGTGATAAAGAGCGTACGCGAGAAAGTGAACGCCACCATGAGCCAGTATCCTCTCTTCGCTTATTGATAAAACAGCAACAAAACACATCTTTAATATATCACAATGAACAGAACAGAACTCATAGCAAAGGTTGCAGAGCGCGCAGAGGTTTCAAAGGCCGACGCAGCGAAGTACCTCAACACGGTTCTCGGTGTCATTGCCGACAACCTCACAAAGGGTGACAAGGAGCTTGCCCTGCCCGATTTCGGTCGATTCTACGTAAAGCAAGTGCCTGAGCGCACGGGCATCAACCCACGCACGAAGGAGAAGATCACCATCGAGGCGCACGAGAAGCTGGTTTTCAAGCCTTCCGACAACCTCGACCTCTACACACGCAAACATTGCTAAGCAAACATTAAAAGCATTGGGGACGGTCACGCACAAGGGCCGTCCCCTTTTTTTATTCACTCGCACCACAAGGCATGGAGACGAACAGCCATACAAAGAGACCCGACGGAAGGCAAGACGCGAAAGAGGGCGGCATGCCCCTGAGCATCGTCGTCTTCGAGGACGACCCATACCATTTCAGACTCCTCCGTCACCACCTCGCTGCCATCAACCCCGACCACGAGGTGTTGGGGCCATTGACATCGGCGGAAGCGGGCAAGGCGTTCTTCTCCTATCACCAAGACATCGACCTCATCATAGCCGACATCCGCCTGAGAGACGGCCTCGTGTTCGAGGCACTCGCCTACGCTCCCGACGACATTCCCGTAATCTTCACCACCGCCCACGACTGCCACGCCCTCGAAGCCTTCAACCACAACAGCCTTTGCTATCTTCTCAAACCCATCGGCGAGCGAGCGTTGGCAAGAGCCATAAAAAAGACCATGCCTCTCATAAGAAACGCCAAGCACGACATAGAGAGGCGGCCTACGACTTGCACCTATGGCAGCCAGCACCGCCACGACTTCCTCGTGAAGACGCCAACAGGCCAGAGACGCGTACACGTGCCAATGCTGCGATACGTGGCATCAGAAAACAAGTCAACTTACCTTCACCTCATCGATGGAACATCACTCAGTATCGACCTGACGCTGGAAGAACTCGCCGGGCAACTCGACCCTGGAGCATTCATGCGCGTGAACCGCAAGTATATCGTCCCGAAAGAACAGGTGATGGGGTTCGAGCATCTCGAAAATGGCAAACTGCGGCTCAAACTGTATGGAGACGCTTGCCCGGAGATAATAGTAAGCCGCACACATCGCAACGATGTGTGCCAATGGTTAGGCAGATAACGACAGTTCATCCCTACAAAACGACATTTCGGTATAATAGCATACCATTTGTCGCCACTTTCTTTACCAATAGCATTACCTTTGTTTCGCGAAAAGAACACAACAGGTAATAAACAGAATAAAGATGGTAACAAAGAACGACACTTTAAGAAAGTTATTCGAGACCCATTACACGTGGATTGAAGGTTTCAACCGCAACGTGCGCCGCTACTACGACCGCATGGCGATGATCGACCCCTACTCGAACCGCCAATGGACATACAAAGAGCTCAACAACGAGGTGAACCGCTTTGCCAACTCGCTGCTGGAGGATGGATTCGAGAGTGGCGACGTGGTGATGGTGATGACGCAAAACTGCCCAGAGTTTGCCTTCGCCTATATATCCACCCAGAAGATTCACGGCGTGATGTCGCCCGTGAGCTTCCGCCTGAGCGCCGGCGAGCTTGCCCACAACCTTGACGACTCGAAGCCGAAGGTCATAATCTTCGACAACAAGCGCAAGGAAACGGTGCTGCAAGCCGTGAAGGCAAGCGGCATAGAGCCCAAGCGCCTCATCGTCACCGACGGCATCACCGACGACGATGTGGTTTCCTACCACGACTATGTTGACACGGCATCCAACCGCGAGCCCGCGGTAGCCGAGCCTCTCAACATCTACGAGGAGACCACGCGCCTCTATACCTCAGGCACCACGGGCAGACCAAAGGGTGTGCCATTGGCGTCGATCAACGAGGTGCTGTCTGCCCACGACATCATGATCCACTTCCCCATGAGCTTCCGCGACGTGACGCTGAACACCACGCCATGGTTCCACCGCGGCGGCATCCACTGCGGCGGCCCCTGCCCCACATTCTACGCCGGCGGCACGCTCGTGGTGATGAACAAGTTCGATGCCGTGAACACGCTCCGCTACGTGTCGCGCTACCACATCACGTTCGTCATAGGCGTGCCCACGGTGCTTGAGGAGCTTGCCGACGCGCAGGAGAAGAACGACTACGACCTCTCGTCGCTATCCGGCATCATCACCATGGGATCGCCCCTGGAGCGCTCGGCTTGCCTGCGCTACCAAAGGGTGCTCACGCCAAACATCTACAACGGCTACGGCACCACGGAGACGCTGTGGAACACCTTCCTACGCCCCTTCGACTTGCCCGAATACGCCGGCACGGCAGGCGCGTCGATGGTAGACGACGACGTGCGCGTGGTGAAGATCTACGATGACCACAAGGCCGACCCCGACGACGTGGTGGCAATGGACAGCCAAGAGATTGGCGAGGTCGTGATATGCTCGCCGGCTAAGTCGCCTTACATGTATTTCAACAACGACAAGGAAACCAACAACAAGTACAACAACGGGTTCATCTACACCGGCGACCTAGCCACGTGGGACAAGAACCAATACATAACCATCCTTGGCCGCAAGGACGACATGATCATCTCCTCGGGCGAGAACATCTACCCGACAGAGATCGAGGAGGTACTCAACAAGCACCCGAAGGTGAAGGACTGCATCGTGACATCGGTGCCCGACAAGGTTCGCGGACAGATGGTCACAGCCTATGTGGTGAGAGCGGGCCACAGCCTCCAGCCAGAGGACCTCGACCAGTTCTGCAAGGAATCGCCCGACATTGCCAACTTCAAGCGCCCACGTTTCTACCGCTTCGTGGAACAGATACCACGCAACGCAACGGGCAAGAAGCTCCATGTGCGCATAAAGGCCATTGCAAAGGACGACCTCGTCAACGGCCTGCTCTACAGGGTATGACACTAAGCAACCCTCTTCCACGCCAATAAAGCGGCGTGGGAGAAAATAAGATAAAAACAAAAATGATAGACAAGGAACAAAAGGTAGAATACCACCACTCCATGGCCATCCAACTGCGCTGGATGGACGCCGACGCTTTCGGGCACGTCAACAACACGATGTATTTCCAGTTTTACGACACGGCGAAGATGGAATATTTCCGCGCGGCATGCCCTAATCTTGTGGGCAAGCTCGCTATCGTCACCGTGCACGTCGAGGCCGACTTCATGCACCAAGTCTACACCAAGGAGGGAGAGGTGACGGTGCAGTCGGCGATAACGCACATAGGCAACAGCAGCTTCACCATAAGGCAGCAGCTCGTGGGCAAGGACGGCGAGGTGAAATGCGTTGGCGAGACCGTGATGGTGCTCTACGACACCAAGAAGGGCGAGAAGGTTGACTTCTCACCTGAATGGCGCGCCATGATCGAGGATTTCGAAAAGAGAAAACTCTAAGGCGTAAACGCCACAAAATCAACGGCTTCGGCTTTGCACTGAAAAGCCGATGACATATCACTAGAAAGGCGACACCTTATCCTTGGAAAGGTGTCGCCTTTGCTATTCAGCTATATTTTTTTGTTATCCTTTTATTGCTCTTTCAACAAGCAAGGCAGAAGCATCTCGGTCGCGGCACCATTAAAAAAGCGAAGCTCCCGTTTGAGAGCCCCGCTTTTGTAATGGAGTTTATCTATATAAAGATTATTTGTCAACGTCCCACCATACGCGAGAGTCCATGCGGTCACCACCTGAGAGGCGGCTTACAGCTGCATTGTAGTTGGCTGAGTTGACCTGGCTCTCTGAAGTCGGGTAGCGGAAACGGCGTGGGATAGAACCACCGTTTGTAGCGCACAGAGCGTCCTTGGCAGCCTGACTGTTAGGCACGAGTTTCGGATAGCCGCTGCGGCGCCAGTTGGAGAACACCTCATACTCATCGCCGAACGAGTTGATGTAGTACTGGGTGTTGATCTGCTCCAAAGCCGTTGCTGCATTGTATGGATTGTTCTCAAGATACTTCTCGGCAGCAGCCTCAAGTGAGCCGTACTTGTCGGTCACGATCTTGATGGCGGCAGAGCCGTTGCGGAACTGTGTGAACTGCTTGAAGGCAGCCTTCACGCCGTTCTCGTAGTGGGTCTTTGCATCGCCCGATACATATCCGCGAACCACGGCCTCGGCAAGGAGGAGCTCCTGCTGGGCGTAGGTGAGGATGAACGTTGGAGTTGTCGGGTCTGCATAAGTGCAACGGTTTGGCGAAGAGAAGTTCTTGGCATAGTCGCTGCGCCAAGTCTCGTCGTTGAACTTAGACCAGATAGAGCCTTGCACCTGTGCCTCAGGGCTCTTGCCAATGAAGTACTGGCTATTGGGGCCATCGCTGTAGCCGCCCTGGAGAAGACCTTGCTGAGCATCGAACGACATGTCGCCGTAGTCGTTGGTAGTCCATGTGCCGCTGGCGTTCGACTGGATGTCGGTGTACTGGCCGCTACCGGCATAAGGAGCGACAGTAGCGATGAGCGACAGACGTGGGTCGTTGGTATTCTTGAGCATACTCACGAAGAAGTCGGAGATGAAGAACTCGCGGTCCTCATGAGCGATGATCTTTGCCCAAGGCTCGCAAGAGTCGTTGCTTGTAGAAGCGTCGGCAGAGTGTTCGAGCTTCACGTTGTCGTCGTTGCTTGTGAGCAGACCGTTGCTGACAGCCTTTGCGGCATAGGTCTTTGCGGTAGCCTCGTCAACCTTCACAAGGCGCATTGCAAGGCGCAGCATGAGCGAGTTGGCAAACTTCTTCCACTTCGACGCGTCGCCGCTGAAGTAGAGGTCGGCGGTGAGCATCTTCGCCGTGCCGCTGCCCAGGTTGGCCTGAGCCTCGTCGAGCTCCTTGAGCATGCTCTTGTAGATGCTCTCCTGGGTGTCGTATTCAGGATAAGAATACTGTGCGGGACGTCCTGCCTGAGAGTAAGGGATGTCACCGTAGAGGTCGGTCATCTTGCTGAAAGCATAGACACGCATTACGCGGGCGATGTTCCAGTCGGTCTCCATGCCCTGTTCGTTCTGCCATTTGTCGTAGACAGTGGTAACGTCGCGCATGGCACCGCGGTCGCTGTTGTATGTGTCCCAGTAAGAGCCGGAGTAGCCGTCGCTCCACGCGTAGCGGCCGTAGTCGCCCCACCAGTTGATGGAAACGAGCTGCTGCACGAACTGTGCAGAGTAGATGCAACCTGTGCGCCACTGGTCCCAGTCGGAACCGAGCGCTTGGTGCTGGGCGTTGGAGAACAGCATCTCGTAGGGCACTGTTCGTGGGTTAAGGCTCTCGGGGTTGTTGTTGAGGTCGCCAAAATCGCCACAACTTGTCATTCCCAATGTGAGAGCGGATGCTAACAATATACTATAGATTTTCATTGTTGTGTCTTTATTTGAGTTTTTAGAACTTAACATTCAAGTTGAAACCTATGTTGCGGCTTGCTGGATAACCGTTCAGCTCAAGGCCCTGGGCATTGGTGTTGTTGATGCACGACTCTGGATCGATGTTTGGAGTGTGCTTCATGATGGTCCAGAGGTTACGTCCTACGATAGAGAGGCTCAAGCCCTTGATGAACTTTGTCTTCGTCAGCATACTGCTTGGGAAGGTGTAGCCAAATGAGAGTTCGCGGAGCTTGATGAAGTCGGCGCTGTAGACAAACTCCTCGCCGATGTTCTCGCTTGCGATAGCCCTGAAGTAGTCGTAAGAAGTAACGCTTGTGGTGTTCTTCTGGCCTGTAGCCTCGTCGATACCTTCCATGCAGATAGTACCAGCGGGGTTGTCCTTCGTACGGCCCTGAAGAGTGTTCTTGTGCAGACCATTCTGATAGAGCTGGTGGTTGGTACCAGAGAAGATCTTGGCACCGAACTTGAAGTCGAGCAAGAAGCCGAGATTGAAGCCCTTATATGTGAAGGTGTTGCGCCAACCGCCTGTCCACTTGTAGACTGCGTTGCCGAGAATCTCCTTCTCGTCAGAGTGCTGTGGCAGGCCGTTCTTCAGCAAGAGCTGGCCCTGGTCGTTGCGCTTGTACTTGTAGCCCACGATTTGGGCGAAGGGCTGACCTACTATCTGATAGATGGTAACATCGCCGTTGCGCGACTGTCCACCGTCAACCGTGATGCGGTCGGTGCCGTCGGCAAGCTTCTTCACCTCAGAGTTGTTGTAGGCGAAGTTGAGCGTGGTGTTCCATGAGAAGTCCTTGTTGCGCACAGGATAAGCGTCTACCATGAACTCGAAACCAGAGTTCTGGATCTCACCCATGTTGGCCTTCATTGCCGAGTAGCCTGACGCTGAAGATGTAGACACGGAGAGGATATCGTCAGAGGTCTTCTTCTGATAGTAAGCCATGTCGAAGCTCAAGCGGTTCTGGAAGAAGGCAAGGTTAAGACCAACCTCGAACTCTGTTATCTTGATAGGCTTCAGGGTCTCGTTTGGATAAGTGTCGCCGTTGTTCTGCGTGGCAGTCTGGTTGCCGTTCACGCTATAGTTGCGCAGCTTGTAGAGCAACAGGTTCTGGTAGGCAGATGTTCCGTTTGATGCGAAAGCGTAGCCTGCGCGCACCTTACCGAAGTCGAACCACTCCGGCAACGACTTGCGGAATGAGTCGGTGAACACCCAAGAGAGTGTTGCAGAGGGATAGAAATAGCTGTTGTTTTGCGGAGAAAGTGTAGAGAACCAGTCGTTGCGTCCGGTGAGGTTCAAGAACACTTGGTTGCGCCAGCCGAGGTCTACGGTTCCGTAGAATGAGTTGACCTGATAGCGAACGGTCTCCTTCTTTGGGCTCTGGCCTGTAGAAGCGATGTTGTTCACCGACCACAGACCGTCCACTGTGAATGGGCGTGCGCCGTCGGCCGTGTAGTAGGTGCGGTATTCGTTGTACATCTTGTTGCCGCCGAATGTCGCGCCAACGCTGACGTCTCCAAACTCCTTGTTGAATCCAACGAGGAAGTTGTAGTTGTTTTCGGCGAAGTTCTTCTCATACTCGTTCAAGTAACCGTTGGGGTCAGCGGCGGCACCCTTAGGCTGCACCTGCTTGTACTCCAGGCTGTAGCCGTCGTGTTGCACGGCACCCTGCACATAGAGCCAGTCGGTGATGTCATACTTCAAGGTTATGGCACCAATCAGGCGGTTACGCTTCATGGTGTTGGTCTTGCGATACTGCAACCAGTAAGGGTTGTTGAAGTAGACGTTCGTACCGCCAATCATCTCCGATCCGTCCTCGTTGGTACCCCATCCAGCGGAAGTGCCCTTCATCCAGTCCATGTTGAATGAGTTGCCGCGGTAGAGCAATGACGCGTTGGTGTTGCCGTTGCCGTCGGAGAGGTTCGAGCGTCCGTTCGAGTTGTCGAAGGTGTAGTTGGCAGTTACCGTAGCCGAGAGGTTCTTCAGAATCTGGTAGGTGGTGTTCATGTTAAGGCCGAGCTGGCGGTTGCCTGAGTTTGGCAGTATGCTCTTCTCCTTATTGTATGAGGCACCGAAGCGGTAGGTCACTTCCTTGCCCGAGCCAGAGATGGCCACGGAGGTGTTTGTCGTGACACCGGTGCGGTAGAACTGCTTCCAGATGTCGTTGTAGGCATACTTGTAAGTATCGCCCTTGAAGTTGACGGCGTCGCTGCCGTCGAGATATCCGCCCCACGACTGCGACTCGCCCTTCTGTGCGTCGGTAGCCGTAAGAGGCTTGTTGCCCTGTATGCCGAGACCGTACTCCTTTTGGAAGTCGCGGTAGTCGTAGATGGTATTGAAAGTAAGGTTCTCGTTCACCTCGATGCTCACGGGCTTGCCTTTCTGGCCGCTCTTTGTCGTGATGAGGATGGCACCGTTACCACCGCGGAAGCCGTAGAGGGCGGAGGCGGCGGCACCTTTCAGCACCTGGATGCTCTCGATGTCGTCGGCATTGATGTTAGACAGACCGTCGCCAAGGTCGGCACCACCCCACTGGCCTGCTGAGCCCTGGTTGGTGTTGTCCATAGGCACACCGTCGACAACGTAAAGAGGCTGGTTGTTACCAGAGATAGAGGCATTACCACGGATGACGACACGTGAAGAACCCATCGAGCCCGTTCCGTTGCCTGCGACTGACACACCGGCGATCTTACCCGAGAGAGCGTTACCCACGTTCGGGTCACGCGCGAGCTGGAACTCGTCACCGCCCACCTTTGTGGTAGAATAGCCGAGCGAGCGCGCCTGACGCTTGATGCCGAGAGCGGTCACCACGACCTCGTCGATGGCCTGGCTCTCATCCTGCAGGGTAACGTCGATGAGGTTCTTTCCTTCCACCGACACCACTTGAGTCTTGGCGCCGAGATAAGAGACTTCGATTTTCGCCTTTGGCGAAGGAACCGTAATGGTATAGTTACCATCAATGTCGGTGACAGCGGCACTCTTGGAGTCGCCATGCACTTTGATCGTGGCACCGATTACCGGTTCTCCTGTAGCATCCTTTACAGTACCTTTGACCACAGTGCTCTGTGCGCTGGCAGCAGCAGCCGACAACACGAGCGCACCCGTCAAGCATACCCTCCTAAGGGAGTGTACATAGAAACTTTTCTTTTTCATTGCTTTTAAGGTTGTTATTACTATTTGAGGTTTTGTCTATACAGACGTAATATCTGTTTCATATGTTTTAAAGAGGACTGCAAAGGTAATGAAAATACCACATTCGCCTACCACGAGAATTGTTAAATCTGACAAAACAACGACAAAGAACATGTAACTTATAAAAAACAAGCTATTTTTAGCATCGCTTAACGGTCTCTATTACTGTTTTTTGCCTATATTTGCCACTGCAATCAACAAGACTTGAAAATTATCTACATATATATTAATAACTATCTACCATGAATAACAACCAATTGATATTCAACGCCAACTCCGTAATAGACCAATTGCAGTTGGCACCCGAGGAGATAAAGCGCGAGGACATAGTGCGCTTCGTGAGGAAGAACAACATACGCCGTGTCAACTTCATGTACCCCGGAGGAGACGGCAGGGTGAAGACGCTCAACTTCGTGCTGTCCGACCTCGACTACCTGCAAACCATCCTCACCTGCGGCGAACGCGTAGACGGCTCCAGCCTCTTCTCGTTCATAGAGGCGGCAAGCAGCGACCTCTACGTGCTGCCACGCTTCTCCACGGCTTTCGTCGACCCCTTCAGCGAGGAACCCACGTTGTGCATGCTTTGCTCCTTTTTCAACAAGAACGGGCAGCCACTGGAATCGTCGCCCGAGCACACCCTTCACAAGGCGGTGGAGACATTCAAGGCCACCACGGGCATGGAGTTTGAGGCAATGGGCGAGCTGGAATATTATGTCATAAGGAAAGCAGACGACAACTACAAGGCACGCGACCAGCACGGCTATCACGAGAGCGCGCCTTACGCCAAGATGGGCGAGTTCAGGCAGAAATGCATGGACTATATAGCCAAGGCTGGCGGACACATCAAATACGGCCACTCAGAGGTTGGCAACTTCGAGCTCGAAGGCTTGCTCTACGAGCAGAACGAGATAGAGTTTCTGCCGATGCCGGCAACGCGTGCTGCCGACGAGCTCCTCATAGCCAAATGGGTCATCAGAAACCTCGCATGGAGGGAGGGGCTCGACGTGACGTTCGCCCCGAAGATCACCACGGGCAAGGCTGGCTCCGGACTGCACATCCACATGAGGCTCATGAAAGACGGACGCAACATGCTGCTCACACGCGGCAAGCTCAACGACAACGCGCGCAAGGCAATAGCCGGATGCATGGACCTCGCGCCAAGCCTCACGGCATTCGGCAACAAGATCCCAACAAGCTATTTCCGTCTCGTGCCACACCAAGAGGCACCGACCAACATCTGTTGGGGCATGAGCAACCGCTCCGCCCTCGTCAGGGTGCCATTGGGCTGGACATCGGGCGTGGACATGGGCCACATTGCCAACCCGTTGGAACAGGAAGTGCCCTACGAGGAGCGCGGGAGCATGAAGCAGACTTTCGAGATACGTTCCGGCGACGGCTCAGCAGACGTGTACCAATACATTGCCGCGCTATGCGTGGCGTGCCGCCACGGCTTCGAGATGGACAACGCCCTCGACGAGGCTGAGCGCACCTTCGTGGATGGCGACATCAACGACCCTGCCCACGCTGAGAGGCTCGCGCAGCTCGACCACCTGCCCGACTCTTGCGACGCGTCGGCAGAATGCCTGCTAAGGCAACGTGCCGTTTATGAGGCAAACCACATCTTCTCGCCACACATGATAAACGGCATTGTGAAGGAACTCAAGTCGTACAACGACCGCACGATGCGCCACGACATTGCCAACGACAGGCACGAGATCGGAATCCTCGTGAAGAGGTTCTTCCATTGCGGATAAGCACAACGCGCTATCAATAAGGTTTTGCAGGGGCGGGCCCTGTGCCCGCCCGCAACCCGAATGGCAACATCCGCACCCCGAATGGCGTCCTGTTTCCTCACACAGATTTATAAGATTTTAAAGATGTCGGCTTCGCCGATTATGCATACTCTTGTGGATTATATTTGTCGTAAATTTGATGATGTCATTTTTTAGCATTAACTTTGTGGTGTCTGATTAATTCAAATGAAACGTCTATGGTACAGAATGTCAAGGAAGTCCCTTATGGAGTCTCCGATTTCCGGACAATGGTGGAGCAGAACCTATACTATGTGGACAAGACCATGTACATACCGGAACTGGAGAAGCAGGCTCGGTATATAATCTTCATACGTCCTAGGCGTTTCGGCAAGAGCGTCTTTCTGGGCATGCTGCAGGCTTACTACGACTGTCGCACGAAGGACAAGTTTGATCAGTGGTTTGGTAATCTCTGGATAGGCAAGCGTCCAACACCTTCTCGTGGCAGGTATCAGGTGCTGAACCTCGACTTCTCGATGGTTGGGGGGAACATAGAGAATCTGGAGGAGAAGTTCAATTTCTATTTGGGCGTGCAACTTGACGGTTTCGTCCGTTACTATGATGAGTATTATTCTGACATGATCAAGCAAAACGTTTACGCCGCAAAGGACGCAGGCGGTAAACTTGCAATCATCCAGAATGAGGCAAAAACCAAGGGATATCCCCTATACCTCATCATAGACGAATATGACAACTTCACCAACACCGTGCTCAACGAGCAGGGCGAGAAGGTGTATTGGGCCATGACCCACGCCGAAGGCTTTTACCGCGACATCTTCAAGAAGTTCAAGGGCACTTTCGAGCGCATCTTCATCACTGGCGTGAGCCCCGTTACGCTCGACGACGTGACGAGCGGCTTCAACATTGGGTGGCACATTTCCACCAAGCCAGAGTTCAACCAGATGCTTGGCTTCTCAACCGAAGATGTATATAATATCTTCAATTATTACAAGAGCACGGGTGAGGTGCGCCCCGACTGCGACGTGGATGCCGTGGTCAAGGAAATGAAGCCTTGGTACGACAACTATTGCTTTTCAGAGGATGCTTTCTTCACCCAGAGCAAGGTATTCAACTGCGACATGGTGATTTATTACCTGCGCAACTACATGAGCTACGGAAAGTCGCCCAGGGAGATGATAGACCCCAACACGAAGACCGACTACAACAAGATGAAGAAACTGTTGCAGCTCGATAAGATGGACGGCGACCGCAAGGGCGTGATTCGCACCATCGCCGAGAAGGGTGAGATAGCGGCACAGCTCTTCACCACGTTCCCTGCACACGATATCACCGACCCCGAGGTGTTTCCGAGCCTGCTGTTCTATTACGGCATGCTGACCATCAAGGGCGTGCTTGGCAGCCAGATCATCCTTGGCGTCCCCAACAACAACGTACGCAAGCAGTATTACGGTTTCCTGCGCGACGAGTATCAGGAAATGAGGCATGTCAACACGAATGACCTCATCACGATGTTCACCTACATGGCCTTTGACGGCAAGTGGCGCGAGGCGTTGGAGCATATGGCCGATGCCTACGAGAAAGTGTCGTCGGTGCGCGACGGCATAGAGGCCGAGCGAAACCTGCAAGGCTTCTTCATGGCTTATCTCAGCCTGAATCCCTATTACTACACCGCACCAGAGTTGGAACTCAGCCATGGTTATTGTGACTTTTTCCTCTTGCCAGACTTGACTCATTATCCTACCAAGCATAGCTATATTCTTGAGTTGAAGCTGTTGCCTAAGAGGGAAAAAGGCGAGGAGAAAGACCACTATGCGGCGAGAATAGAGAAGCAGTGGCAGAAGGCCGAGGAGCAGATAAGGCGTTATGCCGATGCCCCGAGGGTTGAGGCCCTGCGTCAGGGCACGACGCTGCACAAGGTCATCATGCAATTTGACGGTTGGAAGTTGTGGAGGATGGACGAAGTGTAAGCTGACTTTTATTACGTTTCTTTATCGGTAGCAGCTTCGCTGCAATCATGCCATATGCATAAATCGGCAAAGCCGACATCTTTCATTTTTTCCAGTGCGAAAGAAAATAAGGAAAGGCATCGGCTTTACGCTAGAAAGGCGATGGCATTCCACTGAAAAGGCGTTGACTTTCTAGTGCAAAGTCAACGCCTTTTCAGTGGAATGCCGAAGCTCCTGTTTTTCAGCCTTTTATAATTCACCGCGCCCACACGTCGATATGGTACGGCAAAAGTCGGGGAAGGTCACTTCAAGTCAATAGACTTGACGCTCCTTATGTTTCCCGTCATGGGGTCGAACACTACCTGCGCCGACTGCTTCTTGCCGAAGAGTTCGCCGCTGATAGGCTGCACGAACCCGAATTGTGCCATGGTGGTCTCGTATGTGGCCACGGTGGTGCCGCCATTGGTGAGCGTGGCCTTCACCTTGGAAGGCAAGCAAGAGCGAAGCCCGATGTCGGCCTTGTCTTCCTTTTTCTTCTCGGTGACATTTGCCGAGGGGTCGGTGGCGGTGTGCTCATCCACGATGGTCAGCTCGTAAGGCTCGCCGCTGAGGTCGTCGGCATCCACGAGGCCGAAGTGGGATGAGAAGCGGAAGAGCACCGTGCGGCCCTCACGCTCTGGCACGAAGCTTATTTGCGTCCATGTGGTATCCGTCTCCGTGTAACCGTCAAAGAGCTGTCGCAACGCGCTCTCCTGCCTGTTCATGTTGTCGTACATGAGCTTGAGCTGCGCTCCGTCCTTCGGCAGGTTGTCGGCCTCGCCCCGGCTGAGGGAGTTGCGGCTGTCGCGTATGTCGTATATCTCCTTAGCCGTGAGTTCCGCCATCTTCGCCTTGGAACCAGCCGAGAGAATGTCCTCGGTCATGAAGTCGGAAGGGTTGAGGCGCTTCTGCTTTGGCGCGGGCGTGAACACGCGCTCGGGCAACGTGGGCTGCGAGGCGCTGGTGTTGATGGCAAGGAGCTGCCCGTCATGCGTCAGCTCCACGTTCTCTATGGAGCGTCGCTTGTCAATGATGAGCGTGAACTGCCGCGAGGTGTCAGGGATGGCAGTCTTGTCGATGTCGACCCCTATCAGGCGGTAAGTCGTTGCCGGCTTTTGCGCCACCTTGTCCTTCATGAATCGCTCAGAATACTGGCAGAAGTCGCCTGGGGTGTATTGTGTCTTCTCCACCTTTATGGTAAATCGCAACCCATTCTTGGGCAGCATATAGCTGGTTCCCTCTACGCTCTGTGCCGACGCCGAGAGCGTGACGAAAGACATGGCGGCCATCAAGCCGCGAAGAGTGTGGTTCTTCATAGTTCTTTTAAGATATAAGCTTCATTCCAAGCGCTTGAAAGCCTTTGGTAGATAATTTATGATGTCGCTCGCCATGAGGCTCTCCTTCCCGAGCTCCTTGGCGGCGAGGTCTCCGGCAAGTCCATGGATGTACATTCCGAGGGCGCACGCGTCAACCTGCTCGTAGCCCCTGGCGAGGAGCGCGGTGATGATGCCCGTGAGCACGTCGCCACTTCCAGCCGTAGCCATTCCGCTGTTGCCCGTGGGGTTGAACAACACCGTGCCGTCGGGCAGGCACAAGGCTGAATAATGTCCCTTGAGGATGATATACCCGTGGATGCGCGCTGCCATCTGGCGGGCACGCATGAGACGGTCGTAAGAGCTGGCGCTCGCGCTTCCCATGAGGCGGTCGAACTCCTTGGGGTGTGGGGTGAGGATGATGCCCTTGGGCAGCTGCTGTATCCATGCCTGATGACTCGCCAAGATGTTCACGGCATCGGCATCTGCCACCACAGGGCACTTGGCGCGGCTTATCTGCCCAATGAGCGCCACGGCCGTGGTCTCCGACAGTCCAAGCCCCGGGCCAATGCCGAGAGAGTCGAAATTGTCGCAGGTCACGCTCTCGGAGAACTCATAGTCGTCCTTGTCGAGCTGCAGCACGGCCTCGGGCACGCTGATCTGCATTATGTCGTAGTTGCGCGCCGGCGTGTGAACCGTGACCTTGCCCACGCCCGCCCTGAGGCAAGCCTTGGTGGCAAGCACGGCAGCCCCAGCCATTCCGAAGCATCCCGCCACTATCAACGAGTGGCCCATGGTGCCCTTGTTGGCGAAGTCGGGACGGCGGCGCAGGAGCGCCATCACGTCGTTTTCCTCCAATATGCGGCACTTGGCATCGGTCTGCCTGATATAATCGGGGCTGAGCCTGATGTCGATGACCTTGAGACGGCCAATGAAACGCTGGCAGTCGGCAAAAAGCATCGACAGCTTCTTTTGCTGTATGGTGAGGGTCAGGTCGGCATGGATGATGTTGGCGTGGACATTATAAGTATTGTCCTCGCACATCAAGCCCGATGGCAGGTCTATGCTGACCACCTGGCACGGGCTCTGGTTGATATACTTGACCAGCGTGGCGAAACCGCCCATGAGAGTCTTGTTGAGCCCCGAGCCAAAGAGACCGTCCACCACCACCGTGTCGGCATCGAGCGTCGGAGGATCGAAGCTGAGCGAGATTTCCGTGAACTGCACCTTGCGTTGCTCCACGAGACGGTCGCGATTGGTGGCGCAGTCGGCAGACAACTTGTCGTGGATGTTAAACAGATAGACCGACACCTTATAGCCGGCATCGGCGAGCAACCGCGCCACGGCAAGGGCGTCGCCGCCGTTGTTGCCCGGACCGGCGAACACGACCATTGGCGTGCTGTCGTTCCATTCTTGCATGATGGCACCGGCAAGGGCCTTGGCGGCACGCTCCATGAGATCTATGCCCTTTACGGGCTCGTGCTCTATCGTATACTTGTCAAGCTCATGTATCTGAGCAGCAGTAAATATCTTCATACCAGTGCAAAAGTACAAAAAGAATGGTGATTAAAGGAAAAGTATCACCTATTTTTCGTAATTTTGCAGTATTATTCAAAATTCAACGAATCAAACATCGCATTATGAGCATCATTAAAGTTAAGGACAAGACGTTCAAAACGTTTATCCCGGAGGATGAGATTCAACGGCGCGTGAAGGCCGTTGCCGATAAAATCAACAAGGACCTCGAAGGCCGCAACCCTCTGTTTTTAGCGGTTCTCAACGGCTCGTTCATGTTCGCCGCCGACCTAATGCGATACATCACCATTCCGTGCGAGATATCATTCGTGAAGCTAGCCTCCTACCAGGGCACCACGTCGACGGGAAAGGTCAAGGAGATAATCGGCATCAACGAGAACCTGCAAGACCGCACCGTGGTCATAGTGGAAGACATCGTGGACACGGGCAAGACCATGAAGCGCATGCTCGAGACCCTCGGCACGCGCAAGCCGGAGTCGCTCCACATCTGCACGCTGCTCGTGAAGCCCGGCAAGCTTGAGGAGAATCTGAAAATAGAGTACGCGGCAATGGAGATACCCAACGACTTCATCGTGGGCTACGGTCTCGACTACGACCAGCAAGGCCGCAACCTTCGCGACATCTACACTGTAGTGGAAGACTGATCGGAGGGCGCTGCCACGGCAGACAAAAGCCGTGGGTTGCCCCATGTGACAGACTACAACATTATTCTAACAATACAACAAAAAATGAAGAACATTGTTATTTTCGGCGCCCCTGGTTCAGGCAAGGGCACCCAAAGCGAGAAGATGATTGAGAAATACGGCCTCGGCCACATCTCCACAGGAGACGTGCTGCGCGACCAGATCAAGCGTGGCACGGAGCTGGGCAAGACCGCCAAGGGATATATCGACAACGGCCAACTCATACCCGACGACCTCATGGTGAGCATCCTCGCCGACGTTTACGACGGCTTCGGCAAGGATCACGAGGGCGTGATCTTCGACGGCTTCCCACGCACCATCCCACAAGCGCAAGCCCTGAAGGACATGCTCGCCGAGCGCGGACACAAGGTGGCTGCCATGATAGAGCTCGACGTGCCCGAGGAGGAGCTCATGAAGCGACTCATCAAGCGCGGACAGGAGAGCGGACGCTCCGACGACAACGAGGAGACCATTAAGAAGCGCCTCACCGTGTACCACAACCAGACTTCCCCACTCATCGACTGGTATGAGAAAGAGGGCATCCACCACCACATCAACGGCCTTGGAGAACTCGACAGGATTTTCGGGGACATCTGCGCCGTCATTGACGCTATAGCATAACCATGGAGTCGAACTTTGTAGACTACGTGCGCATCGTCTGCCGCTCGGGAAAGGGCGGCAGGGGGTCGGCGCACCTCAGACACGTGAAGTACCAGCCCAACGGCGGTCCCGACGGGGGCGACGGAGGGCATGGCGGCAGCGTCATACTGCGCGGCAACCACAACTATTGGACCTTGCTGCACCTCAAATACCAGAAGCACGTCTTCGCCGAGCATGGTGGCAACGGAAGTTCCGACAAGTGCCACGGCACCAACGGCAAAGACGAGTATATCGACGTGCCATGCGGAACCGTGGTCTACAATGCTGAGACGGGAAAGTATGTGTGCGACATCACTCGCGACGGCCAAGAGGTGGTGCTCCTCCAAGGAGGACGCGGAGGGCTGGGCAACTTCCAGTTTCGCACGGCCACACGCCAGGCACCACGATTCGCGCAGCCGGGTGAGCCCGCACAGGAGATGACCGTCATCATGGAGCTCAAGCTCCTCGCCGACGTGGGTCTCGTGGGATTCCCCAACGCCGGAAAGTCGACGTTGCTCTCAGCCCTGTCGAGCGCGAAGCCGAAGATAGCCAACTATCCCTTCACCACCCTTGAGCCTTCGCTCGGCATAGTGAGCTACCGCGACGGCAAGTCGTTTGTCATGGCAGACATCCCCGGCATCATCGAGGGGGCAAGCGAGGGCAAGGGCCTCGGGTTGCGATTCCTGCGACACATCGAGCGCAACTCGCTGCTGCTCTTCATGGTGCCAGGAGAAAGCGACAACATCAAGCACGACTACGAGGTGCTGCTCGGGGAGCTGGCCAAGTTCAACCCCGACATGCTGGAGAAGCACCGCGTGCTCGCCATCACCAAGAGCGACCTGCTCGACGATGAGCTGATAGAGATGCTGAAGGAGGAACTGCCCGACGACCTGCCCACGGTGTTCATATCATCCGTGACCGGGTTGGGCATCGACCAGCTGAAGGACACGCTTTGGAAAGAGCTCAACAGCGAGAGCAACAAGTTGGCGGACATCACGGCAGAGGACACGCTCGTGCACCGCGACAAGGACATGACGGCCTTCAAGCAGGAGATGCTCGACGAGGATGCCGACGAGGACGACATAGAAGTGGTCGACGTGGAAGACTTCGACGAGGATGACATTTGACGGCGATCTCTGATAATACTCTTTAATTGATGATAGAACCTGTTCTACATTTATACAACATTGGCGAAGCCTTAGGGTTGAAAACGACCGAAGGCTTCGCCAAATTCGATAATGACAACGTCGTAGCGTTCTCTACCACCCGACACGGGGGCGTGAGCCATGGACGATACGGCGAACTTAACATCAATCCCTATTGCGGCGACGACACGGCGGCAATAGCCAGCAACCGCATCGCGCTTTGCAGCAAGTTGGGCATCGACGACAGTCACCTCGTGTTGCCCCACCAAGTACACGGCACCAAGTGCCTCGACGTGGACACGACACTGCTCCAAGCCTCCCCAAGCGAGAGGCTGCGAATGCTCGATGGTTACGATGCCCTTATGACCGACCTCAAGGGCGTGTGCATTGGCGTTTCCACTGCCGACTGCATACCCGTGCTCGTCTACGACCAGCGAAGGCACGCCACGGCTGCCATTCATGCCGGATGGCGAGGCACCGTGGCGAGGATAGTGGAGAAAACGCTCCTCACAATGAAAGCCAGCTACGGCACCGAGGCAAGCGACATCGTGGCAGTGGTAGGCCCAGGAATATCACTCAAGAACTTTGAGGTGGGACAAGAAGTCTACGACTCGTTTGCCGCCGCCGGCTTCGAGATGGGCGACATCGCGAAGCGTTTCCCTTGCAAGGAAAGCCCTCAAACAGAGAAGTGGCACATCGACCTGCCCCTCTGCAACAAGCTGCAACTGATGCATGCCGGCGTAAGAGAAACCAACATCGTGTGCTCCGGCATCTGCACATACGACAATGCCAACGACTTTTTCTCCGCGCGACGCCTGAGCATCAACTCCGGGCGGATATATACGGGCATAATGATAAAGCAATAAGAAAAGA
>CAVAGT010000041.1:0-25063 GCA_963588155.1 Lachnospiraceae bacterium | reverse complement strand
GCGCAGAAGCTCGCCATGAGCCACTCCGCACTGTACAAGAAGCTGAAACAGATGACGGGCATGTCGCTGATAGAATTTGTCAACGACTACAAGATTTTCAAGGCGGTGAAATGTTTCAAGGAGGGGCAGACCAACGTGGAGAGCGTGGCAGAGCAATGCGGGTTCGGCGACGTGAAAAATTTCCGCACACTGTTCAAGCGCAAGATGCAAGTCACGCCCAAACAGTACGTTCAAAGCCTCTGACCAAAAGGCGAGAAACGGGACACTAAGAAAGGGAACGGCTTTGCACTAGAATGACAATGGCTTTGCACTGGAAAGACAACGGCTTTGCACTAGAAAGCCAACGGCTTTGCACTAGAAAGGGAAACGGCTAAACACGTATGCCGCAAGAAAGGGCGATTTTGGTAATGGGAAACCAAAATCGCCCTTTTTTTTATTAATAACATGCCGCACTGCTTCCTCATGTTTGCGTAACTTTGCCATTAGGAAAACAGAAAGCCTATATATCATGAACAAAACCATTTCCTTCAAGCCTTTGCACGCCTGCCTCATATCGGCATCGCTGCTCTCAGGACTCTCTGCCCAGGCACAACAACCCGTGAAATACGAAATAATGCCCACGCAGCCACGGCAACACATACAACACTTCGGCGCAAGTGACGCATGGAGCATGTGCTACCTCGGACTTTGGCCCGAATGGCAGCAAGAACAGATTGCCGACTGGCTCTTCTCCACCGACAACGACGCGCAAGGCAAGCCCAAAGGCATTGGACTCTCCATTTGGCGTTTCAACCTCGGAGCCGGAAGTGCCGAGCAAGGCGACAGCTCACAAATCAAATACCTCACACGCACGGAGTGCGTATTGAGACCCGACGGCACCTACGACTGGTCGCGCCAGGCTGGGCAGCGCAAATTCCTGAAACTCGCCAAGCAACGCGGAGTGCCCTATCTCCTCGCCTTCTGCAACTCGGCGCCGGTGCATTTCACCAAGAACGGCCTCGCCACAAACACCGGACGAGGATCTTCCATCAACCTGAAGGACGATTGCTACGACGACTTCGCACGCTACATGGCCACGGCTATCAAGGGAATAGAAGACCATGACGGCGTGAAGATAGACTACATCAGTCCTGTGAACGAGCCCGACGGCGCATGGAACTGGCTCGGCCCCAAACAAGAGGGCAGTCCTGCCTCCAACCGCGAGGTGGCTCACGTGGCACGCGAGCTCGACAAGGCTCTCGGCAAGGCGAAGCTGGACACCAAGATCCTGTTGAACGAGGCGAGCGACTACCGCTGTCTGCTTGGCGTGCACGATGCCGGATGGCAACGCGGCAACGAGATAAAGTCGTATTTCACCCCCGACAGCACCGCCACTTATGTGGGCAAGCTGAAACACCTGCCCCGTCTTTTAGGAGCGCACAGCTATTGGACCAACACGCCCGTCGACTTCATGCGCGAGATGCGCAAGCGTGTGGCAAAAGCTTGCGAAGAACAGGGCATAAAGTTCTGGCAAACAGAGATATGCATAATGTCCAACGACAAGGAGATTGGCGGAGGCTCAGGCTACGATTACTCCATGAAAACGGCGCTCTATGTGGCGCGAGTGATCCACCACGACCTCGTCTACGCCAACGCCGAGAGCTGGAGCTGGTGGCGCGCTGCCGGCGGCGATTATCGCGACGGTCTGCTGCGCGTGTACAGCGACGACAACTGGAAGACAGGATGGGCGACAGACTCCAAGCTCCTGTGGTCATTGGGCAATTTCAGCCGCTTCGTGCGACCTGGAGCTCAGAGGTTTACAATGGCAAGGCAAGGCAGCGGCGTGGCTGATGCCGACGACTCTTGCACCGACCCGAAAGGCGTGATGTGCTCGGCATATCAAAACACCGACGGCAAATGGGTCGTGGTGGCCATCAACTATTCTGAGGTGGCAAAACCCGTGGAGTTCACTCTCAAGGGCAACTCCACAATGAAATGGCAGCTCTACCGCACAAGCGACATCTCGGCAGAGAGCCTCGCGCCCGTTGGCACGTCAAACGGCAAGGCAACTCTCGCGCCTCGAAGCATAACCACATTGGTGGAAAAATAAACTAAAACGTATATAAAACCATAACGAGACCATTATGAGACAAATAACAAATATGCTTGCTGGCATCGCCCTCCTGTCATCAGTGGCAACGGCAAGCCATGCCGCGGTGCCCAACGCCAACCACGCGTCGGCCACCGCAGCCAACACGTTCGCCGTAGGCGACAAGACCTTCCTGCTCAACGGCAAGCCATTTATCGTGAAAGCGGCGGAAATCCACTACCCTCGCATACCAAAGCCGTATTGGGAGCAGCGCATCAAGATGTGCAAGGCACTTGGCATGAACACCATCTGCATTTACATCTTCTGGAACATCCATGAGCAACGCGAGGGGGCGTTCGATTTCTCCGGTCAAAACGACATCGCCGAATTTTGCCGGTTGGCGAAGAAAAACGGAATGTACGTCATAGTGCGTCCCGGACCCTACGTCTGCGCCGAATGGGAAATGGGCGGACTGCCATGGTGGTTGCTCAAGAAGAAAGACATAAGGCTGCGTGAGCAAGACCCTTATTTCATGTCATGCGTAGACCGGTTCGAGAAGAAGGTGGCAGAACAGCTCGCGCCTCTTACCATAGCCAACGGCGGCCCCATCATAATGGTGCAGGTGGAAAACGAATACGGCAGCTACGGGGAGGACAAGGCCTATGTGTCGCAGATCCGCGACACGCTGCGCAAATACTGGAACCCCGAAGGCGACAAGGCCAAGGACGTGACCCTGTTTCAGTGCGACTGGAATTCCAATTTCGAGAAAAACGCCCTGCCCGACCTCGTATGGACAATGAACTTCGGCACCGGCGCCAACATCGACAACCAGTTTCGCCGTCTGCGAGAGGTGCGTCCATCTTCGCCGCTCATGTGCTCCGAGTTCTGGAGTGGCTGGTTCGACAAGTGGGGTGCGCGCCACGAGACACGCCCGGCGAAAGACATGGTAGACAATATCGACGAGATGCTCTCCAAAGGCATATCGTTCTCTCTCTACATGACCCACGGAGGCACGTCGTTCGGACATTGGGCGGGAGCCAACTCGCCAGGTTTCGCGCCCGACGTGACTTCCTACGACTATGACGCGCCCATAAACGAATATGGACAACCCACCGAGAAATACTGGCTTCTGAGGAAGACCTTGCAAAAATACTCCGACCAGAAATTGCCCAGCGTGCCAAAGGCTGCCGCGGAGACAATATCGTTGCCACAAATGACGCTCAAGCGCGTAGCGCCGCTATGGTGTGGCGTGGACAGCACGGCGGAAAGCCACGAGCCACTCACGTTTGAGGAGATGAACATGGGCTGGGGCTCAATGACTTACGACACGTCGCTGCCGGAAACAAAGGACGGTAGCACGCTGCACATAGACGGCCACGACTTCACGCAGGTCTTCATCGACGGCAAGTTCATTGGCAAGATTGACCGAGTGAAAAACGAGCGCTCGCTGCCTCTGCCTCCCACGAGAAAAGGCCAGACGCTCACGCTGCTTGTCGAGGGCATGGGCCGCATCAACTTCGGACGGGCGATAAAAGACTTCAAGGGTCTCGTGGGCAACGTGACACTCACCACTGAGCTCGACGGCGACGAACTGACCTTCAACCTCAAGGACTGGCGCACGCGCCGCATCGACGACAGTTACGCCACGGCAGCAAAAGCCATAAAACTCGCCCAAGACAACACGAATGCCACCGAGTCTTCTTTTGGCAGTCTGCCTAACGCCATTGGCTACTACGCCACCACTTTCAATCTCAAGAAGACGGGCGACACCTTCATCAACATGGAGACTTGGGGCAAGGGGCAAGTCTACGTCAACGGCCACGCGCTCGGACGCTTCTGGTCGATAGGGCCACAGCAGACCCTCTACTGCCCGGGATGCTGGCTCAAGAAGGGCAAGAACGAGATTGTGGTGCTCGACATCGCAGGACCAAAGACACCGAAAGTGTGGGGGCAGACGAAACCCGAGCTCGACAAGTTGCAGCTTGAGAAATCGTCGAAACACAACAACATTGGCGACAAGCCTGACCTCAACTCATCCACGCCCGTGGCCACAGGACAAACAAAACCGGGCAACGGCTGGCAGAAGATAAACTTCGCCAAACCTGCCAAAGGCCGCTACTTGGCTTTGGAATGCGGCGCGACCCACGACGGCAAGCCCGTGTCAATAGCCGAGATATACCTCATCGGCAAGGACGGCAAACGCCTCAGCCGCGACAACTGGGCGGTGAGATACGCCGACAGCGAGAACCTGCGCGGCAACCACACCGGCGACAAGGCGTTCGACCTGCAGGAGTCTACCTACTGGCAGACTGAAGCCGAAGCTGCCGAACCGCACCTTCTCGTCATCGACCTTGCTGCCGAACAGGAGGTGACTGCCCTCGAATACCTGCCGCGTGCCGAACAAGGCGCGCCGGGAAGCATGAAAGATTTTAAGCTCCATATCTTCAATAGGTAAATGATTCACGAAACGGTACGAAAAAGGGACTTTTTTACAATATTTCACGGCTAAGAGCCGAAAATTACCAAAAAAGTCCCTTTACTTACCGAAAACGCCCCTACCTTTTCCAACTCATTTACATAATTTTGCACAACAGAAACGAGAAAACAGTTAAAACTTAAAAACAACTTTTTATGAACCACAACGCATTGCACCAACTGACAGGCAAGACCACGCTCGTGTCCTTGCTTGCGCCGGCATTGCTGACCGCTATCCCACTACAGGCTTCGGCCTCGACTTCAGGCGTGGGGGTTGTACAGCAATCAGCAAACTTGTTGAAAGGCACCGTCACCGACTCACAGGGCGAACCTATCGTCGGCGCCACAGTAAAAGTGAAAGGCACCACTGGTGGAACAATTTCCGACATCGACGGCAACTTCGCCGTGAAGGCATCCACGGGAACCGTGCTCGAGATTTCGTATGTAGGCTTCAAGACCATTGAGGTGAAAGCCGCTCCTGGCATGAGAGTCACGATGCAGGAAGACAGCAAGCAGCTCAACGAGGTCGTGGTGGTGGGCTTCGGCACGCAGAAGAAGACCAACCTCACGGGATCGGTTGCCATGGTAGACGGCGAAGACCTTGCCGCACGCCCCGTTACCACTGCAGCACAGGCGCTGCAAGGTATGGTACCAGGCTTGCAAATCACGCAAAGCAGCGGTTCAATGGATGCCACGGCTTCCATCAACGTGCGCGGTACGGCTACCATCGGACAGGGTTCAAGCGGCTCGCCACTCATCCTTGTCGACGGCTCAGAGGCCGACATCAACACCATCAACCCGCAAGACATCGAGAGCATCTCGGTGCTCAAGGACGCGGCGGCATCATCAATCTATGGCTCGCGCGCACCATTCGGCGTGATACTCATCACCACGAAGAAAGGCAAGAGCGGCAAGGTGACGGTCAACTACAACAACTCCTTCCGCTTCAGCTCACCCATACGCCAGAAGCACATGATGAACAGCGTGGACTTCGCGGCGTGGATGAACGACAGCTACTACAACTCTGGATGGGGCACATACTTCAACTCCGACTGGATGAAGCGAATCCAGGACTACCAGAACGCCACGCCCGTGGGTCCCGGCACGCGCCAGCTCGCCGACGGCACATTGGTCTACGGCATCAGCTCGTCCAACGGTCAGGTGTGGGACGACGGCTATGGAAACGGCATCGACGACGTAGACTGGTATGACGCCATCTACAAGAACACGACCTTCTCCATGGAGCACACGGCAAGCGTGAGCGGAGGAAGCGAGAAGTTCAACTACTACGCGTCGTTCGACTACCTCAACAACAACGGTCTGATGAAGCTCTCCGACGACAAGTTCAACCGATACGCTTCAAACGCACGCCTCAACGGCAAGATCACCGACTGGCTGTCGTTCAGCTACATCGCACGCTGGACACGCACCGACTTTGAGCGCCCTGCCAACCTCACCGACAACCTCTACAACGACCTTGCCCGTCAGGGATGGCCTATCCTGCCTCTCTACGACCGCAACGGTTACTATTACGACTCGCCATCTCCAGCCCTCGGACTTGCCACAGCCGGAAAGGACAACACGCAGCGCGACGTGCTCAACCAGCAAGTGGGACTCGTGATCGAGCCCATCAAGAACTGGCTCACACACGTCGACTTCAACTACCGCGTAGACCAGACCATGCGCCATTGGGGCAAGACCATGACCTACCAGCACAACGTGGCTGGCGAGCCTTACGTAAGGGACACCAGCAACAACGTGCACAACGAGACAACGAAGGAAAACTACTTCAACTTCCAGGCTTATACCGAGTACACGTTCTCCCTCGCCGAGAAACACAACTTCCACGTCATGGGTGGTTTCCAGGCCGAGCAAATGAAGCAGACCAGCTTCTCGGCTCAGCGCGTGGGCATCCTCGACACCTCGCGTCCTTACCTCGACCTCACCACCGGCTACGGCTACGACGGCAACTCCGTGACACCGACCGTGAGCGGCGCCTACAACCAGTGGCAGACGGCAGGTTTCTTTGGCCGCCTCAACTACAACTTCGACGAGCGCTATCTCATTGAGGCCAACATCCGTCACGACGGCACATCGCGCTTCCGCACCAACCGCATGTGGAAGACCTTCCCTTCTGTCTCGCTCGGATGGAACATCGCACGCGAGAAGTTCTGGGAGCCTCTCACCGACGTGGTGAACACCTTGAAGCTGCGCGCCTCCTACGGTTCTCTTGGCAACTGCAACACCACCAACTGGTACCAAACCTACGAGAAGCTCGACTACAAGCCATCCAACGGCGTATGGCTGCAAGATGGCAAGAAGCCCAACACCGTTTCGGCACCATCGCTCGTATCCGACCTGCTCACGTGGGAGCGCATCGAGAGCTACAACATCGGTCTTGACTTCGGACTGTTCAACAACCGCCTCACCGGTTCGTTCGACTGGTATATCCGCGACACCAAGGACATGGTGGGCAACGCGCCTGAACTGCCCGACATCCTCGGCACCTCAGTGCCCGTGACCAACAACACCGACCTTCGCACACGTGGATGGGAGCTCCAGATAGCATGGCGCGACCGCCTTGCTAACGGCTTCTCCTATGGAGCATCGGTCAACCTCTCCGACGCACGCACCAAGATCACGCGCTATCCCAACAACCCGACCAACTCTATCGACACCTACATCGCCGGCCGTTATATCAACGAGATATGGGGCTACGAGACTGAGGGCATAGCAAAGAGTCAGGAGGAGATGGACGCTCACCTCAAGGTGGCAGACCAAAGCTCCATCAGCAGCGAGTCGTGGGGAGCCGGCGACGTGATGTACAAGGACCTCAACGGCGACAAGAAGGTGACTCAGGGCATGCGCACACTCGACGACCACGGCGACCTCAAGGTCATCGGCAACTCTACGCCACGCTATCTCATGGGCATCAACCTCAACGCCAGCTGGAAGGGATTCGACATCCAGGCATTCTTCCAGGGCGTGCTCAAGCGCGACTACTGCATCAGCAGCAACTGGGGAGGCGGCCTTGAGTATCTCTTCGGCGCCACAGCTTCCGGACAGTGGTGGTCAGCAGGTATCACCGACGTGAAAGACTACTACCGCGACGCCAGCTCATGGTCGGTGCAAAACGGCTATATGAGCGAGAACACCAGCAGCTACCTGCCACGTCCGCGCTATAGCGACATGAACTGCCAGGCACAGAGCGCATACCTGCTCAACGCTGCCTACATGCGCCTGAAAAACCTGCAGGTGGGCTACACGCTGCCCAAGACATGGCTCTCACACCTGGGCCTCAGCAACGCACGTATCTTCGTGTCATTGGAGAACCTCTTCACCATCACCAACCTGCCGAAGCAGTTTGACCCGGAGACCCTCTCATCGAAGGCTGCCAACGGCTATCCTCTGCAAAAGACATACTCGTTTGGCATCAACGTCACGCTTTAACCATCAAGTCGTTAAACATAAAACTTTCGAAAGACATGAAACTATATAAATTATCGATAATGGCAATGGCTCTCACGGCAACCATGGTGTCGTGCAACGATTTCCTGGAGCAGGAGCCGCCTTCATATCTCCCCACCGATGGGTTCGTGAACACGGAAAGCAACCTGCAGACCGCTGTCAACCAACTGTACCAGGACATCCTGCCCGGGCACCCCAACTGGAGCTACGGCATCTACGGTGACGACAAGAACACCGACAACCAGATCGACTGGTGGTCAGACCGCAAGTTCGGCGACGGACTGTGGAAGACGGCACAGTCGGGCGACGCCATCAGCTGGAACAACATCCGCAACGTCAACTACTGGCTCCGCCAAGCCACAGCCGCCTACAACGCCAAGAGCATCAGCGGCGAAGACACCAACATCCGCCAATACATTGGCGAGCTCTACTTCTTCCGCGCATACTCATATTTCGAGCAACTCAAGAAGTTTGGCGACTTCCCCATCGTCACCTCAACCCTGCCCAACGACGAGACCACGCTGGTGGCTGCCTACATGCGCAAGCCATGCAACGAGGTGGCACGTTTCATCATCTCCGACCTCGACTCGGCCACCACATTCATGAAGGCCGACTTCGAGAAGCGGCACACACGCGTGAGCTACGACGCCGCAAAGTTGTTTAAGAGCCGCGTGGCGCTGTACGAGGGCAGCTGGCTCACCAACTTCGCCGGCACACCATTCGTGCCGGGAGAGCAGGGATGGCCAGGAGCCAAGAAAGACTACAATGCCAACTTCAAGTTTGAGAGCGGAAGCCGCGAGGCAGAGGCGCAATATTTCTTCACCGAGGCTGCCAAGGCGGCTGAAGAGGTGGCAGAGAAATACAAGGGACAGCTCAGCGTGAACAACGGCATCGTGCCGCAGCAGGAAGGCGAGGACAATCCTTACCTCGACATCTGGGGCACCGACGACATGAGCGACAAGGCCGAGGTGCTGTTGTGGCGCCAATACAGCAAGTCGCTTGAGATCTACAACAACATTGAGGTGTCGATTCAGTTCAGCAACAGCGGCGTGGGTCTCACACGAAGCTGCGTGGAGGGTTACCTCATGAAAGACGGCAAGCCACGCTACAACTCTGCCTATACCTACAGCGACCAGACCATTGCCGACGTGGCAAAAGACCGCGACCCGCGTCTCACAGTGTTCCTGAAGGTGCCTGGACAGAAAAACGTGTTCAAGAACATGACCTCGCAGATGGACCACTTCGTGGAGACGGAGCCTGTGCCAGACATCTTCGGCCACAACACCGAGAAAAACTATTCCACCGGCTATTGCATACGCAAGGGCGGCACCTTCGACAAGGAGTTCTGCGGCAACGGCCAGAGCTACAACGCAGCTGAGATCTTCCGCGCCACGGAGGCATTGCTCAACTACATGGAGGCAGAGTACATGCTCACCAAGAGCCTCAACTCCGGCCACATCGTGGAATACTGGCAAACGGTGCGCAAGGCAGCCGGATTCACCGGCGATGCCGTCAACCCACAGGTGACGATAGACGCTACCGACATGAGTCAGGAGAAGCTCGACTGGGGCGCATGGACTGGCGGCCAACTGCTCGCCGACAAGGTGCTCTACAACATTCGTCGCGAGCGCCGCTCCGAGCTGCTTGGCGAGGGATTGCGCGCAATGGACCTGCAACGCTGGCGCTCCTACGACCAGCTCATCACCACACCATTCTTCAACGAGGGCATGCACTTCTGGAACACTCCAATAGAGAAATGGTACGACGCGAGCAAAATCATTGCCGACGGTTCTGGCAACGCCACAGTATCGAAGAAGTCTGACAGCGAGTATCTGCGCCCACAGCAGACCAACCTCGACAACAACAGCTACGCCAACGGTCTGACATGGCACATGGCCCACTACCTCTACCCCATGCCGCTGAAGCAGATGCAGCTCACGGCTCCCGACCACACGTCGATGGACCAGAGCCCGATATACCAGAACCCATACTGGCCTATCACATCCGACTCGCCTGCCGAGCAGTAAGGGAGAAACAAATCTGGTAGAATATCGCATACAACAAGAGTCCCATAGGGACAACACATTATAGCGCAGGGGGTGACTCCTGCGCTTTTTTATGGCGCAATGTTGATAAATGACGTGCTGGGGGCGGGTCCTGTGCCAGTCCGCAACCCGAATGGCGAAGGGCGGTTGAAAGATGGCATGCGTAATCGGCAAAGCCGACATCTTTATAAAGTAAAAGACCAACCAAGAGTCACGCTTGATTCTTGATTGGTCTGTTTCGACTTACGCCTATTTTTCAGAGGTTTTTATATTGAGAGAGAGTTTTATTTGTCGTTCAATAGTTTCTCTATCTGAGCATCGAGCTTGGCGTCCTCGCCCTCGTCTATCTTGCACACGATGTTGCCCTTCTTGTCGATCAGGTACTTCGTAGGCAAGTAGTGAACGGCATACTTGTCGGAGATGTCGTTGGTCTTGTCCATGGTGTAAGTGGTCTTGTTGAGAATCTTCAGACCTCGCAACACGTGGTGGAAACCGTCGCCCGTGAGCATGTCTTTCTCCACGGCAGCCTTCCATTTCGTGGGGTTGCTGTCATCGTCTGAGACATACACCATGTCGAGCCCCTTTGCGTGATACTTCTTGTAAAGCTCACGCATGTGCGGGTTGCTCTTACGGCAAGGAACGCACCAACTTGCCCAAAAGTCGATGATGACAACCTTCCCCTTCAATGAGGATAGGGTAAACTGCTTGCCATTGATGTCTTTAGCGGTGAAGTCGGGAGCTTGCTTGCCCGGACGAACCTTCTTCAGAGTCTCCAGCTCGGTCCTCACGTTCTTGGCATAGGCACCATAATTCTGGACGTCGGGAGAGAGCTTATCCCACACGGCCTTTATTTCCTCGTATGTCATGTGTCCCATGTTCATGTTGAGGTAGCTTGTTGCGAAATAAGAGTCGGTGTGGGTTTTCATGTAGTTGTCCATGTAGTCACGATACTGCTTCTGGTAAGGCACCATCATTTTCTGCATGGAATCTCGGACAGCTACCGACTCGGCAAGTTGTGATTTCTTGAAGAGCTCTTCCATGGGGGCTACGAAGACATCCATCTCCTTCTGCATGCGCTCCTGCTCCTCCTGTGCCTTGCCGCCCTTCACCACAACCGACTTCATGTCGTTGGCATCGCCTGTCACGGTGATGGTCACCGGTTCGATAGCTATCTGCCAGCTCTTGGCGTTCATGTAGTCACGAGGGCTGCCGAGGATAAGGTTGCCGCTGAGGAACTTGCCTTTCATGTCGCCCTTGAACGTGAACTTGCCACCGGAGATGGTAGTGGAATCCATCTCGGTCTCACCTAAATCGCCCTTCGAGAGATATATCTTCCTGCCGTCGGCATTCTTGAGAGAACCATTGATGGTATATTTGCCCTGTGCATTAGCGTTCAGGGCAAATATGGCAGCAAGCATCCAAAGTGTTGATTTCTTGCCCATTTCTTTTCCTGTTTATTTCTTGGCACCGAAGGTGGTGTCCAGAAGAGTGTAGAACTCAGGGTCTTCACCCACGATTATCTTCACGATCTTACCCTTAGGGTCAATAAGAATCTTGGTGGGGAATCCCTGAATGCCATAGTCATCGCTCACGCTCTGCGTCTCCTTGCTCTGGCGAACATGCTTCCAAAGTAGCTGGTGCTTCTCTACGGCAGCCTTCCATTTGGCTTCCGTGTCGTTGCAATCTACGCCGAGAATTTCAAACTTGCCTTTGTATTTGTCGTAGTATTTCTTCATTTCCGGCATACCCTTGATGCACCATCCGCACCATGAGCCCCAGAAGTCGAGAATCACGTATTTGCCACGGAGGCTGGAGAGCTTGAGTTGCTTGCCATTGATGTCAGGCAAGGTGAAGTCGGGTGCCTCAGTGCCCTCTTGCAGTTTCTTGGCTGCAGCTTCACGCTTGGCTTGGTCTTCATACATCTTGAGCAGAGGTTTCCAAAGTCCAGCCATTCTTCCCTCGCGCACCTCAGGGGAGAAGAGGGCTACGGCTTCCTTGATTTGCTCGTACTCAAGTCCTTGGACAAGCATCATCGCAGCCTCCTCGTTGCTGTGAGCCTTGATATAGGGAAAGGCTACGGCGGCGAAAGCCTTGCGGCAAGAGTCCAGGTTCTTGCTGTTGGCGTTCTTGTAACAGTCGTTGATGATTTTCTGCACATCCGAAATTTTTTGGTAGATGGCGGCACCGCCTATCTGATAGTCAGAGAATGTGCCATTTATGGTAACATCCTCTCCTGGCATGATGGTGAGTGAGGCTGCCTTGAAGTCGGTCGGGTCGCCGGCATTTACGTTTGCCAAGTCCATGAGGACAAAGGTGGCGGGGTGCTCCACGTTGATGGTGAAGTCGAACTTGCCGTCCTTGACGGCGAAACTTGCCTTGGAGCGAGGGTTGTCCAGGTTCATGTCGATGAGGTTGTAGAGCAGGGTGTCACCGAGGTCGGTAAGTTGTCCGCTCACTCTTGTTGCCTTTCCTTGTGCAAAGGAAGATAGCGCCACCAGAGCGGTGGCAGCTACCATCATGAGTCTTTTCTTTGTAATCATTGTCTTTTGAATGTTATTCATTATAGTTCTGGGTCAGCTGAGAGTTGTTGTTGACGGCATTCTGTGGGAAAGGGAATATCCACATCTTGCTGTCGGGGGCGATGGAATAGACTTTGTCCACGAGCTTGCGTGAGTAGGTAGCCTTCCAACCGTCGAGCTGGTTCCAGCGCTTCTTGTCGATGAAGATGTTGCTGGAATAGATTTCTTCGTTTATCGTCACTTGCTTCACATGGGCAATGGCATCTGCCTTGGTGGAAACCGCTCCCTTGAGTGGCTGGTATTTCGCCGGGTCTATGCGGAGCACGCGCACCTTGTCGAGATACTCCATGGCGTTGTCGATGTTGCCTTTCTGCACTTCACATTCTGCGATGGCGAGATACATCTGTGGCGAACGGAGGCCGCCGTCGTTCCAGCGTGAGTTGAGGTCGTAGGTGTACATGAATCCACCTTGTCCCAACATGTCTTCGGCTGGATCCATTATGTAGTCGTATGCCATGTTGAGATTGCTCATTTTCTCCTTGTAGACGTGTCCTTCCTCGAAGTTTTCCAAGGCTTCGGCGGTGATGGGGTCATAGAATTCCAGGTTTCCGTTGAAGAAATAGTCTTCGTCGGTGCCTTGTTTTCCTCGGTCAATCACATCGTATGTATTCCCCAAGAAATAGCCAGTTGTTGTGCCTTTATAGTTGTTGAAATAATCGTTGATAGTACCGTTGATAGCGATTGCTTGCTGGGCTGCGGCCTCTGCCTCATCCCAATTCTGCATGTTGAGGAGTGTCAATGCCTTGACTGCATAGGCGGCAGGTTTGCTGATGCGCATCTTGTTCACCGCCGTGTTGGGCAGACCATCCAGGGCGATGGCCTCGTTGATGTCCTTCAGTATCTGGTCATACACTTCCTGCACGGTGCTCTTGGGCTGTGCTTCTTGTATGTCCTTGTCCTCGGTCATGATGATGATGCCCGGGTCTTTTTCTGCCGTGCTGGGGTTGTATGCCTTGGCGAACTTGTTGACCAGCATATACAACGACCAAGCTCTGAGGGTGAGCGCCTCGCACTTCAGCTTTTTCTTGGTTGCGTCATCGCCCGACGCTGCATCTATTTGGCTCAAGATAGGATTGGCAACCTTGCCGATGAGTCCATAATAATAGGTATAGTCTTCGTCGGAGCTTGTCAATTCAGCCATCTTGTCCATGTTCGCCTCGTCGTATGTCCATAGAATGACAGAACGCGTCTTCTGTGGCTTGTTGATTTCTGTGGCGAGATTGGAATATGCGTAAATCATGTCGCCTGCTACGATGCGCATGTCTGTCACTCCACCTTTGTATTCATAGTTGAGCAGCATCTCCAGTTGGTCGGTGGTGGTGAGAAGGTTCTTACCCTTGGGCTGCACATCGGTGAAGTCCTCGCACGATGTCAGCAGCAATGCCACTGCTGCCAGTATGCTATATATTGTTTTCTTCATTGTTTATGTTCCTTTCTGATGATTAGAAGTTTATGTTCAGTCCGAAGATGTATGAGCTTGGGTTGCGGAGACCCAGTGTCTCAGGATCCACATGCACCTTGTTGGCTACCCACAGATACTTCGGGTTGTCTATCTGGAAACGCAGCGACAGGCGGTTGATGCCTGTACCATGAAACCATTCTGTGGGGAAGTCATATCCCAGCACGATGTTGCGAATCTTCAGGAACGAAGCGTCGTGGATGGCGGTGTTAGAATACATCGTCTGCGAACTTGTCGAGGTAGAGGCATATCTTCCTATACCCGGTGTGTTGGTCGGGTTCTCGGGCGTCCAGGCGTTCAGGAAGTAGCTGGCGATGGCTGTACTCCATGATGAGGCAAAGGTCTCGTTCTCTGCCAGGGCTCTCATCTTGTGGCCTCCGTAATACGACATCAGGATGCTGACAGAGAAACCATTCCATTTCACCGTGTTGTCCATACCCATAATGAGCTTAGGCTCACTCTGGCCCGAGTATTCCAGGATGCTGGTACTCTTGCCTTGCGCATCGTGGGAGGTACCGCCGTCCTCTATGTAGAAGAGAGTCTGGCCCTTCTCGCCTTCTTTGTCGCTGATGCCCGCAAAGCGGTATGACCACAGGGCACTGGCTGGTTTGCCCGCAACGTATGGTCGTTCGATGAGCTGATATGCGCTGGTAGATGGGTTCTCTACGTCGGTCACGACATTGCTGTTGTGCGACATGGTGAAGTTGGTAGTCCAAGCCCAGCCGTTGCGGTTGTGGGCACGCAACCAGTCGTAGGTTATCTGGAGCTCGACGCCTCGGTTGCGCATGGAGGCCGCGTTTACGAACATGGAGGTGAAACCAGTGGTCGGGTCGAGTGTGCGATAGGAGAACACGTCCTTTGCCACCTTGTTGTAATAGTCGATGGAGCCGCGGAGGCGGTTGCCTATCAGTCCGAAGTCGATACCGATGTTGGTGGTGCGGCTCTGCTCCCATTTCAGGTTAGGGTTGGCAGGACTCTCTATCTCGCCGTATGGCAGGTTGGTGTAGCTGTTGAGATTGCCCGATGTGGCTGTCATATAGCTCGTTGCACCTTGGTAGATGTTACCGGTCACACCATAGCTGGCGCGAAGCTTCAGGAAGTCTACCCACTTGATGTCCTTCATGAAGCCCTCGTTGTGTATCAGCCAACCGGCACCTACAGACCAAAGAGGCGTGCCACGGAACTTGGCGTTCAGACCATACACGTCGGCATAGTCTTTACGGAACGAACCGAACACGTTGTACTTCTCATCGTAGGTATAGGTGAGGTTGAAGTAGCCTGATGCATACTTGTGGTGGGTCTCGGTGATGACACCCATGCCTTCTTGGATATAAGGACTGAACACAAACTGACTGGCAGGATATCCGCCTAACAAGCCGTAGAAGCTAGGTGAATAGTCCATGGTGCTCAGGGTGGCGAAGTCGATGGTGTGGGTGCTGCTGGTCTGCAACTGGTCGTCGTAGCCTATCATCAGCGCCTTGGAACCAGTCAGCTTGGTCTCACGGAACTCCATACCGGCGATGGCTGCGATGTCGTGCTTGCCGAAGGTCTTGTTGTAGTTCAGCTGCCCTCTTGCCGTCCAGTATCTGCCATCGGTGTTGGTGGTACGGAGCATACCGCCAGTGGTAGGCACATAGTTGGCATAGGTGCCGTCGGCATTCTGGTAATAGTAGGCATTGCGCATGGTGCGCATCACGTGGCTGTCTTGCGTGGCGTTCCATTCCACGGTGTTGTGGTTGGTCTCATACACAAACTGGGCGTTGGCACTCAGTCCGTCGATAATCTTGAAGAGCAGGTCGCCGTGATAACGCATGTATTGGCGACGAGTAATCTGGGTGTTTCTCTGATACTCATCTATTGGGTTGCTGCTCAGGTCTTCGAAAGGTGAGTCGAAGGTCATGTAGTCGTTGCCGTCGTACCAGTAGTGTTGATTCTTTACGCTGCCGTCGGCATTGTAGAACGGCATGTAGGCTGGTTGTGCCCAGATGCTGGCATACGAACCATTATAGTCATAACCTGCCTCTTTCTTCTTGCTGTAGATGCCGTTGATGGTCATAGAGGCGGTGAGCCACTTGGCCACGTTGTACGAGCCCTTGTACTGGGCGTTAAACTGATTTGCGAAGTGATTGATGAGGCCGCTGTTGTCGTATTTGTAGTTGATGGTCAAGTTGTTGGTAAACTTGTCCGACCTGCCGCGCAGAGAGAGGTTATATTGCTGCATCACCCTCTGCTTATACACCGCGTCGGCATATTCCTTGGCATAGTTGTTCTTCTTGAGTGAAGCCAACTGCGACTGCAACTCAGCCTCGGTAATCTCCCCCTTGGCACGCTGATAGTAGGCATACTGTATTGGGGTGATAGCCTGGGTTCCCAAAGCGATGGTCTGCGAGGCGGATTTGATAGGGTCGGCTATCTCGCCATCGTTGTGGAAGAAATAGTAGTCCCAATACTTGCTCTCTGTATCCACAGCCTGTTCTGGAGTCATGTAGAAGTTGTCGGCATAGTCCACGTTTTGCTTCTCATACACGGTGAGGTTGGCAGAGAAGTCGATGTCTATCTTGCCTGCCTTCTTGGCGTTCTTGGTGGTGACCACGATCACGCCATTGGCTGCCTTGGCACCATAGATGGCATTGGCAGCGGCATCCTTCAGCACGTTCACGCTCTCTATGTCGTAGGGGTTGAGGTCTTCGATGCTTCCCTCCACGGGCACGCCATCCACAACCAGCAACGGGGTGGTCTCGGCGTAGAGCGAGGAGGTGCCTCGGATGGTCATCTTGCCGTTGTAGGTGGAGAGACCAGCCACGCGACCTTCGAGGTTGTTCATTATGTTGGTGGTGTATCGCTCGTCCAGTTTCGAAGAAGTGATGGTGGTCACAGAACCAGTCATCTTGGGCTTGGAAATCTCTTGATAACCCGTTACTACAACCTCTGAAAGATCATGCTCGGTGGCCATCTGTACATTGCGCTTCAGTGGTGCCCTGCCGTTTCCCAAGCGAAGCTCGGCAGAGCTCATGCCCAAGTAGCTGAATTTCAGCGTACAGGAGTTGGCTGGCACTTTCAGCGTGTAGAAACCCTTGCTGTCGGTGATGGTGCACACCTTGCTGTCGTCGATGCATACCGACACGCCGACCAATGGCTCACCGCTCTCGTCCGTCACGATGCCCGACACGTTGCGCACCCGCTCTCCGGCTATACGACGTGTGATGGTCACGATATTGCCCTCAATCTCGTACTTGCAGTTCACCTTGCGCATCACGTCGTCCAGCACCTCGCGCAGAGGGCGGTTGGTGGCGCTCACGCTGATGTACGGCAACTTGGCAGCCAAGTCGGTGCTGTAGATGAAGTTCAAGCCAGTCTGTTTCTTCACCTCCGCAAAAAACTGCTTCACGCTCATCGACTTAGCGTTGATGGTCACGGTTTGCCGCTTTGGTTGCTGCGCCATGGCGGGCGTTGCCACTCCGCATGCCATCGTCCCCACGAGGAGGGCGGCGGTGAAAAGATCACGTTTCTTTCTTCCAAATTCTTTCATGCTCTCTCTTATATAAATTAACACTCTGAAAAATTTCTCTCTTATAGTTCTATCTCCAATGTCTTGGTCTTGGGCATCAAGCAAGCGTGTGCATCACAAGCCTGGTAGGTGATGGTAAGGGAAATCTTACCCTGCTTGCCCGTAAACTTCTGGCGCAAAACCTGTTCTCCCTCATAGACGATGGACTTGGAACCAGCCATCAGCTTGCCTGCCGGCTTTTGCAATTCGCCGACGAGCTTGACATCCCCTTCTGTCTGAAACTCATACTTGGTCTCGATATAAGGGTCTTGGTCGCTCACCTTGCTATAGATATGATAGCCTGGATAAATGTTCATGCGGACGACCAATTCACCCCCGTTGCCATTCTTGATGGTTGCCGAAGCCAAGGAAACAGGGTCTTCCTTTGTTGCCTTTTCCTTCATCGGTGCAAGGTTGCTCTCGTCAATGTCGTTGAATTTCAAGACGCTGTAGTCGTTGCCGGGAGTCTTGGGGTCGAGGTCGTTGACCAGCCAAAGCCAGCCGCCGCTCTCTGTGAAGAAGAGTTTTTTCTGATACTTGTCGTACCAATCGCGCCATTGCTTGGCATTGTCGTAGCGCAGCAGGGTGTAATGGTAGAGGATGCGCTTTGCCTTCTCCACATCTTGGTTGCTCTCCCAGAGGGAAATGGCCCGGTCGAGAATGCGCTTGTCGTTGTTGGCGATGCCGAGGCTCTTGGCATCATCGTCTACCTTCGCGTCGTAACCGTTGAGGCTGCCACAGAAATAAGGGCGGTTCTCTTCGTAGTATTTCACGTATTTGTCCACGTCGGTGCCACACTTCTCATAGAGTTCACCAGCTCTTTCTTTTACGTAGTCGAGGTAGGAAGGTATAGGCTGTGGATTGTCGCCTATCTGGATATACATCTTTTCCTCGCCAGAGAGTTTGCCTCCGGCTGCCTCCACCTTTTTGAGTGAGTCGGCATACTGCTTCATCGTTTTGTTGCTCTTTTCCAGCATGGCTTTGTATGCCTCGTAGCTCTCCTTGCTGACGAGGTATTTTCTTTCGTCCACGGTTGTTCTGGTGGCAATGCCCTCGTTGAGCTTGCGGGCAATGATGCGATGGCCCTTAAACTTGCTGATATACACCACGGCATTTAGGAACACTGGCTTGGCCTCGTCGGTCATGTCGGCAGGAGAAGCCGAGAAGCCCCAGTGCAACCAGTTGGCATGGCGGCCGATGGAGATGGCTCCGTAGCTCTTGCCGCTTTCGCCGCCCGACATGATTTCGGCGTCGGGGGAGTCGAGGTAGCCCCACTGACGGGTTACCATACCTATCTTATAGCCCTTTGTGTTGCCGTAGTCCTTGTTCTGAACCTTCCACATCGGAATCATGTCTGGCAGTTTCTCCTGGCACATCTGTGCATATTCCTTCGCGCCTTCCGGGGTCGGTCGGTTCACGGTGGTGAGCTTCACCTTGTAAGGGCCTTTGAAAATGGCGTTCTTGGTCTGCATGTTGTAGGCGTGGCCGAGCAGGCAGAGGCAGTACCAGTCGTTCTTCGTTCCGATGCGGCGACCTACGGTCTCGCTCTCGTCGGCGATGGTGATGACGGGGCGGTCGAAGTCCTCGGGGAAATACTTGGCATAGACTATCTTGTCGAACTTGCCGTTTTGGGAAACGATGCGTTGAGGCTCCAGCGGCTTGGGGTCTCCGTCGATGATGGTCACATCATAGTCGTACGACATCTTATAGTTGTAGTCTTTTCCTTGAATGGCTTTCACCGTCGTGAAGTAGGTCGAAAGAAACGACTCCCATGCGGCAGTACGCTCCGTGATGCTCTTGGCGTTGGCGTCCTTGTCATAGTCCCTATTGCCGAATGTCTCCATATCGGAGTGTCCTCCCACATAGAGTACCTTGAGGTTGGTTTTCTTTACGGCTGCCACTGTTGCCACACAGGCTATCAGGGCTAGCACCATCATTGATAGAATCCTTCTCATCTCTTGTGTTATATTTATGTTTTTATGCTTTTAGTTGCCGTGACTGACAGTGATAACACCGTCCTTGGCACTTATCTTCAAGCCCGTGATGTGCTCTATCGCACTGAGTGTAGGAGCCATCGGCTCATACTTGTCTATGCTGCCCGTGAACTGCATGTCGCGCAGATCGTCTGTGACGTATTCCACCTTCATGTTGTACCAGTGGGAGATAACCTCCATCAATTCCTTGAGCGTGCAACCGTCGAAGAAGAAGTTGCCGGTGTTCCATGAGGTGTAGAGGTTCACGTCCACCTTTTCTATGCTGGGAGTCCTGCCGGGTTGCAATGTTGCCATCTCGCCCGGCTTCAGGAGATATTCCTTGCCCGACCTGCTGTTCACGCCCACCTTGCCTTTCACCAAGACCACGCTGGTGAAGCCCGCGTGCGCCATCGTGTTCACATTGAACTCCGTGCCGTAGTCGTGCACGTCGCCGTTGGCTGTCTCCACTACGAAGGGACGGTTGCGGCTGTCCTTGGCAATGACAAAGTAGGCTTCGCCTTTCAGTTTCACCCTTCTCTCGTTTCCCACGAAGCGGCTGGGGAAGATGAGGGTGGTGCTATAATTGAGGTGTACGTAGGTGCCGTCGTCCAAGACCATCCAAAACTCCTTGTCCTTCTTCGTGGCAAGCGAGCCCTCGCCCGTCCCGTCGTCTGCCGAGGCATCCGCCTCATCCTCTATCTGTTCGGCCTGGGCCAAGGCGTTCTGGGCATCCTTCACGCTGACGGTCTTTCCGCCTATGGTCAAGGTGGCACCGTTCATGCCGTTTCCTTCCACTCGCTTGATGGCATGGGTCATCTCCGCGGTGATGACGGGAGCCTTTGGCTGCTCGTGGTCTCCATGCACCATCCAGCCTGCCACCACTACCAAGGCGATGACGGCTGCCGCTGCTATGCCTCTTAGCCAAACGAGCTTGCTGCGTGGTGTCAGGTCTTCCTCTTTGCATCTTATCTCCTCAAGCATCTTCTCCTTGTTTTCCGATGCATCGACTGATTGGTAGAGACGGTAGCGGTTCAGAAAGTCGTCCTCGTTCAAGAGGCTTTGTATCTTTTCCTTCAAGGAGGGGTCTGCCTCTGCCTTTTGCAGCAGAGCCTTGCTTTCCTCTTCTGTTATCTCGCCGGTAAGCATCTTGCCGACGAGTGTGTTGATATTGTGGTCGTTGCTCATTTTCCTTGTGTTTATGCCCATGTGTATAGGCAGATGTTTTATGTTATAACACGCAAACGGGCACAATGGGTTACAAATAATTAAGAAAAAACAAGGAAATGTTGCAATTTTATATGAATTTGGATAAAAAGTCTTACCTTTACAAGCTGAAAGATGGAGATTGTATGGAACGATAAGACTATAGCATTGTTGTACGATAAGTATTATCGTGCCTTGGTGGGTTATGGCTGTCAGTTTGTGGAGAGGGAGATTGCCGAAGACATCGTGCAGGAAATGTTCTCCGTTTTGTGGGACAGCCAGCCCGGGTTCAAGAGCATGGCGCAGCTCTCCACCTATTTCTATACCACCGTGCGCAACATGGCGCTGAACCATCTGCGCCACCAGACGGTGCACAACAATTACCGACAGGGCATCATCGACAACCTGCAGGAGTTCATGTTGGTCGACGATACCTCCGACACTTTCAACAAGGAGGAAATCTACCGCCAGTTGTTTTTGGCGATAGACGAGTTGCCTCCTCGCCAGCGCGAGATATTTCTGCTCTGCATGGAGGGCAAGAAAAACAAGGACATTGCCGAACAGCTCGAGATTTCAGCCGAGACGGTGAAGGTGCAGAAACGCAGGGCCATCAGCCGGCTGAGAGAGCAACTGTCGCCAATGGCCTTGGTTCTTTTATATCTCACCATTGGGGGAGAATCCCACTGCAATTAGTGGTTCAAGGAATGAAAATCGGGGGGGCATGCCATGCGGCGCGAAAAGAGCCTTTCGGCATAGCACTGAAATGCCGTCGGCTTTGCAGTGCTATGAGCTCGGCTTTCCAGTGCTATTAGCTCGGCTTTGCACTGGAAAGCCGACGAGGCATTTTTTGGGAGTCCGTGTTGATTTGTGTGGATGATTTCCTTTCCACATTTCATTTTCCACACGAGTTTCATTTCATGCGGATTTCTTTTCACACTCTTTTCACGCGGATTTTATTTCACACGGATTTAAAAGATTTAAAAGATTGCTACGCCGCAAGCGGCTACGCGGTGATTAACAGATGACGTGCAGGGGCGGGCCCTGTGCCCGTCCGCAACCAATGTGGACGCAGCGACAAATCCGACTCATCGGACCATTCGGGTTGCGGGCCATTCGGGTTGCGGGCGGCCACAGGGGCCGCCCCTGCAAAACATTATGGTATGCGTAATCGGCGAAGCCGACATCTTTAAAATCTTTTAAATCCGTGTGAAATAAAATCCGTGTGAAATAAAATCCGCATGAAATAAAATCCGTGTGGAAATCCTTTAAAACGACAGGGCATACAGGCTGGACAATGTGCCCAAGGCCCGTGTCGACGTATATACGGGGCATTGAGCCGCCTTGTAGAGGCGGAAGTTGCGGCGGTCGTAGCACACGAAGGTTACCGGTTCGGCTTCGGCATCGGCCTGCGCCCATATACGTATGAGCGCATAGTCGGTGTCGAGAAAACGTTTCCTGACGGCCACGCCTGCCACCTTGCCGCGCACCACTGCCGCCACGGGCAGCGAGTCGGGCATCCACGAAGCACCGCCCACGTTTATCTTGGCGTAGACCACCATGTCCGAAGGTGCCGTGCGGCTATAGTCTATGGCATCCCAGCGATCGAGCACGGTCACGGAGCAGGTGTCCGACAGGCGGCCGGAACCGCCTATCGCCACCACGCTGCACTCCCCTGCCGTCTTTGCCACGAGCGTGTCGTTGCGTATCACGGCATAGGGGTCGCCCGTCATCCAGAACACCGGACTTTCGTTGGGGTTGTAGGGCGTGAACTCCGCGCGCAGCGGCATGGAGTCGCCCACCATCACATAGGCAGAATCGTTGGCAGCCTTCATGGTCACGCCAGTCCACTCGTCGGGCTCCTCGTTGAACGTATAGAAGTCGCCGCACGACACCAGCGCGAAGGCAAACAGTAACGACCAAATGATATGTTTCATAGGGGCACAGTTGTTAGTGGGTTGTTTTTTCCGCGTCGGTTCGCTCGGGAGCTTTCACGGTCACGATGTTGGAAGGCGGCGTGGCACGCCCGTCCCTGAAGCGCACCGACACATAATACTCTGCCGTCTCGCCGGGAGCCGTCAGTCCGTCGGTGAAATAAGGCGAGTCGCTCGGACTGTCGGTAAGGTAAACAAACGACTTGTCGTCAGCGCCTTTCCTGTACACGCAGAAGAAATAGGATGCGTCCGTGGGCAGCTTGCCCGTGTCCCACGCCAGTTTGGTCTTGCGCTTGTCCTTGTCGTAGTCGCCATACAGACGCACGGGCACGTTGACCACATTGCTGTATTTCAGTTTGCCCGAATAGACGGGCGTAAGGCCCGACCCGATGCCCCAGAAGCTAAATGTCTCGACGGCATACTCCCAGCGCTGGTTGAGCTTGCCGCCCGGCTCATCGTCAAGGGCAATGACATGGTTGTTGGCAGTCACCGAGTCGCCATTGAGCACCTTTATCAAGGTCCACTCCTTAACGCCTGCCTTGCGGCGGAACACGCGGTGCTCCTTGATAATCTCGTCGGCACCGCCTATCCAGCGGAGGTGTATGCGGCTGGTGTCTGTCCAAGCCGAGTCGAGATAAGCCCGCGTGGGCGCACCTGTGTTGGGTCGCAGCACACGGAGCGTGTCCGAGTTGTAACCGACGGTATTGTCATAGTTCACGCCGCGCACGGTGTAATAGATGTAGCGCTCGTTGGCATCCACCGAGATAGTGTCGGTAAACTGCCGCTGCAGGACGTGATCCTTGTTGGCCCTGACGAACTCGTGGTCCCGTCCGTTGCTGAACAACACGTCGTAATAGTGCAGGTCGAGCGTGTCTTCCATGTCCCATAGCAGCACCACGGTGCCGTCGAGCTCGGGCAGGGCTTTCAGGTTGGTGGGTGCCTTGGGCGGACGCATCTTCTTTACACGCATCCTTTGCGGAAACGAGTAGCCCATGTTCTCCGCCGTATCCACAGCAGCAATGGTGACCATGCCGCTCGACACGTTGGTCACGTCAAGGCGGAACATGGTGTCGGTGGGCGCGATATACTGGTCGGTGAGCAGTTTCCACGTCTTGCTGGTGTCGCGGTCGCTGTAATACATCGGGATGTAGCGCACGAAGTCGGCCTCCATCGTGTCCTTATGGAAGAAGATGTTGGCATAGATCTTCTCCCACGGCTTGTCCTGATTGGGGCGCTCGATGACGATGCGCGTGATGACGGGAGCTTCCGGGGCAAGCATATCGGGGAAGTGTACCCTATGGGGCGCGCTCATCTCCGTCAGGTCGCCAAAGGCATCGTGGGCTCTCACGGCATACTCGTAAGTGCCTATCTGCCGCGACTCGTGGTTGAATTGTATATCCTCGCTGTTGCCGAACAATGGCGGAGCGTATGGGGCTTCGTTCACTTTCTCCCACGTCTTCTTCCCCACCTCGCGACGATAGATCTCAAAGGTGCTGTTGACAGCGTCTTTCCACTGCAGCATCACCGAGCCGTGGCCCATGATGCTGTCGGTGATGGTGATGTCGTAAGGCTGCACCTTGTATCGCTCGTTCTTGACGTTCTCCACCTGTGCGGGCATGATGCGGTTGCGCCCGGTGGTGTCGGTCACGGTCGGCAGGATAAAGTAAGAATAGGTCTTGCCTTTCTTCGCCGTGCGGTCCACCCACCGCATGCCGAGCGCGTCAGCCACGTCGGGTCGCCACTCGGCAGGCATAAGGGCAGCCAGGAGTTTCATCTTTTGGTCTTCCTCCAGTGCGGAGAACGCGCCTATCGTCCCCGGTTCATATTTGGTCTGTTCCGGCCGGAGGTCGCCCTTTCCGTAGACAGCGCCCATCGCCATGTAAGCAATGGAGTCGTTGGTGTCGGGGTAACGCTGGCGGAACTGCTCCAGCGATAGCGGCTTCAGCCCCATGACGAGGGTGTCAAGGTCAAAAGTCTCGTTGCTTTCATCGTGACGGAAGATGCTCACGCCGGTTCGCGCCAAGTAATACCACTCCGGGTAAGACTCGATGCCCCAACGCACCACCACGCTGTCGCCATAGGCGCGAGCCAGACCTTTGATGTAGACGTTCATCTCGTCGAGGTCACGTTGTTGTTGGCGCAGACTGTCCATGAGGATCGAGTCGGCGTCATCAGTCTCAATCGTGTCGTTGACACCAGCCTGCCGCGACGGGGTGGACACGCCCATAGCGAACGCCAGCGGAGCGCACAAGGCGACGAGTGCCGCCCACAGCAGTGTTTTCATGCCATTGCCTTTCTTCATATCTCTTGCTTTT
>CAVAGT010000040.1:0-25542 GCA_963588155.1 Lachnospiraceae bacterium | reverse complement strand
GAAGGGAATTGTTGAAGCAAACGAATCGGACCTGAAACAACTGGATGGAATAATGGCTTTATTGGTTGAAAATTATTATCATGTGCCAAAGGGAGACATATTGGAAGCATACCTCAACATGATAGAACTGGCTCCAAATGTCTATGGCATTGAGGATGGTGCAAGGTTTTATTTCGACAAGGATTGCCGTGAACTGGGCATAATCGAGGTGTTGGCACTTACTTATGCCATTCCAAGACCATTGCTTTTCCATGAGGCATTGGAAAATAAATCTGCACGGTTGAGCAGGAATCTTTATTCACACATATCCACATTTTATCCCCCATTGATAAAGAAGGGAATTGTTGAAGCAAACGAATCGGACCTGAAACAACTGGATGGAATAATGTTTGGCCATCGTTTTGGGTTTCTCAAAATGTATTAGTGGATAAAAAAACGCAGTAAATATTTGTAATGTATGTACACAGCAAAGGCATCGGCTTTACGTTAGAAAGTTGATGCCTTTGCTGTGTAAAGCCATCGGCTTTTCAGTGTAATGCCGATGACCTTTATTCTCGCGGGAATAGCGTTGTGGTTTAACGTTCTGGTCTTGACCGTTTTAGAAGCGGAAATCGAGTTCGCAATCGAGCATGCTGTAGTTGTGTTTGCCAGACAACGTGCGGTCGTTCACATAGGCGTATTCCATGTTGAATTGCAGGTTCTTGGAAATAATGTAGTTGGCGCCCACCTCGTAGAATGTCTTTGCCGAGCTCCAATCCGCCGACTGGCGGTAGAGGTCGTAGCGTGCTTTCGCGTAGAGCTTGTGCTTGACTATAGGAGCAATGCACAGGGCGTAAACGCCGTCGGCCTTTGAGCCAATATCCTTGATGGTCACGTTTTTGCGGTCATCCTTGGAGTTCTCTGTCTTGTCGAAAGCCTTACCTGTGGAATGGATATACTCTGAGCGCATGGTCCAGTCGTTGACCTTGTATTCTGCCGAGATAGCGTAGCGGTGTTGCGGCAGTTTCACTATGTCTTTGTCTTTCCTCGAATAGGAGCCTTCCATTCCGAAGACACCTATGCGCATGCCTTTCACGGGCATCACCCACACGCCGCCAATAATGTCCTTTTGCTGGTCAACATCCTTCTGGTTTATGCCTTGGCCGTTGTAAACGCCAATCTGATAGTGAAGGAGGTTGCGGTTGTTGCCATCCTTCAGGAAGTCGCCTTGGATTTGCACACCAATGTCGCGGCCATTGCTCGATGAGGCACCGTCACGGTCGGAGAAGCCAGCCAGCTTAGTGATGTTTTGCGCATACGCCATGAATCCTTGGTCTATGGGGTTCATTGGGTTCTCGAAGGTGAAGGCGCGCTTGAACTGTCCGCCCTTGACGCGGAAAAACTCGTATTTCTGCCATTCAGCATACACGTCAACGATCTTCAGCGAGCTCGACAAGTCTGACGTGTTGCCGTTGTACTGGAACTGAACCCTTGCCGCCCAATCCTTATGTGGCTTGGCATCGACGATTACACGTCCAAGCCTGATGTTGAAACTGTTGCTCTTGGAGCCTTCCTGACCACTGTATTGATACTGTGTCATGGCATAACCGGAAATCTTGAACATCTTGAACCAATCTGGCGCGGCTGCGTTTGCCGTGGCAGACATGCAGAGAGCAAGGCCTGCTATCAATAATCCTTTTCTCATTTAATTAGTATAAGTTTATGTTTTTATGCTTGCTAGTTTATGTCGCTTGATTTTTCATCGGTTGCAAAAATAATAAATTTTGCCCAATTGTGGTTAAATGGTGCTTGGAAATTGGCTGGCAAACACATAAAATGGGTTTTTGTTGCGAAAAATGAAAAAAAACGCGGAAAAGTTTGGTCATATCGATTTTATTGCCTACCTTTGCACTCGCTTAAAAGAAATAAGCACGGGGTGTAGCGCAGTCCGGTAGCGCTCCTGGTTTGGGACCAGGTGGTCGCAGGTTCGAATCCTGTCGCCCCGACAATAAAAAAGACGCATCGAAAGTCAAGTGATTTTCGATGCGTTTTTTTTATGTATACATGTGTTCTCAAGTCTTCCACACCGGATTTACCGATTATGCTTAGCAGGGGCGAGCCCTGTGCCCGTCCGCAACCCGAATGGCAAAGAAGTTGTCAATGCGTCCATATTGGTTGCGGACGGGCACAAGCCCCGCCCCTGCTAAGTGTTTGAAATTTCGCACACGGTGTGTGTCAGAAATCATTGGATTATTCACCCACCGTGCATTCGTCCAAGCCTTTGTTGCCGTTGATGAAGGCAGATGCCTCCATGCGTTTCTTTCCGGCAAGCTGGAGGGAAACAACCTCCAACCATTCGTCAGCACAAGCTATGTATAGCGCTTTCTTCGTGGTTTCTATGTCTCCGGGCTTCGCGTCGCCTATGGGCTTTCCTGTTTTCGCAGTCTTGTATACCTTCAGCTCCGTGGCCTTCTGCTCTTTGTGGAGCGTTGTCCATGCGCCTGGGTATGGGGATAAGCCCCTGATGAAGTCGTAAACCGTCTTGGCAGGCTTGTCCCAGCATATAAGGCATGTCTCCTTGAAAATCTTTGGGGCAGGATGCAGAGGCTCAGAGGCAGGGATGAGCGCTTCCTGCTCTTGCGCCGGCACGTTGCCGTCGTTGTCGAGCAACAGGTTGACGGTTTCCACGGCGATGTCTGCCCCGAGCTTCATCAACCCGTCGTACACATACTCCACGTCGGCATCGTCGGGAATGTCGAAAGTCCTCTTCATGATAATCCTTCCGGTGTCGATGTCCTTGTCGATGAAGAATGTCGTCACGCCCGTTTGCGTCTCGCCGTTGATCACCGCCCAGTTTATTGGAGCTGCGCCACGATATTGCGGCAAGAGCGCGGCGTGGACGTTGAAGGTGCCAAAACGTGGCATTGCCCACACTATCTCCGGCAGCATCCTGAATGCCACCACCACTTGCAGGTCGGCCTTGAGCTCGGCTAGCTGCTCCACAAACTCGGGATCCTTCATCTTCACGGGTTGAAGCACGGGTATGGAGTGGGCGAGGGCATAGAGCTTTACCGCTGACGGCTGTAGCTTGTCCTGGTGTCTTCCCACGGGCTTGTCGGGCTGTGTCACCACCGCCACTACGTTGTAGCCGCCTTCCACAAGCTGGCTCAGCGTGCCCACGGCAAACTCGGGCGTGCCCATGAATATTATTCTGAGGTCTTTCTTTTCCATTCCTTAGTGATTATGTCTGGTGCGTTAAAAGCTCCACCAGTGTTTCTTCTTTTTCTCTTCCATCGTGCCATTGAGCAGCACCTCGGCAAGCGTCTTGTGCTGATGGATGATGGCGTAGATCTGTCCCCAATCGAGCAGACCGCCTATGTTTCGGTCGTCGATGAAATAGTCGGCCTTGATTTTTCGGGTGTAGTGCCTGTCGGAAGGTTTCTCCTCCGGATAGTCGCTGTTCACTGCCCAGAAGTCAACGCCCCTCTCGTGGCACCATTCCACCGCCTTTCTCAAGGCTTCGCCCTCGCGCACGGTCCAGAGGATAAGCTGATGACGCTCTTGTTGCAGCATGCGCAACGTGTCGGTTGCAAACATTATCTCCGGGCCTATGTCAGGGTAGCGGTCCTCCACGATGGTTCCGTCGAAGTCGATTGCTATTTTAGACATTTTCCTTATTATTTCTTTATAGATTTGTCTTTCTTGCTGCCATAGTTGTCGTAGCCATAGCGGTAGCCTCCATATCCGTATGAGTGGTGACCGTAGCCGTAATGACCGTAACCGTAATAGTAGCCGTGTCTCTTCTTCGACATGTCGATGCCGTTTATGACGATGCTCACGTTGCGGAGCCTGTCCTCATTGACAAGCGTGTTGATGATGTCGAAGTCGCGTTTCGGGGTGTAGTCGGCTCGGCAAACGAATACCGTTGCGTCGCAAACCCTGGCTACCGACACGGTGTCGGGAACAAGTCCGACAGGCGCGGAGTCGATTATCACGTAGTCGAAATGGCTCTTGACGGTGTTTACTATGTTGTCGAGGCTCTTTCTCTCGATGATCTCTGTGGGGTTAGGCGGGATGGGTCCCGAAGGCATGATGAGCAGGTTGTCGTGCTTGCCGGATGGCAAGATCTGTCCTTCTATCTCTTCCCATGTGGGATTCTCCTGTCTCAGCAGGTTCGTGATGCCGAACTTCTGGTCTCCGATGCTGAATACGCCTTGCAACCTTGGCTTGCGTATATCGAGACCAATGAGAAGCACCTTCTTTCCGAGGATGGCGAACGACATGGCGAGGTTGCTGGAGATGAAAGTCTTGCCCTCGCCTGCTATGGATGATGTGCACATGACGACGTTCTGGCCTTCCTTGAGCGTGAACAACAGGTTGGATCGCATGCCTCTGAAAATCTCATCCATGGCGTTGTTGCGGTTCTCCTTGACCACGATGTCGCCCTCTTTCTTGGCGTGCTTTGACGCTGTCGCCACGTCGGAGATGATGGGCAGTTTCGTAAGTTTCTCCACGTCCTCGCGCCCGCCGATCTTGTAGCGCAGAAGTCCTATGAGATATATTATCGCTATGGGCAGTCCCAAGCCTGCCACGAAAGCCACGCCCATGACCGACCGGCTCTTGGTGCTCACCACGCCTTGGGTCTGTGGCTCGTCGATGATACGGCCCTTGTCGGCAGTGGAGGCGAGAGAGATGGAGTTCTCCTCACGCTTTTGCAGCAACAGGAGGTACAGGCCCGACTTCACTTCCTGCTGCCTTCCGATTTGTGTCAGCACGCGCTCTTGCTCAGGTGTCTGTCCCACCTCGCCTTGGTATTTGCCATATTGCTGTTGTATGCCGCTGCGCTGTATGTCCATGCTCTTCCTCACTTGGCGCAGGGTCTGGCTGATGGCGTTGTGCAGCTGGTCGAGCTGCGAGGTGAGAGGCGTTACCGCAGGTGAGTTCTCGCTGGCGCTCTGTAAAAGGATGTTGCGCTTTTGCACAGTTTGGTTATAGTTGTTTATGAGCGATGTCACCGCCCCGTTTTCTATGCCGATATTGCTTGGAAGAGGTTGGTACCTGTTGGCGGGGTTGTTGAGGAATGCCGACATCTCGTCGAAAAGCGCTATTTGGGTGTTGAAGTCGGCAAGCTTCTCCTGATAGTTGTTGGCCTGCGTGAAGGCTTGCGTGGCGTTGGTCTTCAGCTCCACCATGCCGCGGCTTCGCTTATAGTTCTCAATATGCCCCTCGGTGCTTCCGAGCTCGTCGTTGATCTTTGCTATGCGCTGGTTGATGAACTCCTCAGTCCTTCTTGCCACCTCGTTCTTGTCTTCGTTGGCCTGCGTGTTGTAGCAGGTTATCAGCTGGCGTAGGTAGTCGTAGGCGCGGCTTGGGTTCTCGTCGTTGAGCGAGAGCACGGCAATGGATGTGGTGCGTGAGTCGGCCACGGCGTTGAAGCGTCCTTGGAAGTCGTAGGCGGCTTGGTCTAGCGGCTTGATAATGGCTTTCATCTTCCAGTCGTGCGCTATCGCCGTGCCATTGTTCATGGTAAGCGACAGTCGGCATCCCCTTGCCTCGATGGTCGTTGGGAGGCTCTTCACCGTCACGTCGACATTGGGCGCGGTGATGTTGTAGCTGCCGTTGACATGCTCCACCTCCACTGTGAACGCCCCTGTCAGCCTCTCTGCCTCGCCGAGGCTGATGCCTACGTTGACGGGTTGGGTCTTGTAGAGCGAGGTGCTCTTGATAGTTCCAACGGAGTAATAATACACGAAGAGATGAAGGTCTCTCACCACCTGCTTGGCAAGGGTGTGAGTGCTCAAGATCTCAAGCTCGTTGTTGAAGCCGTCAGACATGGGCATGAAGCCCATGGTCTGCGATTTAAGGCTGCTGCCGGAGTTGTTGTCGCTGACCTTGATAAGCACCTTCTCGCTGACGTTGTAAACGGTGTTTGTGTAGCGAACGTATGCCAAGCCTATTCCGAGGCACACGATGAGCGACAAGGCGATCCATTTCCAGTTGATCAACAGCGAGACAAGATATTGCTTGATGTTGTCTGTCTCGGCTTGCAAGTCCAACATCTTGTCCTTGCTTTCTTCCAGGTTGCTGATATTTTCGGATTTCATTATTTTTGTAGTTTTTATAACGATTGGTTTGTTAATGTTGCCCAATTGCGGTTCGCGTCAGGGGGCTAGCCTTTTTCTCCCGACTCTTCCGCCAATCGCATCAAGTATTTCCCATAATCATTCTTTGCCATTGGCTTGGCGTCGTCCAAAAGCGTTTGGGTGTCTATCCATCCCTGCTTGAAGGCAATCTCCTCCAGGCAAGCCACTTTGAGCCCTTGTCGTTTTTCAATGACCTCTATGAACGCGCTTGCCTCCGACAGACTGTCGTGGGTGCCCGTGTCGAGCCATGCGAAACCGCGTTGCAGAGGTTGCACGGTCAGTTGTCCTTGCTTGAGGTATTCCTGGTTCACCGATGTTATTTCCAGCTCGCCCCTCGCGCTTGGCTTGATGCCCTTGGCTATCCGCACCACGCTGTTCGGGTAGAAATACAGTCCCACCACGGCGTAATTGCTCTTTGGCTTGGCCGGTTTCTCCTCAATGCTAACGCATTTTCCCGTGGAGTCGAACTCGGCTACGCCATATCGCTCAGGGTCGTTGACCCAATAGCCGAAGACCGATGCCGTGCCTTCGTTGGCGAGGCTGACGCTCTTCTCCAACAGGCTTGTGAAGCCGGCGCCATAGAAGATATTGTCGCCCAATACGAGACACACGCTGTCGTCGCCGATAAACTCCTCGCCGATGATGAACGCCTGTGCCAACCCGTCGGGAGACGGCTGCACCGCATAGGTGAAGTTCACGCCCATTTGCTTTCCGTCGCCAAGGAGCCTCTTGAAAGAGTCGATGTCTTGTGGTGTGGAAATGATGAGAATGTCGCGAATTCCGGCAAGCATGAGCACCGAGACGGGGTAATAGATCATTGGCTTGTCGAAAATGGGTATCAGCTGTTTGCTGATGCCTTTTGTGATGGGATAGAGACGGGTTCCGGAACCTCCCGCCAACACTATGCCTTTCATGGTTGATATATTTTTATATTTTAAGCAAAGGTACACATTATAGTTTTTAATATCCCAATTTTTTATAAATAAATAAGTATTAGGGGAAAAATAATGTTTTTCTCTTTGAATAATCGCATTATTGTCGTACATTTGCATTGATAATTTAATCTATGTGAATTAATATTTGATAAAATATGGGAATTTTCTCAAAGATATTCAATAGGAAGCCACGTGAGGAGAAGGCCGGTGGCATGCAGGATTACATGACTCTCGTGAGGGTGTATTTCCAGGCATCGCTTGCCGCCCAGCTTGGCATAACCAACCTTGCCATGCTTCCCGACTTGCGCGTTTTCAAGTCGACGCTCCATGTGCCCACCCAGAACAATAAGCTTGGCCTGGGTGAAAGGTCGCATTGCCGCAAGATGATGCACGAGATTTATGGCACTGACGACAGCTTTTTCAAGGAGATAGACCAGAGTATCCGCCGCAATTGCAGAAAGTTGCAAGACGTGCAGGTCTATCTCATACAGTTCCAGAACTTCTCTCAGGAGTTGATGATGCTCACGGGCAACCTGATGAAGTTCAAGCTTCGCCTGCCTTCTTTCTTCAAGAAAGCCATCTATACCATGACGGAGAAGACGGTGAACGACATCTTCACTAAAAACAGCTATACCGACGCCAGCGTCATCAAGGCTGTCATGGCAGTGCGCAAGTACAACCAAAAGCTGAACTTCTCGCAGAAGTGGGTAACAGATTTTGTATACCAAGTCGTCATGCTCGCCAAGAAAGAGCCGGCACCATCGCAGGAAGAGGCCAAGGAAGCCGAGAAAAAGCTGAAAGGCTGATGCCGCCGTCTGGCAAGCGTCGTTTATAAGACCGGTTCGTGTTATGGATGCCAAAACGGAAAACCTTAATGTTTTCACCACTAGGGTGAGGCAACTCATGCTCAGCTATAAGGCACTGAAGGATGAAAATGACGCGTTGAAGAGCCAAGTGCAAAAGCGCGATGAGGAGATAGCGGGCTTGAAGGAGCTTGCCAATCGCCTTCAGCGCGACTACGACTTGCTCAAGGTGGCCAGGATGATGCAAATCACCGATGGTGACATTGAAGAGGCAAGGAAACGGATAAACAGGCTCATAAAGAACGTCAACAGGAGCATCACGCTGCTCAACGGGCAGGAATAGTTAGGTGTCCACTTAATAATTTGGTATGGAAGAGGAGCTTAAGCGAAATATCAGACTTCGTATTTACGATACTTTCATCTCTGTCAGAGTGCCGCAGGATGAGGAACCGCTTTACAGGAAAGACGCGGATCTCATCAACGACTTGCTGAACCTGTATTTCTCCAATTTCAAGGACAAGAAGCCCGACAAGGAGATAATCTATTATGCGATGATAGACTTGGGGCTTCGCCTGCAGAAAGAATTGCGGCGCAACGACTCGGCGCCTTACGAGAAAGTGATGAAGGAGCTTACGGGCGAGATGGAAAAGCTTTTGGAAGGATAAAACAAGGAATTATATTTAAAAACATGTTAATATAGAATAAGATGATAAACATTTTAATTACCGCCCTTGTGGCCCTTGTTGTAGGCGGCGTGGCGGGTTATTATATTTTCCGTTATGTGATAAAAGGAAAATACAACCAGATGGTTGAGGCTGCCAACAAGGAGGCGGATGTCATAAAAGAGAAGAAACTTCTTGAGGTGAAAGAGAAGTTCCTCAACAAGAAAGGAGAACTCGACAAGGAAATCCAGGCTCATCACCAAAGGATGCAGGCTGGCGACAACAAGCTGAAGCAGCGCGAGATTTCGCTCAACCAGAAGCAGCAGGAGCTTGCCAAGACACGTCAGGACATGGATCGCGAGTTGCAGCGCATGGAGAACGAGAAGCAACTCGTGGCGGCAAAGCAACAGGAGCTTGACAAGATGCAGAGCCAGGAACGCGCTAAGCTGGAGGAGATTTCAGGCATATCGGCTGAGGAGGCTAAGAACCGTCTCGTGGAGAGCATGAAGGACAAGGCCAAGATGGATGCCGCGAGCTACATCAACGAGGTGGTAGACCAGGCCAAGCTTGACGCCAACATGAAGGCAAAGAAAATAGTTATACAGACCATTCAGCGCGTAGCCACCGAGACGGCAATAGAAAACTCCGTCAGCGTGTTCCATATAGAGAACGACGAGGTGAAAGGCCGCATCATCGGCCGCGAGGGTCGCAACATCCGCGCGCTGGAGGCTGCTTGTGGCGTGGAAATTGTGGTCGACGACACCCCTGAGTCTATCGTTATCTCGGCTTTCGACCCCGTGCGTCGCGAGGTGTGCCGTTTGGCCCTTCACCAACTCGTGGCCGACGGACGTATACATCCTGCTCGCATCGAGGAGGTCGTGGCAAAGGTGAAGAAGCAGCTCGACAACGAGATAATTGAGACAGGAAAGCGCACGGCCATTGACCTTGGTATGCATGGACTCCATCCTGAGCTTATACGCATCATAGGCAAGATGAAATACCGTTCAAGCTATGGCCAGAACCTTCTGCAACATGCCCGTGAGACAGCCAACCTCTGTTCTGTGATGGCGGCTGAACTCGGCTTGAACCCGAAGAAGGCGAAGCGTGCCGGCTTGCTCCACGACATAGGCAAGGTGCCCGACGAGGAGAGTGAGTTGCCACACGCGTTGCTCGGCGCGAAGATGGCTGAGAAATTCAACGAGAAGCCCGACATCGTAAACGCCATTGCCGCTCACCACGACGAGACTGAGATGAAGACCCTGCTCGCGCCTATTGTGCAGGTTTGCGATGCCATTTCTGGCGCTCGTCCTGGCGCTCGTCGCGAGATAGTGGAGGCCTACATCAAGCGTCTCAACGACCTTGAGGCCATCGCCATGAGCTATCCTGGCGTGACAAAGACCTATGCCATCCAGGCAGGCCGCGAGTTGCGTGTCATCGTAGGTGCCGACAAGATGAACGACGAAGAGAGCAACAAGCTGTCATCGGAGATCGCGGAGAAGATTCAAAACGAGATGACATATCCCGGACAGGTGAAGATCACGGTCATACGTGAGACCCGCTCGGTGGCTTACGCAAAGTAATAATGAAATGATAAATGCCTGTCAAGGAGGCAATCCTTGTGACAGGCAAAAACAATAACCGCAACACGGCAAGGCTCAAACCTTGATGTGTTGCGGTTTTTTAATGAGACACGGTTATAAAAAAATGGTCACGCGTGACATATTTAATAGATGAATCTTGCGGAAATGCGTGACATAATATATACCTTTGCGCATTATGGCAAAGAAAAAGAAAAACAAGCAGCAGGGAGGGCAGTAAATCCTCTCGCCCGAGCGGTTTATCCGCGAGAGAATGAGAAATGTCAAGGTAGGGAAATGCTACATGACCCCAGCCCACGATTGGGACGATGGTATGGGGCACGTCATCGTGGCACGTGAACACACGGGAGGACGCGTCAGCGTGGCCGCTTTCCTTATAGATCGCTGGTGCGTCGGCGTAAAGAAGTGTTTCTACAAACTGCGCATGGATGACTATGAGTTTGACGACTTGCTCAACCGTGCGGAGAGTGCAACAGATCTGGAGGAAGTGAGTTACAATGAAGCTCACAATATGGTGTGGGGAGCCGTGGCTTTTGCCGAGGAAGCAGGCATCGCGCCTCATAAGGATTTTGCCCTTGCGCAGTATTTCCTTGAGGACGACACCGATGACATTCCACTTGTAGAATACGATTACGGTAAAGACGGCAAGTACTTCCTCGTTGCAAACAACAACCTTGAATTAATGAAGTATCTACCGTTGTTGAAAAAGAACCTTGGAGAGGACGAATACTCGTTTGTGGTGCAAGATGATAATCTAGGCTTTGATAACGATAAGTGGGACAGGGATGGGTACCCACGCGATGAATACCCACAATACTATCAGTATGACGGTTTCCCTTACACCTATCGTGGCTTCTACCCAAAGGTGATTGACGAGCCGGAATTCCCTGAAGTGAATAAGGTCTTTGCCGCGTCCGGCAACGTCCTGACATTGCCCGATGCTGATGTGGATCGTATCCTTGCATTGCCACACGACAAGTTGCGTCGCCAACTTGAACGCCTGATTATGTGGGGGCTTGGCGTTGCAAACGATGGTGAGGGCGGCGTGAGCATGAACGCCGGGATGATAGACCAGAGCATCAGGCACGCAGTGATATTCCTTGGTTACCTTGACGGTGGTGAGGAAAGCCTGAAAGTAGTTCTTGAGACTCTGCGACAGTCGAAAGAGGTTACGGATTTCCTTTGGGGTGATTGCGCCAACATGGTTACAATACCGACAATGGCGCGGCTTGGTAATGACTCTCTGCCGCTGTTGCGCGATTTCATCCTTGAGGATGGTATCATGCATGGCGGCAAGATTAACGTATTCGAGACGGTGGCAGACATCGCCACAATCTATCCTGAAAAACGCTGCGTGGCAATAGAATGGTTCTCCACAATCATCGACGATATACTCGATGGTGGTCCAGAAGCCAGTTTCACGGATTATGCCCTAAACGGGATGCTCGTTGACGTGTTGCTTGACATTCATGCTGAGGAGTTGCTGCCGAAAATCAAGCAGATGTACGACCGTAACCTTGTTGACCGCCAAATGTGCGGATATTGGGAAAATGTGGAAGAGAACATGAAAACGGGCGAATATTATAAAGGCGAACCCGTGACAGGCATCAAGCAGACATACCGCGAACTATTTAATGCGTTCGGAAGAAACCTATAAACACATAGACGCAAAAAAAGTTCGGCAAGCCTTTGAATATTTGGCTTGCCGAACTTTTATGGTATATATGCCTTGATGGCTTCTTCCCAGTTGAAAAATACGACGATGGTGTTGCCTTTCAGCTCATGAGATGATCTTGAAATGCGCGAACTTCAAGAGCAGTTGTTTGTTGCCGGTTTGCTCAAACTCAACCGTAGCTTTTCTGTTTTCTCCCACGCCTTCAATGTTGACAACCGTGCCTTTGCCAAAGCGTTGGTGCTCTATGACGTTGCCGACATTCAAGGCTGCTGCCTCTGCCGACGTGTTGGGGTTTGAGGCTGTTGCCCTACCGCCGTTAGCCATTGCCCTTGACACTTTTGACCATCTGCCCGTCTGCCTTAACTTCTGCTCAAACGACTCGGAGAAGGGGTTCACGGCGGTCTCTGCCTTGTGGGGTGTTGTCATTTTGGGCTTGGGGTCGGCCATGAACTGCCCCGCCACAGGCCTTGAGTTCTGCATCCGCCCACTGCGACGCGTGTAGCCATCACCCCAGTCGTGGAAACCAGTGTAGGGCTTGTTGATCTCATAATCATCGTTGCGAGAGCCCCACGACGAGCGTGCTGATGAGTTGCCGCCCCATGATGAGAAGCTGCCCGCGCTCCTGCCGCCTTCAACCTCGGTGCGCAGGTATTTCTGGTCAATCTCGGATATGAACCGGCTCGGATTGACGAAAGCGTCCAATTTGCCATAAAGCCAGCGGGTGTGTGCCCACGTGAGATAACAATGCCTCTCGGCTCGCGTGATGGCGACATAGAGGAGACGTCGTTCCTCCTCCAGATCCTTTACGTTGTCCACCGACATCAGGCTTGGGAAAATGTTTTCCTCAAGTCCTACGACAAACACGGTGTTGAATTCCAAGCCCTTGGCAGCGTGTATGGTCATGAGCGTTACCTTGTCGCCAGTGTCGTCGCCATTGTCGGCATCGGTCATCAAAGACACGGTCTGAAGATAATCAGTAAGGTGTATGTAGTCGCCCTTGTCGTCCTCTTGTTGCGCCTGTACAAACGCCGCCATGCCGGAGATGAGCGACTCCACGTTCTCGCGCCTTGCGTCGCCCTCTGGCGATTGGTCTTTTCCGAGATCAGCCTTTATGCCAGCCTTTTCAATTATCTCTTGTCCAAGCTTCAGGGCGTCTTTATCCGCTGCCTCGTCCATGAATGAGGCTATGAGCGTGCGGAAGGCAAGGAGCTTGGCCATTGTGCCCTTGTTCACGTCGAGACTATGCTCGGAAGGGCGGGAGATTACCTCCCACATGCTTACGCCGTCTTGCTCTGCCGCAGCCGCGATCTTCATTATCGTGGTGTTGCCTATGCCGCGTGTGGGATAGTTGATAATCCTTCTGAATGCCTCCTCGTCGTCGGGGTTCACCACGAGTCGGTAATAAGCAATGATGTCCTTTATCTCCTTGCGCTGGTAGAAACTTAGTCCGCCGTAGATGCGGTAGTTGTTTCCCATGCCCACTTCGGGCTTGCGCATCTCCTCCTCAAACGTGCGGCTTTGGGCGTTGGTGCGGTAGAGTATGGCTATGTCGCTGTATTTCAGTTGCTCTTCCCTGACCAGGCGTTTTATCTCCCTGCACACTATACTTGCCTCGCGCTTGTCGGATATGGTCTCGTAGACAGTTACCTTGTCGCCGTCGGAGTTCTCGCTATACACGTCCTTGTCTATCTGGCTGCGGTTGTGTTTCATCAGCGAGTTGGCAGCCGCCACGATGTTCTTGGTTGAGCGATAGTTGCGTTCCAGCTTGAAGAGCTTTGCCGTGGGGTAAACCTTGTTGAACTTCAATATGTTGGAAATGTTGGCACCGCGGAAGGCGTAAATGCTCTGGTAGTCGTCGCCCACCACGCAAACGTGTGGGTTGTCCTTTGTGAGCAACTCCACTATCATTTGCTGGGCATAGTTGGTGTCCTGATACTCGTCTACCAATACATATTGAAACCTATTGGCGTATTTCTGCCTTATGTCCTCATGCTCGTTGAGCAAGCGGAACGTCTCCGTGAGCAGGTCGTCGAAATCCATGGCGTTGGCTTGCCTTAGGCGTTGCTGGTATGCCATGAAAATCTTATGAGTCTCAGGCATGTTGCGCCTTTTGTCGCGCTGCAAGTTCTCGCCGTCCTCGGCATATTGCGTTGGCCCGCAGAGGTGGTTCTTTGCCATCGATATTGCCGCGTGCACGGTGGCAGGCTTATAGGTCTTGTCGTCAAGCCCCATCTGCTTCAGGATGTTCTTTATGAGCGAGCGCGAGTCGGTCTCGTCGTAGATGGTGAAGTCGGATGTGTAGCCTATGGCTTGGGCCTCCACGCGCAGGATATGCGAGAAGACAGAGTGGAACGTTCCCATTTGCAGGTATCTCGCCCTCTCTTCGCCCACGATGCTTGCTATGCGCTCCTTCATCTCCCTTGCCGCCTTGTTGGTGAACGTCAGCGCGAGGATGTTCCAAGGCTTGAGGTCGTAATGGTTGAGCAGGTAAGCAATCTTGAAAGTGAGCACTCTTGTCTTGCCAGAGCCGGCGCCGGCGATGACGAGCTGTGGCGAGTCGCAGTAAGTCACGGCTTGCTGTTGGGCAGTGTTGAGTTGAGTGAGAATGTTGTCGTCTGTCTGCATTTATAGAGGATTGTTGGCTTAAAAATGATGATTATTAGCTTGGAAGATGATAGCAGTGCAAAGTCATCGCCATTGCAGTGCAAAGCCGTCACGATAGCAGTGCAATGCCGACATCATAGCAGTGCAATGCCGACGGGGGTATTTGGGACCATGATTTTCCCACAATAACAGGCCTGGACAATCAGCGGTAGGTGCCACCTACCGCGGTGTTCGGGTCATAGTCTTCGCCTTCTTTTGGGAAAGATGGAATGTAGCGCATGTTCGCCATGATCTGCCTTTGCCGCTTGCGCATATACTCGCTTGGGTATTTGGATGAGAACCTTCGTGGATTGGGCAAAGTGGCAGCTATCAGCGCGCAGTCGGCTCTTGACAGTTCATCCGCCTTCTTGCCAAAATTCAGCTCGGCGCAAGCGTCAACCCCGTAGATGCTTGAGCCCATCTCTATGGAGTTGAGATATACCTCCATGATTCGTTGCTTGCTCCAGAAAAGCTCCATGAGAGCCGTGAAGTAGACCTCGAAACCTTTTCTCACCCATGAGCGTCCTGGCCACAGGAACACGTTTTTGGCTGTCTGTTGCGATATCGTGCTGGCGCCGTGCTTCTTTCCGCCCTTGAGGTTGTTTTTTGCCGCTTGCCCTATGGCGTTGAAGTCGAAGCCGTGGTGCAGTAGGAATCGTGAGTCCTCGCTTGCCATGACAGCCACGGGCATGTGCGCCGACATCTTGTCGAGCGAGATCCAGTGGTGGTGAATGGTGAGCGAACCGTTTTGGAAACATCTTATCACCATCAATGGCGTGATGTATACGGGAATGAAACGGTAGGCTATGACAGCAAGAATGGTGGAGGCAAAAAATGCCCCCACCACCCATCGTGTGATTATCTTGAAAAGACGCATTAGTTCAATGTGCCGTTGTTTGCGGCGTCAATCATGGCCTGTGAAGCGTAGAGGTAAACCTCCACGCGGCGGCTTGCCTCGCGGTTCTCAGTGCCATCGGCGTTGGTGATAAGGTTGGTCTCGCCATAACCCACGGCGTTCTTGATCTGTGAGGTGGGCACGCTGCAGCTGTTCACCAGGAAGTTCTTCACGGCGTTGGCGCGGTTTTGCGAGAGCTTGAGGTTCAGGTCGTCGGAACCGTCGGAAGAAGCGTAACCCTGAATGTCGACAGAGCAAGTGGAGTTGTTCTTCAACACGGTAGAGAACTGGGTCAGGTCCTTGATGGCTCCGCTCTGCAGGTCATATTTTCCTACCTTAAAGAGAATGCCGTTGTCGAAAGTCACCTTCACGGCCTTCAAGCCGTTGGCATCGGTCACGGTCTCCACCTTGGCGTTCTCCACCTGCTTGGCCTGCTCGGCAACCTTGTCCATGTGGCGGCCAATGAGCGTGCCGGCTCCGGCACCAACAGCTCCGCCAATGGCTGCACCGATGGCAGCGCCTTTACCATGGCCGATGAGACCACCTACAAGAGCGCCCACGGCACCGCCTGCGCCTGTGCCGATGAGGGTGCCTGTGCCTTGCTTGGTGGCACAGCTTGTGAAAGTGAATCCGCTAACCATAGTGAGCATGCACATCCCGAGTGCAATAGTCTTTGTGTTTTTCATGTTAATTAAATAATAATTGTATTCTCTCTGTTTTTCTTGATGCAAAGGTAGCCTTTTTTTGGTAGTTAAGCCGTTTATGCTATCTTTTTTTATTAACTTTGCCGCAAAATTAAACATAAATAAAATTTGCGCATTCCGGAAACTCCTACATCCGTGTAGGGATTTCCCTATGATTGAAGAATTATGGCAAAAGAACTGAAACAATTGACCAAGCGTGCTGATAACTATAGTCAGTGGTATAACGACTTGGTCGTGAAAGCCGACCTGGCTGAGGTGGCTCCAGTACGTGGTTGCATGATAATAAAGCCCTACGGCTATGCCATTTGGGAGAAGATGCAAGCCCAACTCGACAAGATGTTCAAGGAGACAGGCGTGCAGAACGCCTACTTCCCATTGCTCATACCTGTCAATTTCTTTGCGCGCGAGGCAGAGCACGTGCAGGGTTTCGCCAAGGAGAGCGCCGTGGTGACCCACTACCGACTCAAGTCGACAGACGATGGAAAGATCGTGGTGGATCAGGACGCCAAGCTCGAAGAGCCACTCGTTATCCGTCCTACATCCGAGACCATGATTTGGCACACATACAAGAACTGGATCCACTCTTGGCGCGACCTGCCAATCATGTGCAACCAGTGGTGCAACGTCATGCGCTGGGAGATGCGCACACGTCCTTTCCTGCGCACTTCTGAGTTCCTTTGGCAGGAGGGCCACACCGCCCACGCCACAAAGGAGGAGGCAGAGGCAGAAGCAGAGAAGATGCTCCATGTCTATGCCGAATTTGCCGAGAAATGGATGGACGTTCCCGTGCTGCAGGGCGTGAAGAGCCCGACTGAACGTTTCGCCGGTGCGTTGAACACATATACCATAGAGGCTATGATGCAGGACGGCAAGGCCCTGCAGAGCGGCACGAGCCACTTCCTTGGCCAGAACTTCGCCAAGAGCTTCGACGTGCAGTTCCTCAACAAGGACAACAAGCCCGAGTATGTCTGGGCTACGTCGTGGGGCGTTTCCACACGTCTCATGGGCGCGCTCATCATGGTCCACTCAGACGACAACGGCCTCGTGCTTCCTCCGCGTTTGGCACCTATCCAGGTCGTCATCGTGCCGATAAGCAAGAATGCCGAGCAGCTCGCCGCCATCACCGCCAAGCTGCAGCCAGCCATCGACGAGCTGCGCGCCTTGGGCGTCAGCGTGAAGTATGACGATGCAGACAACAAGCGTCCAGGCTTCAAGTTCGCCGATTATGAGCTGAAAGGTGTGCCGGTGCGCCTTGTCATGGGTGGTCGCGATCTTGAGAACAATACCATTGAGATTATGCGTCGCGACACCTTGGAGAAGGAGAACGTCAGTTTCGACGGCATCGTGGAGCGCGTGAAAAATACTCTCGAAGATATGCAGAAGGCCATATTCGAGAAGGCCAAGGCATACCGCGACGCTCACGTCTACGAGTGCGACAACTACGACGAGTTCAAGGAGCGCGTCAAGGATGGCGGCTTCTTTCTCTGCCCATGGGACGGCACTGCCGAGACCGAGGCGAAAATCAAGGAGGACACTCAAGCCACGATACGTTGCATACCTTTCGCCTACGACCAGAACGTGGAAGGCATGAAGGACATGGTCAGTGGTGCCGACGCGAAATACAAAGTAATCATCGCTCGTGCATACTAATACCGCGCCCCTTACCGTTTACAAGGCGAGCGCGGGGTCGGGAAAGACGTTCACCCTTGCCGTGGAGTACATCAAGTTGCTCGTTGATGACCCAATGAACTACTGCTACACCCTTGCCGTGACCTTTACCAACAAGGCCACGCAGGAGATGAAGTTGCGCATCTTGTCAAAGCTCTACGGCATAGCAAATAGCTTGCCCGACGCTGACGATTATTATGATAATGTAAAGAAGTCGTTCCCAAACCTTACGGAGCGCGTCATCCGCAGCAGGGCGGGTGACGCGCTCTCTTTGCTTGTCCACGACTATAGCCGCTTCAGGGTTGAGACTATCGACAGCTTCTTCCAGCGGGTGCTGAGAAACCTCGCGCGAGAGCTGGGACTGACGGCGAGCCTCAAGGTCATGCTCAACGACAAGGAGGTGGAGAGCCAGGCGGTGGACAACATCATAAGCAACATCGAGAACGGCAATGACCCATTGCTCACGTGGATCATGGATTTCGTCAGTGAGCGAATGGAGGAAGACAAAAACTGGAACGTCGTAGGCAATATCAAGGACTTCGGGCTAAACATATTCACCGATTTCTACAAGAGCCATCAAAAGCAGCTGCGTCTCATCATGGACGACGCCAACTTCTTCAAGCAATACACGTCGCGCCTAAGGGCGTTGCGCGCGAAGGCTCTCGCCGAGATGGCTGATTTCGCCAAGCGTTACGACGCGATAGCCTCAACCTATGGCATAGACGACTCGTGCTATTCGCGTGGCCACAGCAATGCCCCGGGATATTTCGAGAACCTTGCGAAGGGTAAGCTTGTGGGCGAAGGCAAGACTCCAATGCCCAACTCCTATGTTCAAGCCGGACTGGACAATCCCGACAAGTTCGTGAAGAAGGCGGACATAGGCAAGCCTCAGTCTATTGCCATCCGTGAACATGTCAAGCCGTTGATAGAAGAGGCGGAGGAAAAGCGAGAGGCGGCTGCCCTCACCGTAAACTCGGTGACGCTCACCTTGCAGAACATTAACCAGCTTCGACTTCTCGGACGCATCGAGGAGGAGGTGAACCGAATCAATGCCGACAACAACGACTATCCTCTGTCAAATACCCAAAAACTGCTCAACGACCTTATCGACAAGCAAGACTCGCCATTTATATATGAGAAGATTGGCGGGCAGCTGCGTTATATAATGATAGACGAGTTCCAAGACACATCGACCGTGCAATGGGACAACTTCAAGGTGCTTCTCGACGACTGCATATCCCATCAGGCGGGCAGCCTTATAGTGGGCGACGTGAAGCAGAGCATATACCGCTGGCGCAATGGCGACTGGCAGCTGCTGCAAGGACTGAACGAGACCAATTACCCCGACACGGTGAAGGTGAAGAGCCTTGACACTAATTACCGTTCGCAACGCAACGTCGTGAATTTCAACAACGACTTCTTCAACGCCGCGGCGTCAAGCCTTTCCGTTGACGCGCCTATAATAAAGGAGGCTTATTCCGACGTGACGCAGAAAGTGCCCGACAGTAAGCCCGAGGCTGGCCTGGTGGTCGTCAAGCTTCTGCCAAGCAATGATTATGATGAGCTGATGATTTCGCAAGTTAGGGAAATCATAGAGTCGCTGCTCTCCAAGGGCATTCAATATAGTGACATCGCCATCATAGTGAGAAAAAACAAGCACATACGCTTGATAGCCGACTATTTTCTCCACAACCCGGTGGTGGTAGACGGAGAGCAACGAATGCTTAAGATGGTGTCTGATGAGGCTTTCCGCCTCGACGCGTCGCAGGCTGTCAACACCATTGTCAACGCCATGCGCTACCTCGTCAATCCCGATGACGGACTCACTGAGGCGTTCCTCGCCAAGTCGTTTCAAGGAAAGGAACTGGAACCGACCGACGCCTGTCAAAGGAACGGGCAGGATGGCAAGCCTTATTCTCCGTCTCATGCCTATATGCCCATGCTTCCGCAGGAGTTCGTGGCCGATCGCACGGAGCTGCTGTCCATGCCTCTCATAGACCTTGCCGAGAGACTCTACGCCCTTTTCCGGCTCGACAGGCTCGGCGACCAGAATGCTTATGTGTGCGCTTTCTTCGACCACTTGTCCAATTATCTCAAACGCCACGTGGCAGGCATCACCGACTTCCTCGCAGAGTGGGACGAGAACCTTTGTTCCAAGTCCATTCACAGTGCCGAGGTGAACGGCATCCGTCTGCTCACGGTCCATAAGAGCAAGGGCTTGGAGTTTGACAATGTAATCCTGCCTTATTGCGATTGGGCATTGGAAACCAAAGACGACACCCTTTGGGTCGAACCTTCTGTTGAGCCTTACAGCGACTTGCCAGTGGTGCCGGTGAAGCTCAGTGCCAAGAAACTGAAGAACTCCATCTATGCCGCCGACTATGACGCGGAGCACATAAAGAACATTGTCGACAACGTGAACATCCTTTACGTTGCCTTTACCCGTGCCTCGCGCAACTTGTTTGTACTTGGCAAGGGCGACAAGGCCGACTTCCCTTCTTCGCTCATCGCAAGCGTGATGTCCAAAATGCCTAACGCCAAGCCTGAGGCCGAGGCCGACGGCATCATAAGCTATGGCTTTGGCTCGTTGGCTTGCAAGCCTGTGGCGGCAAGTAGCCAATCCGCGGCAGATGGCCATGCACAGACCAACATCTTTGAACAAAGGGAGCAAGGCGTTGGCATAGAGATCGAGGCAACCAAGACGAAAGCCCATTTCCTGCAAAGCAACGCCAGCGACGAGTTCATGACCCCTGACGATGAGCTTGAGCAACGGCGCGAGCGTGACCAGTATATCGACACTGGCAACATTATCCATCGCCTTTTCTCAACCATCCACGACTATACCGAGGTTGATGCCGCCATCGACCAAATGGAGTTCGACGGCGTGCTTTACGACCGTCCCATGACGCGCGAGCAACTAAAGGAGTTTATCGAGGAGAAGTTGCGTGACCCGCGGGTCAACGACTGGTTCTCGCCACGGTGGAAGGCTTTCAACGAGTGTTCCATGATCTATTACGACCCCGAGGAGCAGCGCGTCAAGGAGCAACGTCCCGACCGTGTGATTTACGACGGGAAAAAGATGGTGGTAATCGATTTCAAGACCGGCGGCAAGATGGAAAAACACAAGCGACAGGTCCGAGGATATGTCTACCTGCTCAAGGATATGGGCTACGACGACGTGGAAGGCTACTTGTGGTATATCCGCAACAACGACATAGTGAAGGTATAATCAACTGTTTATAGTAAAAGAAACATCATTCAAAGAACCTTTTATCCGATGAGGACATTTCTGCAAAACGTAGCCAAAGACATCCTTGCCAAGCATGGCGCGGAGAACCTTGCCGACATTGCCGTGGTTTTCCCAAACAAGCGAGCCTCGCTCTTCCTGAACCAGGCTCTCTACGAGGAGACCGGCCACACGGTATGGAGCCCGTCGTATTTCACCATCAGCGACCTTTTCAGAAACCATTCCTCTCTTGTCGTCGCCGACCAGATAGACCTTGTATTCCGACTCTACAAGGCCTATGTCAAGCTCACGGGCAGCGATGAGCCGCTCGACCATTTCTTCTCGTGGGGTCAACTTATGCTTTCCGATTTCGACGACCTCGACAAGAACCTTGTGGATGCCGACAAGCTCTTCATCAGTCTTGAGGCGTGGCAGGAGATGCGCGACTTCTCTTTCCTCTCCGACCAGCAGCGCGAGAGCCTTGAGAATTTCTTCGGGAAGGTGGAGACCGAAACCTTGTTGCAACAGCGCTTCAATGATATTTGGAAGAGCCTTGGTCCGCTCTATCATGCCTTCCGCGAGGATCTCAGGCGCGACGGCTTGGCCTATGAGGGCATGCTCTATCGCGACGTGGTGGAACGCAAGGTTAGCGACTTCCGTTTCAAGCATTATGTCTTCGTGGGTTTCAATCTGCTCCAAAAAGTTGAGCGCCGACTCTTTCTGCAACTGAAGGACGCGGGCATGGCGGAGTTTTATTGGGACTATGACACGTACTTCATGGCCAATGGTCACGAGGCTGGACGATACATTCGCCGCTATCTTGACCGTTTGCCAAACGAGTTGTCATCGGGCAGGGCGTCGGAAGGCATAGATACTGACACTATCTACGACAACCTGTCGAAGAAGAAAGACATAATTTATGTATCCGCGCCAACCGAGGACATCCAAGCGCGATATGTCACCACATGGCTTCGTCGTTTGGGCGATGTGGTGAAGACCAACCCACGGTCGGTGGCGATAGTGCTGTGCGACGAGCGGCTTTTGCAAAACGTCGTCCATTGCTTGCCCGAGACGGTGAACGAGGTCAATATCACCACAGGCTACCCTTTGTCTGCCACGCCAGCCGCCACGCTCGTGGGCGTGCTTCTCGCCTTGCGCTTGCAAGGGTTGTGCAAGGATGGCAAGACCTACCGCTTGGCTTATGTCAACCAAGTGTTGTGCCACCCTTATGCCAAGTATATCTCAAGCGACATCCCTCTCGTCTATGAGGACATAAACACCCACAAGACCTTCTTCCCTTCTGTTGCGCGACTTGTCGAAAACCGCGACGAGGCGGTGCGTCGGGTCTTTACTCCCGTGTCGCCAGGCCAGCAGGGACGTGACCTTATCGTCGACCTGTTGCAATGGCTTGCCGAAGTACTGAAGTTCACTGGCGTGGGCTCGCGTGCCGAGAAAGACCCGTTGATGCACGAGTCCATCTTCCGAATGTACACCATTGTGAACCGTCTCAAGGAGGTGTTCGCCAAGACAGAGGTCGACTGCGCCACGGTGTTGCTGCAACGCCTGTTGAGTCAGCTCGTAGACTCCACCTCGGTGCCTTTCCATGGCGAGCCGGCGCTTGGCATACAAATCATGGGTGTGCTGGAGACCCGCAACCTCGACTTCGACCACGTGCTCATGCTCTCTTGCAACGAGGGCAATATGCCGAAAGGTGTCAACGACGCATCCTTCATTCCCCATTCGCTGCGCCGTGGTTATGAGATGACGACCATAGAGAACAAGGTGGCTATCTATTCTTATTATTTCCACTCGCTCTTGCAGCGTGCCGCAGATGTCACCATGGCGTTCAACAATGCCGCCGACGATGGCAAGCAGGGCGAGATGAGCCGTTTCATGTTGCAGTTCATGGTGGAGAGCGGTCAGGCTCAGCATATTCGCAGGCTGACCTTGCAGTCGGGGCAGAACGTGTCGCCCGTCATGCGTGTGCCGATAGAGAAAAAGGCAGCGGTGGCAAGGCGATTGCGCGACATAAAGTCGTTGTCGCCCTCGGCGATAAACCGCTATCTTCGTTGCCCGCTCATGTTCTATTATTCCACCGTGTGCCAATTGCGTGAGGCTGACGACGACGACCAGGAGATAGACAACGTAATCTTTGGCAACATATTCCACCGGGCGGCGGAGCTTATCTATGACGATTTGTCAGACCATGGCAAGAAAACGATCACGGCAGATAGGATAGACGGTCTCGTGAAAGAGAATGTAAAGATAGAAAGGTTCCTCGACCAAGCTTTCAGCGAGAAGCTGTTCAAGGTTGACGGGGCAGGCTACCGTCCACGCTACAACGGCTTGCAACTGCTCAACCGCAACGTGTTGCTTATTTATGTAAAGCGACTTTTGCGCCTTGACAAGGCTAACACTCCGTTCGACATTATAGCCCTTGAGAAAGACTTCTACAAGGACTTCACCTTCGAGATTAATAGCAAACAGCGTGCCATAAGGTTGGGTGGACAGGTAGACCGCCTTGACCGCATAGGCAGGCAGCTGCGCGTGGTCGACTATAAGACAGGGCGGCCGTTGACGTCGTCGGCACCGAGCGTTGACGAGATTTTCAATCCCGACTACGTTGATTCCAAACATACGGTGTATTATCTCCAGTCGTTTCTCTATTCCGACATTATCAGCCGGAGCAGTGAGGCGCAAGAGGCTTACCGCCTTGGGGGCGACCCCGTGGCTCCGGCATTGCTCTTCATAAGGCAGGCGAAAGACGAGAGCTATAACCCGATACTCAAGGTTAAGGACGAAGGGCAGGAGGGTAAGCGGAAGGCTACCTTCTCGGATGTCAACGACATTGCCAACGTCCACGAAGCCTTTGCTCGCGACTTGGGATCGTTGCTCGCCGACATTTTCAATGAGGACAAGCCTTTTGAGCCTACCGTGCATAAGGACCGGTGCGACACGTGTGCCTTTAAGAATATATGTGGCTGAAAGCCGGGAAGAATGTAGCGGATGAAAATAAACTTGCCTGCCGAGGGGCTGTCTCTCGCATAAAAACATTAACTTTGTGGCATGAAATCATTGAGAGAAATATTCCGTATAGGAAAGGGGCCGTCGTCGAGCCATACCATGGGCCCGCAAAAGGCGGCGCAAACATATTTAAGGGAACATCCTGACGTGACAAGCTTTCATGTCACGCTTTATGGCAGTTTGGCAGCCACCGGCAAAGGTCACATGACCGACATTGCCATCAAGGATGTGCTTGAGCCTGTTGGCCAGGTGGACATAGAGTGGAAGCCAAACGAGTTTCTGCCGTTCCATCCCAATGGCATGCGCATAAACGATTGGGTGGTTTATTCCGTTGGCGGTGGAGCTCTCTCCGAGGGCGACCATCCTACTGGCTTGCTGCCGGCAAGTCCCGATGTCTATGACTTGCATTATCTCGTTGACATAAAGAAATGGTGCGAGGACAACGGTTGTGCTTATTGGGAGTACGTGGATCGTTGTGAGAATCCTGACATCTGGGATTACCTGCTCACCGTGTGGAACGCCATGAAGGAGAGCGTGGAGCGTGGCATCAATCATGAGGGACGTCTCCCTGGCCCACTCAACCTCCAGCGCAAGGCTTCCACTTATTTCGTGAAGGCCAAGGGCTACAAGCCCAATCTCCAGACGCGTGGCCTCGTCTATGCTTACGCCCTTGCCGTGAGCGAGGAGAACGCGAGTGGCGGCACCATTGTCACGGCACCCACTTGCGGCAGTTGTGGAGTGATACCGGGTGTGCTATACCATCTTGCCACCGGTCACAGCTTCTCCGAAGAGAAGATTCTCCATGCCCTCGCCACCGCGGGGCTTATAGGCAACATCGTCAAGCAAAACGCATCCATATCGGGTGCCGACGTTGGTTGTCAGGGTGAGGTGGGCGTGGCTTGCGCCATGGCTTCGGCTGCCGCTTGCCAGCTCTTTGGCGGCTCGCCATCGCAGATTGAGTATGCCGCCGAGATGGGCTTGGAGCATCACCTAGGCATGACGTGCGATCCCGTGTGCGGACTGGTGCAGATTCCATGCATAGAGCGAAACGCTTTCGCCGCCACACGAGCCCTCGATTGCAACCTCTATGCCGCCTTCTCCGACGGAAAGCACCGCGTGAGCTTCGACCGTGCGGTGGAAGTGATGAAACAAACGGGTCACGACTTGCCTTCGCTCTACAAGGAGACCAGTGAGGGCGGACTGGCCAAGATTGGCGTGTGAGCAGAAAAGGCTTGTTGATAGGAAAGGCTTGTAGAGAAGGGTAGGCTTGTAGAGAAAGAAAGGCTTATGAAAAAGATTCTTTATTTATTGTTGCTTGTGGCAGTCGTGGGATTGTTCCCCACCGCCTGCAAGATGGCGCCTGTCGACAATCCTGGCGACACCGTTGCCGCCTCCGAGTTCGCTCCGCCCGACACGGCTGCGATAAACCGCCGGGCGCGCGCCGAGGCCGCCAAGCTCGCCAAGGTCAAGGATAGCGTTGACATATTCTATATAGGTTCTGGCAGCACCAAGCAGCAGCTGCAACTCGTGAGCTATCCCTCGCGTCGCGACACCCTTGAATATGGCAAGGTGCGCCACCTCAAGCGT
>CAVAGT010000039.1:0-25923 GCA_963588155.1 Lachnospiraceae bacterium | reverse complement strand
AACGCAGAATTGACAATCTTCAAGACCTCAATTCCGAGTTGGAGAAATGGCATTCTATCTCCCTTTCTGACACTATGGCTGCAAAAGTACGAAAAATAAATGAAAAAAGCAGATTGCACAACCGACATGTCGGTTTATGCAATCTGCTTTAATGTTTATGGTCAATGCCCTCTGCCCTTATGAGGCAGAAAAGCATGTTCACGTTTCTGCTTAGAGCTGTGGACCAGCGGCAACGAGAGCCTTACCAGCCTCGTTGGTCTCGTACTTCTTGAAGTTCTTGATGAAGCGAGCAGCCAAATCCTTAGCCTTCTCCTCCCACTGAGAAGCCTCAGCGTAAGTGTCGCGAGGATCCAGGATGTCAGTAGCAACGCCTGGCAACTCTGTAGGAACCTTGAAGTCGAACATTGGGATCTGCTTTGTAGGAGCCTTGTCGATGTCACCGCTCAAGATAGCGTCGATGATACCACGTGTGTCGCGGATAGAGATACGCTTGCCAGTACCGTTCCAACCTGTGTTGACGAGGTAAGCCTTAGCGTCGTTCTTCTCCATCTTCTTAACGAGCTCCTCAGCGTACTTAGTTGGGTGCAACTCCAAGAATGCCTGACCGAAGCAAGCAGAGAATGTTGGAGTAGGCTCGGTGATACCGCGCTCTGTACCAGCCAACTTAGCTGTGAAACCAGAGAGGAAGTAGTACTTGGTCTGCTCTGGAGTCAGGATAGACACTGGAGGCAACACGCCGAATGCGTCAGCTGAGAGGAAGATAACCTGCTTGGCAGCTGGTGCAGAAGAACCCGGCTGGATGTTGGTGATATGGTTGATTGGGTAAGAAACACGAGTGTTCTCTGTAACGCTCTTGTCAGCGAAGTCGATCTTGCCGTTAGCGTCTACAGTAACGTTCTCGAGAAGAGCGTTGCGCTTGATGGCGTTGTAGATGTCTGGCTCAGACTCCTTGTCGAGGTTGATAACCTTGGCGTAGCAGCCGCCCTCGAGGTTGAACACGCCCTCGTCGTCCCATCCGTGCTCGTCGTCACCGATGAGCTTACGCTTAGGATCAGTAGACAGAGTAGTCTTACCTGTGCCAGAGAGACCGAAGAAGATAGCTGTGTTCTCGCCGTTCATGTCGCAGTTTGCAGAGCAGTGCATAGAAGCGATGCCCTTCAATGGCAAGTAGTAGTTCTGCATAGAGAACATACCCTTCTTCATCTCACCACCGTACCATGTGTTGATGATGACCTGCTCACGAGTAGTTGTGTTGAAGGCAACACAAGTCTCAGAGTTCAAGCCGAGCTCCTTGTAGTTCTCAACCTTAGCCTTAGAAGCGTTGTAGATAACGAAGTTTGGCTCGAAGTTGGCGAGCTCTTCCTCTGTAGGCTTGATGAACATGTTGGTCACGAAGTGTGCCTGCCATGCCACCTCAACGATGAAGCGAACAGCCAAGCGAGTAGCCTTGTTGGCACCGCAGAATGCGTCTACCACGTAGAGGTTCTTGTTTGAAAGCTCGTTCTTGGCAATCTCCTTAACCTTGGCCCAAACGTCCTCGCTCATTGGGTGGTTGTCGTTCTTGTACTCCTCAGAAGTCCACCATACGTTGTCGTGGCTCTGTGCATCGTCAACGATGTACTTGTCCTTAGGAGAACGACCTGTGAAGATACCTGTCATCACGTTGACAGCGCCGAGCTCGGTCACCTGACCTACCTCATAACCTTCAAGACCTGCCTTTGTCTCCTCCTCGAACAACTGCTCGTAAGAAGGATTGTGAGCGATTACAGTAGCACCTGTAATACCATACTTTGTTAAATCTAACTTTGCCATTTTTTTTAAAATGTATTAGTTATGAAAAATGTGAACTTTCTGTTTTTGCGAGGGCAAAGGTAACAAAACTTATATGCACGGCAAAAAGTCTCGCGCGTTTTTTCGCTAGTTCTATACCTTTTTTAGGTTAAAGAAATTAAAACCGCGTCTTGTTGGTTCGTTTTGCTAAATGTAGTTGTCATTGCGAAGATAAGTTTCACTCCTTTTTTGACAGTTCCGACTCATATTTTGATTAACTTTGCAATATGAAACATTAAACAACCAATAATCAAGTTTCAACTAAAACATGATAGATGTAATCAATATTTCTGAAGTAAACAGCATCGTGGGCCAATACATAGCCGAGATGCGCGACAAGAATTACCAACGCAATCGCCTTCTCTTCCGCAACAATATCCGCCGCGTGGGTTGGTATGAGGCATTCGAGGTGTCGAAACATCTCAATTATGACACGCGCGAGGTCGTTACCCCCTTGGGCGTGTCTAACGTGAACGTTCCGTCAGACAATGTGGTTCTCGCGACCATCTTCAGGGCTGGCCTGCCTTTCCACGAGGGATTTCTTGACGTGTTCGACCATGCCGGCAACGCCTTTGTGTCGGCTTATCGTGAGTATACCGACGAGGAGCACCACGAGGTGGGAATCCACGTGGAATATCTTGCCACGCCTTCCATCGACGACAAGACTCTTATCATAGCTGACCCCATGCTTGCCACGGGCGGCAGCATGGAGCTGGGTTACAAGGCTTTCCTTACAAAAGGAAACCCAAAGCGCATTCACGTATGTTGCGTCATTGCCACGCCTGAGGGAATAGAGCGTATCAAGAAGGTGTTTCCCGAGGACAGGACCACCATCTGGTGCGCGGCCATTGACCCAGGCATGAACGAGAACAAATACATTGTGCCAGGATTTGGCGACGCTGGCGACCTCTGCTATGGCGACAAGCTTTAAAGTCGCGTTTCGCTAAAAAAAAACATTAATGGCTAAATGGCTTTTACACAGCCATTTAGCCATTAATGTTTAACGTCATTCCGGCAAGCCCAAGACTATCACCAAAGCCCCCATCGGCATTGCACTAGAATCGCAATGCCTTTGCACTGGAATGGCAACGGCTTTACAGTGGAATGACATCGCCTTTGCACTGTAAAGCCGAAACCTGTCGACAGCGACAATTATCGTCGACTATCCACTAACGGTTCAATTAAAATATATTAACGGAATTTTTGTGAAGCATACATCTTTTATAATGTACTTTTGCAAACCGAATTAAATAAACATGACGTCGCAAAAAAGACGATGACAGGTTTTCATGCCACAACGAGATATTATAAAAGATGATATACCCAAAGAATTTTGAGACCAAGATAGGATTCAACGAGATAAAGGACAAGGTGGGTGCCTATTGCCTCTCCCCTCTCGGAAAGGGTCTGGTCAGCGAAATGGCATTCTCCACCGATGCCGAGACCATAAACACTTGGATGGAGGAGATACGCGAGATGAGGCAGATAGAAGAGCAGGACGACTTCCCTTTGGCATTTTTCTTCGACGTTCGCGACAGCTTGAAACGGCTCAAGCTGCAAAACACGTGGGTAGAGGAAAGTGAACTTTTCGACATCAGGCGCTCGCTAAAGACCATCGCCGACATTGTGGCTTATCTCTATCGTGGAGAGGAGTTGCCCGAACAGGACGATGACGAGAGCGACGTGACAATGAAGAAATGGGACTACCCTGCCCTGCACGACATAGCCGACGGCATTGCCACGTTTCCAATCATAATTCAGCAAATAGACCAAATCATAGACAAGTTTGGGCACATTCGCGACAATGCCTCTCCCGAGCTGCTCAACATACGCCGCGAGCTGGCGAGGACCAACGGATCGGTGTCGAGAATACTCAACAACATCCTCCGCGCCGCCCAAAGCGACGGCATAGTGGACAAGGACGCAGCACCGACCATGCGCGACGGCCGTCTCGTCATTCCCGTGGCACCTGGGTTGAAAAAGAAAATATCGGGCATCGTGCACGATGAGAGTGCCACGGGGCGCACCGTGTTCGTGGAGCCAACCGAGGCTGTGGAGGCCAACAACAAGATTCGCGAGTTGGAGATTGAAGAGCGCAAGGAGATAATACGCATATTGTCGAAGATGGCGCAGCGAATACGTCCTCATGTGCGCGAGATGCTCGACTCGTATGATTTCCTTGCCAAAATCGACTTCATACACGCCAAGGCAAAACTCGCGAAGGAGATGGAAGCCTTCGAGCCAACGGTGAAAGACTCGCCCTACATCGATTTCATACGTGCGCGTCACCCCCTTCTTGAGGCTCATCTCAAGGGCGAGATCGTGCCTCTCGACATAATGCTCACCCCCGAGAAGCATGTGCTGATAATCTCCGGGCCAAACGCCGGCGGCAAGTCGGTATGCCTGAAGACCACGGGATTGGTGCAATACATGCTACAGTGCGGCCTCAGCGTTCCCGTGGACGGGAGGAGCAAGTGCGGAGTCTTCGACGACATAATGATTGACATTGGCGACGAGCAAAGCCTTGAGAACGACTTGTCAACCTATTCGTCGCATCTTCTGAACATGAAGAACATGATGAAGCAGGCTTCGGGCAAGACGCTTATCCTCATCGACGAGTTTGGCACGGGAACGGAACCGCAAATCGGTGGGGCTATAGCCGAGAGCGTGCTCACGCAGTTCTGCGAGAAGCAGGCTTGGGCTGTTATCACCACTCACTACCAAAACCTCAAGCACTTTGCCGATGCCCACGAGGGCGTGGCAAACGGCGCCATGCTCTACGACCGCCACGAGATGCGTCCCTTGTTCCAGCTTGCCATAGGCAGGCCGGGCAGCTCGTTTGCCATAGAGATAGCGCGAAAGATAGGATTGCCGGAACAGGTGATAAGGCAAGCCTCGGAGATAGTGGGATCCGACTATATCCAGAGCGACAAATACCTGCAAGACATTGTCCGCGACAAACGCTATTGGGAACAGAAGAGGCAAACGGTGCACCAAAAAGAAAAGGAACTGCAACAACGCATCGACCAATACGAGAAAGGCATCACGGACGTCTCAGCCGAGCGCAAGGCGGTGATAGCCAAGGCGAAACAAGAGGCTGAAGAGTTGCTCAAGGAGAGCAACAAGCGCATAGAGAATGCCATAAGGGAGATTCGCGAGCAGCAAGCGGCAAAGGAGGAGACAAGGAAGATACGCGCCGAGCTTGACTCTTTCAAGGAGGATGTGGCAAACGACAGCTGGAAGAACTCATCGAAAAAGAAGTCGGCAGGACTGATTTCCGACGAAGACTTCCAAAAGAAGGTGGAACAGCTGAAAGCAAGAAAGCAGCGACGCGAGGATCGCAAGAAGACGAAAGGCAAGGACGAGGAGAAGGCTGCAAACGCGCTGAGAAATGCCACAGGCAAGACCCAAGCCACGGCAGACCGCCCAATAGCCGTTGGCGACAAGGTGCGGCTGAAGGGCTTGCGCTCAGAAGGCGTAGTAGAGCAACTGTCGGGCAAGACAGCCTCGGTTCTCGTGGGCGGCTTACGGACAAAATTGCCCATCTCGCGGATCGAGCTCGTGGCGCAAGACGTTTCAGCACCTGCCGCAGCAGACCAGCCTAAGAGCAAGATGGATGCCATAAAGGAGGGACTTCAAGCCTTCAACGTGTCGCACATGACACAAAACACCATCGACGAGCACAGGAAAGACTTCCACCCCGACTTCGACATCAGGGGGATGCGCGGCGACGAGGCTTTGCAAGCTGTGAGGTATTTCATCGACGATGCCGTGCTCATGGGCGTGCAACGCGTGCGCATACTCCACGGCAAGGGCAATGGCATACTTCGCACGCTTATCAGGCAATACCTCGCGGCAGAACCCACAGTGACTAACTACCACGACGAGGACGTGCGCTTTGGCGGAGCTGGCATCACCGTGGTCGACTTCTGAATTCGGAACGTTAGCTCAATAATTGAACGTTCAGAATTTCCTGAACATAAGCCTTAGCCGGCGCGAACGGAGTGTCATCCGCGAGCCGTCTAAGGCTTCTTTCTTATAATGTGTCTCCAAGGCGTCCATGCCATAGTCGCGCAATACGGACGGGTCGGAAACGGGCTTGTTGCCACCGTCGCCAAGCGTTTCCTCATGGCCTTCGTTGGTATAAGGCGAATATATCGTCAGGCTGTCGCCTTCCTGATTGAAACGGAGATAGAAACTTGAAGAACCGCCCTGCAACCACAAAAGGCGCACTTGGAAAGACCAAAACACCTTGTCGTTAGACATGTCAAGAGAGCCACCCGTGGCGAGAGTGTCTATACGCTCAAGATGCCAAAAGCCATCGAGCTTGCCATTGTCGCTCGTCTCCAAGTCGCACGACATGAGACAGAGCGACATGAAAACGGCGGAGAGGAATACTATTGGTTTAGCCATTGTCGCGAAGCCTTTCTTTCAACTTGCCACTACGCCTCATATAAGCCATAAGCAGCAACACACTGGCAAAAGCCACAAACAAAGACACTAGATAAGACACGTTGGCAAACGAGTCGTAAAGGCCATGGAGCACCGCCGGAACCACAAGGGCAAGGAACCACAGGGCGTGGCGATAACGCGGGTAAAGCCCTGCCATGCCGAGATAATAGCCTGCTATGCCACACCAAATGGCATGGAGAAAGGGCAATGAGGTGAGACGGGCAATGTTGAGTATGAACGCCGTGGTGTAGTCGGCACGTATGTTTATGGTGGTCTGGTATTGCACTCCCTCAAAAACGCCGAAGGCTATGCCGGCGATAAGTCCGAAATAGACCATGGTCTGGGCCAACATGGGCTCACGGCTGCGGCGTTGGAGTATGAGAAGCGGTATCATCTTGGTAAACTCTTCGGTAAGTCCCACGCCAAGCACATAGCCGATGATGCTTAACGGGAATGCCGCGTCGGTGAAGACATTGAAGAAATTGAGCCTGTGCAACGTGCCAAAGATGAGAAACACCCCAGCTTGGGTCAGGAAGAATGTCGTGATGGTGGTCTTGGCATTTACCTGTCGTGTGCTGAACAACCAGGCGAAAAACAGTCCCCAAATGGTGGCGAAATACAGCGATACGACATAGAACACCAAAATGCCGCCAATGGGCAAGAGCATTATGACCGACAACGACAAGCCTGCTATGGCAAGAATGAGCAACCGCTTGTCCTCAAGGAGCGAATGTCGCCTGATGTCCTCGCGAGGCAAGATGAGGTCACGCCCTACGTGTGCCAGTTGCTTAAACAAAGAGCCATTGCTCTTGACCGTGGGGCGGAACCCCTTGCGTGCCAAAAGTTGTTTTATGGTGCCCTCTTCTCCCGTGGCGGCATCACGTGCCTTGTCGTTGAGAAGAAGTTTGCCCTCCTCCACATATCTTGCCACCATGGACTCATCGTATGGTCCATAGTCGTTCGCGTTTCTTGTTATTATAAGCATATATCAAATCTTTTCTGACATTGCAAATGTAACACACATTATTCAAACTCACAACATTGCACGGGAGAAAAGAAGAAAGAAATTGGGAATTCAGAAAAAAAGCCTACAAAAATTTGTTTATTACAAGAAAAAGGCATACCTTTGCACTCGCTTAACAATTGAGGCGACACAAAAGGCCATACAATTGGAGCATTAAATTTATTGGACTTGTAGCTCAGTTGGTTAGAGCAACAGACTCATAATCTGGAGGTCCTAGGTTCAAGCCCTAGCTGGTCCACACAAACGAAAGAAGCAGTTGCTACAATTGGCAACTGCTTTTTTCGTTTAAAAGTATTATAAAGAAACGCATTATGATGATAAAGGTGCCTTGATTTTGTCGTTTACAAAATGTACCTTCAATAATGGCGAAAGAAATAGACAACAGAAATATCACCCAAATAAGTTTGCGCTATCGATGAATACTCGTAACTTTGCAAATAGGACAAAACTATATAAAAGCAAGACGCATCTATGGCAGAACTTCCAGCCCTTGTAAAAGACTTGGCATTGATTCTCATCGTTGCCAGCATGGTGACACTTATTTTCAAGCGCCTCAAACAACCCTTGGTGCTCGGGTATATTGTCGCCGGCTTCATCGTATCTCCCCATTTACCACTCACGATGTCGGTTGTTGACAAGGCTGACATACAGACATGGGCAGACATAGGCGTGATGTTCCTGCTTTTCTCACTTGGCCTCGACTTCTCGTTCAAGAAGATTCTCAAGATGGGTTTGGCACCCATCATCGCCGCCGTGTGCACGGTGTTTTTCATGTCTATGACGGGTATGACAGTTGGGCATCTCTTCGGCTGGAGCCAGATGGACTGCGTGTTCCTTGGCGGTATGCTCGCCATGTCGTCAACCACCATTATCTACAAGGCCTACGATGACCTGGGGCTTTCGCAACAATCGTTTGCCAAACTCGTGATGAGCGTACTCATCCTTGAAGACATCCTTGCCATCGTGATGATGGTAATGTTGTCCGCCATAGCATCTGGCAGCGACCCTGACGGGGCGCAAATGGTTGGCTCGCTGTTGAAAATAGGCTTTTTCCTCATACTGTGGTTTCTTGTCGGCCTCTATGTCATCCCGACACTGCTTCGCGCCACTCGCAAGCTGATGACCGACGAAACCCTTGTCATCGTGGCGCTTGGTCTTTGCTGCGCAATGGCATGGATAAGCACGGCGGTTGGTTTCTCGTCGGCTTTTGGTGCGTTTGTCATGGGCAGCATCCTTGCAGAGACAATAGAGGTGGAACGTATAGAAAGGGTTGTGGCACCAGTGAAAAATCTCTTTGGCGCGATATTTTTCGTGTCGGTGGGCATGCTTGTGGATCCTAATGTTCTTGTGAGCTATTCACTGCCAATCATTGTTCTCGTGATCGCCATAATGGTTGGGCAAGCCGTGTTTGGCACATTCAGCTACATGCTGTCAGGTCAGCCCCTTGCAACGGCTATGCGTTGCGGATTTTCCATGGCGCAGGTGGGTGAGTTCGCCTTCATCATAGCCTCTCTCGGACTTTCGCTTAACGTCATCAGCGATTTCATCTACCCTGTCATAGTGGCAGTGAGCGTTGTCACCACATTCATAACTCCTTACATGATACGCTCCGCCGTGCCTGCCTACAATGGCATTACCAAGGTATTGCCACGCAAATGGTTACGACGGCTCAACCACTTGGGAAGTGCTCACCAAACAACGACCAAAGAATTGTCCACCTGGAATCGTCTGTTGCGCAAGATGAGCATAAACACACTGATATACTCTGTGCTGTGCATAGCAGTAACCGCGGTGATGCTGACCTTCGCCCTGCCATTCTTCCGCCACATGCTGCCACATTGGTGGGCAAACGGAGTCACTGGAGTCTTGACATTCGTCTGCATATCGCCTTTCATGCGAGCCTTGGTCATGAAAAACAACCATAGCGAAGAGTTCAAGGAACTGTGGACCGAGAGTCGCCTCAATCGCCTCCCCCTTGTTTTCACAGTGCTATTCAGGGTAACCATTGCCGCCTCAATACTGTTCTATGTCTGCAACTACCTGGCTCGCTTTGCAAACGCCTTGGTGATAACACTTGCCGTGACGCTTATTGTCCTGATGGCATTGTCACGCCGACTCAAAAAAAGCTCGATAGGCATGGAGCGTCGTTTCGTAGCCAACCTTCACTCGCGCGAAATAAAGGAGCAGGTTGAGGGAAAGCACAAGCCACAATTCGAGAAGAACCTCGTTGAGCGCGACATACATATCTCCGACTTTGACGTGCCCTCAAATTCGTCTTGGGCAGGCAAGACGCTTGGCGAGCTCAAGCTCAGTTCGCGTTTTGGGGTGTATGTGAGCAGCATTCTTCGTGGCCATAAGCGCATCAACATCCCTGGTGGATGCACTATTATCTTTCCAAACGACCGCCTGCAAGCCATTGGCAACGATGAACAACTAAAGGACTTCGCACAAGCGGTAAAGACAAACGTGGAGGCAGAGGACACGCAGATTGAACACAGGGAAATGAAGTTGCAAAAGGTAAAGCTTGGCAAGGACAGTCCTTTCATTGGGCGTACTCTTAAAGAAAGCGGCATCAGGGAGCAATACAATTGTATGGTGGTTGGCGTTGAGGAAGGTCAGGACAGCCTTACTTGCATGAATCCGAATCGTGAGTTTGCCGCAGGTGACATAATTTGGGTAGTGGGCGAAAAAAAATCCATCAAGAGTCTACCCGACACTTGATGGATCATGATAAAAAGTTCTTTTAAGGGTTATTCGTGCGTGGCGAAACGCTTCTCTGCCAGCTCCGCGTACTTGGTTCCAGGACGGCCATAGTTGGCATAAGGATATATGCTGATGCCACCACGTGGGGTGAACAATCCAGTCACCTCAATATATTTCGGGTCCATCAGCTTAATCAAGTCTTTCATGATGATGTTGACGCAATCTTCATGAAAGTCGCCATGATTGCGGAAGGAAAACAAATAGAGCTTCAAGCTCTTGCTCTCCACCATCCTCACATCAGGAATATAGCTAATGCGAATCTCAGCAAAGTCGGGCTGGCCGGTTATAGGACAGAGCGACGTAAATTCCGGGCAGTTGAACCTGACCCAATAGTCGTTGCCTTGGTGCTTGTTGACAAAAGTCTCCAGCACCTCTGGCGCGTAATCCATGCTGTATTGAGTTTTCCTGCCAAGGGCCTTGAGCCCCTCTTCATTTCTTTCTGCCATTGTATTTCTTAAATATTGAAAATCTTAAGTATGTTATAGTCGACGCCTTTGTCGTAAACATCCTCACCTTCATGCTTCTTCAAGAATCTGACAACACGAATGGTGAGTGGCAGGGCAATAATCTCGTAAAACGTCTTTAGGAACACCTGCCACAACATAAGACTTGGCAATTCCTCCCATGGCACTACCCCACCAAGCGCAAGAGGAAAGAATATCACGGAATCGCAACTCTCTCCAGCCACGGTGCTCAATATAGCACGTGTGGAGAAATGGCGGCCTTGGTCATGAATTTTCATTCGGCTCATGACATAGGCGTTCATGAAACTTCCCACGAGAAACGCCACGAACGATGCGGCGGCAATGCGTGGGGCAAGTCCAAAGATGGCATGAAAGCCTTCGTTGTTGTCCCAATATGGCGCGCCGGGAATCCAATCGCATAATGCGCCCATCGCCACGAAAAAGAAGTTCATGGCAAAGCCCATCCATATGAGCAATCGAGCCTTGCGATAACCCCATACCTCACAAACACAATCGTTGATGATGTAGGAAACCGGGAAAACTATCAAGCCACCCGTCAAGTTGACAGGACCAATGGCTATTTGCTTGGTTTCAAGGATGTTTGCCAAGATGAGGCAAACACAGAAGGTAACGCTGAAGAGCATGAAAAGCACGCTAACCTCAGCACGTGGTTGTTTTGTCATTTCTTGTTTTGTTAAAGGGGGTTTAGCAAGTACCCCTGTCCGTAAATTATTATTTCGGTTGCAAAGTTAATAATAAATTATGAAACATCTGCTTCACCACGTGCTTATTATCCTTATATTTACCTGCGATTTTGCCAATCATCCCAAATACTGTTTCAGGATTTTAGCCGCTGGCGAGTGCCTTATTTTCCTTATGGCCTTTTCCTTGACCTGCCTGATGCGCTCCCTTGTCATGCCCATGTCGCTGGCAAGTTCCTCAAGGCTCTTCTCTGGACTTCCTATGCCAAACGATGCCTTCACGATTACTTGTTCGCGCTCAGTAAGCACTTCCTTGAGCAAGTCCTCTATAAACTTGTTGAGCGACGCATTGTCAACCGACTTGTCTGAAATGAAAGCATTGTCATCCGATGTAAGCATTTCTCCAATTGTGTTGTCGCTGGAATCATCACCCAATGGCGCGTCTATGCTTGTTGGCCTATTATTTGCATCCTTTGCCGACTCTATTACTTCCTCGTCAAGTCCCGTCTCAACCGATATCTCATGGATGGATGGCATCCTTCCGGTTTTCTGAAGGAAAGCCTCTGTGGCTCTATTAACCTTCAACGCCACACCCATCTGGTTCATGGGCACGTGTATGATACGGCTTTTCACAGCGAGAGCTTCCATGATGTTTTGCCGAATCCACCAAACGGCATAGCTTATGAACTTGAATCCACGAGTCTCGTCAAACTTCTCGGCGGCTTTCACAAGACCAATATTTCCCTCGTTTATAAGATCCACAAGAGAAATGCCTTGATGCTGATATTGTTTGGCAACAGAAACGACAAAACGCAAATTGGAATTGACAAGCCTGTCTCTCGCCTTCTGGCCTTCCTTGCCACCGAGGTGAATTTTCTGCGCGAGAGAGGCTTCCTCCTCCGGTGTGAGCATTGGCTCACGTGCTATCTCTGAAAGATAGCGATCCAAAGACTCGCTGTTACGGGCGGTAATAGCTTTAGTGATTTTTATTTGTCTCATTTCAGGCCTACGTTATTGTCTGGTTTTGTTATCTTTGACAAAGATACTGCCTTTTATAGACAATGCAAAGGAAAACATGATAAATTATCGTTTTTCTTCATAATAATGCGCAAAATTGAAAAACGGCTCACTTATCAAATCATCAGACGATGAGGTGTACGTGTTTCCGTAAGCGTCTTTCACCTTCACCATTATACGGCTTTCAGCTGAGCGAGGCACATAATAATATAAGTGGTTCATTATAAGATAGCCATTGTCCTTGCTCACGAATTGATAGCTTACCGACTTTGAATAGCGATGATGATAACCTGTGGCGAAGGCGTCTTGTCCCTGGTGGTCGACGCGGTGCATCTCTCGTTCCACGCCATTCTCTATCGCATATACTCGCCACCGCGAGTCTGCGTTGAACACGTTAGCTACAATCACCCCGCTATCCACGGGCAATTGCCAATCAGCCGCATACGACTCGCCATTGAAGTCGGTTGATGCCCTGAACAATGTCATCTGCCTTGACCTTGGCCAAAAAGTACCCTTATAGTAACCATCAGTTATGTTTGTTCCATTCAAGGTATAGACATAATAGCCGTTTGGCGTACCGCAGATGTTTACGTTTGATTGCCAAATATTGCCACAAGCCGCGGCATGACAATGTTCAAGTATATGCCCACCATCGAACTCAATCTCATGGTTTATAGCAAAATGGGTATGGCCACAAAACAGTTCATATCCACCCTTGAAAACTTTGAGTTCATTCAATACGCGTTTAAGTATTGACGATGAGTAGTGTCCCGGCTCTGATTCAAGGTTTAGCGACGACGCTCCTTTGCGTGGGCGATTGCCCATGGTAAGAGGAATGTGATAACATAGAACGACCTTCTTGTCGTGGTTGACAAAAGAGAGGTCTTCGTGAAGCCAACGCAGTTGCGAAGCCGTCAATTCCCCTGGTTGCCAATAAAGCATGCCACGATAGAAATGCACATCGTTGAGACAAACATAATGCACGTCACCACGGTCGAAACTGAAATCGGTTGGACCAAAACTCTGCTCCCACTTCCTCACATACAGACTCTTTCCGTCTTGGTCATGATTTCCTATCACTGAGAACACAGTGGCCCTCGATGAGCCCAACGCCTCACGTATCTGTCGTTCCAAGCCAGCGTTGTATCCTCCGTAATATTGCACGTCGTCACCCATGGATATTGCATACACAGGCATGGAGGCGGGCAACGAGGCAATGGTTTGCCTCACGTCGGCCATTGTCTCGTCGGTGAAACGGGCAAGGTCGCTTTTCCGAATCGGATTGTCGTCAGGCCCTGCGTAATAAGGGCTAAAGGCGTTTGTTATCTGAGGGTCACCGAAAACTATCAGTTTATAGTCGTGCTCTGGCCCACCAGCTAAGCGTTTCAAGGTGAAGTTATATTCGTTTTGCCTTGCCGTCAATGGCTTATAGAAGAATGCGGTACGATCGGTTGCAGAATGTGTGGGTATCTCGCAATCGGCAGGAACAGAATACCACACGAATCGCGCGTTCTTGTCGCGCATGAAGATATACATACCCTTGTCGTTGGTGACGGTACATGAATATCCATCACTCACCACGACACCTGTCATGGGATTACCCAAGCTGTCGGTCAACGTCCCCCTGACGGTTGGGTCATAATCTGGTATAGAGTCGGTCACCTTAGCCTTGCGCACAGTATCAGCCTTTGCCATCTGGGGTTTAGGTTTCTTCACTTGAATCTTGCCCATGGTGTCTTGCGGCGTGATATCCTCACACCTAAATGTCGCCAAGCTGATTATCGCGAAACTGCCCAAAAACGCCAAGGCAACGAGAGCCATGATATAGATATGCGAACGTTTTCCTTTCATATTCATCGCAAAGTTACACAAAATAGATTACAAAATAGATTAAACAGCAACAACATTGCCTATTTTGCCAAGCCAAATGAGAAACTCAAGGGAAAAGAAGGAAAGGGAAAGGGTAAGGCATGAAAGATAACGTTGTAGAAGTACACATTTGGGACAAGACCAACTCTTCGTCAAGCGCAGCAACATCACAAGAAGCGACCTGTTGCTCTTCGCTCAAAGGCAAGACATCAAGAACGCCTCCAATATCATAGACGAGGTAGCTGAAGCGGTAGGCAGATTCAGAGCTTACGCCGAAACGGCAGGCATCAGCGACTATTGGATAAGAAAAATCGAGAAAGTATTGCAGGGCAACGGCTGAGACACGTGCGCTTTTATAGAGGTATGCCAGCAAGAAAACTCCCTCATAGCCTACTTTGTCGACTTGGGGCTAGTCATCAAACAGAATGAGCGGACCATTTCCTTTTCCGATATGACTGTGCTTGCCTTTGGCTATCCCCGAAACAATAAGTTGTTTGGCACATTGGATGGCTCGTGTCATCTTATATCCCTTGACTAGATATGCAGCGATGGCTGATGACAGTGTGCATCCTGTGCCGTGCAGGTTGTGGCTCTCTATTTTTTTGCTCTTGAAGACCTCCGCGTGGCCATTGGGGTAGCAAAGGAAATCGATAGAAAGAGGTACTCCGTCGTTGTTACGTATTTGGGATTCTTGATGTCCACCCTTGATCAGGACGGCAACACAGAGTTTCTCCGCAAGGGCGATGCCGTCTTCTTCTGCATTCTCGATTTTCCTTCCGAGAAGACTTTCTGCCTCAGGGATATTTGGGGTGATGAGCGTGCAGAGAGGAAAGAGCACCTTTATTACTGCTTCCATGCAGTCTTCTTCCATCAATCGTCGTCCACTAGTAGAAATCATGATGGGGTCGTAGATGACTTTGCAGTCGTGGCTCTTCTTGTATGCTAAGATTTGTTTGGCTATGGTGCGAGCAATGTCTTCGTTGGGAACCATACCAATTTTGATAGCTTCCACGTTGAGGTCGGAGAGTACGGCTTCCAGTTGCGACGCCACCGTATTGGTTGGCATGGGGAGCACGGCGGAGACCCCCAGCGTGTTTTGACTGGTTACAGCGGTGATGACGGTCGCTCCATAGACACCGATGGATGACATTGTTTTCAAGTCTTGCTGGATGCCTGCGCCAGCGGATGAGTCGGAACCAGCAATTGTCAGAGCTATAGGTTGCTGTAGATTTTGATCTAATTTTTTGTTTGAGTTGTTTGAAAGCTCTTGGGTGTCGTCAGTTATGATGTTTTTCCAAGCATCTCCGAGAATCATTCCTCCACCAAACCCCATACGGAGCACTTCGTCGATGCGATTGAATGTGACACCTCCCAAAGCCATTACACTCCTGTCGATAATACCATCTTGATGTGCTTTGGCTAGTTCTTCAATGGAGAAAGCGGCATGATAACCTTGCTTTGAGATGGAGTCGAAAATAGGGGAGAGTGAAACGTAATCGCATTTTCCTTTCCATTCTTTCACCTCTTGCAAGGAATGGCAGCTGCGGCTTACGCTACCTTCCCATCCTTGTGGTGGCTGTGGGTTGCGGCTGTTGAGGTGAATGCCATGGAGGTGGTATTTCATGGCAAGGTCGTGGTGGTCGTGGATAACCAGACGGTCATAATATTCCGAAGGAATTTCCTTGATGAGCTTTTCCAGTTCGTCTCTTGTAGCCTTTGGCTTGCGGATGTGCATGCGGTCGATGGAGGAATGGAGAAGCTGGACGATTTGTTCAGCTTCTCCATCAAAAAAGTCGGGAAGGGTTATTACTATTGTCATTGTTTTGAAAACGATGCTTTTTTCCTGCCCATGCAGGCCGAATTATTTATAGAACCTGCCTAAAATTTCCGAAAAGGTCGAAGGAGGCATCCCAGTCTTTCCAGACGGGTTCACGTCCCAGTTCCTTCAGTTTGGCGTTGATGACCTTGGCCGTGCGCTCGTCGCTTACCGTAAACTGCTCCAATGCTTGCGGGTAGGTGTGGTAACCTCCAGGGTTGACTTTGGATTCTGCCGACATGGTGGTGACTCCAAGCGTTGCCATGTTGTCGCGGATGTAGGCTGGCTCACGGGTGGAGTAGGAGATGTCCACGTCGTGGTCGAAGATGCGCATGGCGAAAGTGGCCTGTGCCAGCTCGCGGTCGGTCATGAAGCAATTGGGCTGGAAACCTTCGTTCTGTGCCGGTCGCATGCGAGGGAAGTTGACACTGTACTTGGTCTTCCAATAGTGCTTCTGTAGGTAGCGCAGGTGGTAGGCCATCATGACGACATCGGTGCGCCATTCCTTCTCCAGTCCGATGAGCACGCCCATGCCGATGGAATGGACACCGGCCTGACCCATGCGGTCGAACCCGTCGCAACGCCACTCAAACTTGCTCTTCATGCCACGAGGGTGGTAGAGTTTATAGTTGTCGCGGTGATAGGTCTCCTGGAAACAGATTACACCGTTCATGCCGTGGTCGGCAAGCGTCTTGTAGTCTTCTGCCGAGAGTGGCATCACCTCAATCTTTACATTGGAGAAGTACTTCTTTGCGATGTCGATGGCCTTGGCGAGGTAGGGGATGCCAGCCTTGGCAGGGTGCTCGCCCGTGACGAGGAGGATGTTCTCGAAGGGTGCCAGCTCCTTGATTGCCTTGTACTCGTTTTCTATCTGCTCTGGTGTGAGGATAGTACGGGCCATCGGATTCTCCCGGTGGAAACCGCAATAGACGCATGAGTTGGAGCAAGCGTTGGTGATGTAGAGGGGAATGAACATCGACATGGTTTTGCCGAAACGTTCCTCAGTGTATTTGCGTGAGAGCCGCGCCATCTCTTCCAGGTAGGGTTCTGCGGCAGGAGAGAGTAATGCCATGAAGTCGTTTACGTCGCAGTGCTCTTTTCTGAGGGCGCGCACTACATCGTTGGCGGTCATCGAGGCGATGCGGTCGGTGGTCTCTTGCCAACTGATATTCTTTAGTTCGTCTGAAAACATATTTGCTTTTTCGTTTTGATGTTGACGGATAGTTGACGTCTCTATTCGGTGGGATGTTATAGATGAATGATGAAACTCTGCATGGTGGCGAGATTGACGGTCCACAGCTTGTCTATGAGTGGTTCGCCAAACCCGGCAATCAGCATGAGGGCTTGCGTAGCCTCCACACTACCCACTATGGCAGGGGTGGTGCCGAGCACTTGCTTGCCAGGATGAGGCATCCGCAAGGTTGCCTCTTCGTCGGGGAAAAGGCTGCGATAGGTGCGTCCACGGCAGAGTATGCCGACTTGTCCTTCCAATCCGCGAATGGCTCCATAGACGTATGGCTTGTCCAGTCGGTCGCAAACGTCGCTGACGACGAAGCGAGTGGCGAAGTTATCCATGCCGTCTATCACCAAGTCGTATTGGGCTATGATGGTTTCGGCGTTCTGCCGGGTCAGTCGGTAGGGATAGGCGATGATGTTGACCTCGTGGTTGAGGGCTTGGAGGCGGCGCTTTGCGCATTCGGCTTTCGATAGTCCCACTTCCTCTTCCGAGTAGAGCACTTGCCGATGGAGGTTGGTGATGCTAACCACGTCATCGTCAATAAGCCCCAGTGTGCCGATGCCAGCACCTGTCAGGTAGGTGGCGATGGGAGAACCGAGTCCTCCCACGCCAACCAATAACACTTTGGCATTGCGTATCTTGGCTTGTCCTTCTTTACCTATCTCTTCGAGGAGCATTTGGCGGTGATACCTGTCTTCTTCTATCTGCGCTCCCATCTGTAGCAGCTTATTTACCTTCATTGTTCTTGTATTTTCTCAAGTCGTGGGTCAACTTTGCCGCGCAGAAGTTAGGACCGCACATCGTGCAGTATTCACCATCTGTATGACCTGCCTCCTCGAAGTACTGGAGAGCCAAGTCGGGGTCGAGAGAGAGGTGGAACTGGTCGCGCCAACGGAAGTCGAAGCGTGCCTTCGACAAAGCGTTGTCGCGGATGGTTGCACCCGGATGACCTTTAGCCAAGTCGGCGGCATGAGCCGCAATCTTATAGGTGACAACACCAGTGCGAACATCTTGCTTGTTAGGCAGTGCAAGGTGCTCCTTGGGGGTCACATAGCAAAGCATGGCTGTTCCGAGCCAAGCTATCTGGGCACCGCCGATGGCTGAGGTGATATGGTCGTAACCGGGGGCGATGTCGGTGACGAGTGGACCGAGGGTGTAGAAAGGTGCCTCATGGCAATGGTCGAGCTGACGTTCCATGTTTTCCTTGATTTTCTGCAGAGGCACGTGGCCAGGTCCTTCGATGAACGCCTGCACGTTCTTGTCCCAGGCACGGGTGACTAGCTCGCCCATAGTGTCCAGTTCGGCAAACTGCGCCTCATCGTTGGCATCGGCGATACAGCCTGGGCGCAAACCGTCTCCAAGGGAAAGTGCTACGTCGTATTGTGCCACGATGTCGCAGATGTCGTCGAAGTGTTCGTAGAGGAAACTTTCCCGGTCATGAATCAAGCACCACTTGCTCATTATGCTGCCACCACGGCTCACGATGCCACAGAGACGCTTGTCAGCCAAGTGAACATTGTGGCGGCGTATGCCAGCGTGGATGGTGAAGTAATCTACACCTTGCTCGCACTGTTCGATAAGCGTGTCCTTGTAGATTTCCCAACTTAGATTCTCCACCTTGCCATTCACCTTTTCCAGGGCTTGGTAGATTGGTACGGTGCCAACGGGTACGGGACAGTTGCGCACAATCCATTCACGAGTCTCGTGGATGTTGTCGCCAGTGGAGAGATCCATCAGGGTGTCGCCTCCCCATTTGCACGACCATACAGCCTTGTCCACTTCCTCTTCGATACTGGAAGTAGTGGCGGAGTTGCCGATGTTGGTGTTGATTTTCACCAAGAAGTTACGACCGATAATCATCGGCTCACTCTCGGGGTGATTGATGTTGGCAGGCAGAACAGCACGTCCACGGGCTATCTCGTCGCGCACAAACTCAGGGGTGATATGGCTCTTGATGCCAAGTTCCTCGCAGTTCATGTTCTCACGGATAGCCACATATTCCATCTCTGGCGTAATTATGCCTGCCTTGGCGTATGCCATCTGGGTGATGTGTTTGCCAGCCTTGGCACGCCGCGGGAGCTGGATGTGCTCGAAGCGAAGCGAGTCGAGGCTATGGTCGGCGAGGCGCATTCTGCCATACTCGCTAGTAATCTCGGGCAACTGCTCCGTATCGTTGCGGTCGAGAATCCATTGCTTGCGCAAGCGTGGCAAACCCTTTTTTAGATCGACCTGATAGTTGGGGTCGCTGTAAGGACCGCTCGTGTCATATATGTATACAGGTGCATTAGGTTCGGTGTGTGGGATGCCCCGATCGTCCTTTACAACGGTAGGAGTGAGGTTGACCTTGGTCATACCGACTGAAATCTCTGGGAAGAGCTTTCCCTGCATGTACGCCTTTTCTCTCTTGGCGTAAGCTTTGTTGTCGTTTGGCATTTGGATAATTATTGGTTGAGGAATGCGGTGAGTGGTGAACTGGCTTCGGCGCAATCGCTGATGGCCCCAAGTCCTGCCTCGTAGGCACGACGGCCGCAGATGACGGCTTCCTTGAAAGCCTTTGCCATTTCCACTGGGTCGCCTGCTACGGCGATGGCTGTGTTGACGAGACAGGCACTGGCACCCATCTCCATGGCTTCTGCGGCATGACTAGGAGCACCGATGCCAGCATCTACCACCACAGGTACAGTAGCTTGCTCGATGATAATCTGGAGAAAGTCTTTCATGCGAAGGCCTTTGTTGGTGCCGATGGGGGCAGCCAAGGGCATGACGGTGGCTGCACCTGCTTCTTCCAAGTGCTTGCAGAGTGTAGGGTCTGCCTGGCAATAGGGCAATACCACGAATCCGAGTTTCACCAGCTCTTCAGTAGCCTTCAGGGTCTCTACGGAGTCGGGTAGGAGATAGCGTGGGTCGGGGTGGATTTCGAGTTTGAGCCAATTGGTACCGAAAGCCTCACGAGCCATCTGTGCAGCGAACACAGCTTCCTCGGCATTGCGAACGCCACTGGTGTTGGGGAGCAACTGGATGCCGGGGTTTTGCACGATATGCGAGAGAAGGTCGTCTTCCTTGTCTTCCAGTTCGATACGTTTCATGGCTACCGTCACCATCTCTGTCTCTGAGGCGGCAATGGCTTGTGCCATGAGATTATTGTTGTTAAACTTTCCTGTTCCCAGGAAGAGGCGAGAACTGAATTCTCTGCCTGCGATTGTCAGTTTTTCCATTGTTTTTATCTTGTTCTGTTTTTTATAGTTCTCAAATCATACCAAGTTATTTTTTATCGTCACATAAGAAGTGTAGTTTCAGCCAAGGCAAGAGGATATTCCGTTCTTCACTTTCTCTCTCCATTGATGATATCCATAATCTTATGAGTTTCTGCGATAGGGTCGGAGGCATTGATAATGCTGCCGCTCAGTGCGATTCCCGACACGCCAGTCTGCATGATGTTGGGAATGTCTTCTTTCGTGATGCCTCCGATGGCGACAATAGGCAAGTCGATGCGGTGTGCCTTCATCTCGGCGATGATATGGCGATAGCCTTCCAATCCCAAGACGGGGGATAGTTTCTCCTTGGTTGTGGTGAATCGGAAAGGCCCACAGCCGATGTAGTCGGCGCCAGCTTCGTAATGCGCCTTGACATCCTCGAAGGTGTTGGCGGTGCCACCGATGATGAAGTTTTCTCCTAGTATTTGGCGTGCTTCCGCTATCGGCATGTCGTTTTTTCCGAGATGCACGCCGTCGGCTCCCACCTCTTTCACTAGATTCACACGGTCGTCGATGATGAAGGTCGCGTGCATGATTTTGCACCATTCTTTTACTTTCCACGCGATAGACCGCACGTCATCGTCCATAGCCCCCTTCATGCGGAGCTGAATCCACGGGCAGAGGCCCGTCAGGGCGGCATGGATTCCTTCGAGATAAGACACCTTCTCCGTCTGGTGGGAGATGAACTGCATTTGGCAATTATGTAAAGAATATGCTTTGTCCATGCTCTATCCTCCGCAGAAAGCCTTGATGATAACGATGTCGGCACCTGCTGTGACAGGCGTTCGTTCCCACTCGTCGCGAGGCACCATTTTGTTGCTGATGGCGACAGCTACACCCGTGGCAGGAAGCATCAACTCATCAGCAAGTTGCTTTACGTTGTGAGCTTGAGTCTCGGTCTCTTTGTTGTTGATAGTTACTTTCATTTTGCTTTTCCTTTAATGATGATAATTGAAAAACACGGAAATGCCTCTGAAAGCAAGAAAAGATATAAGCCCCTAGTCCAGACAGTAGTTGCCATGGATTAGGGGCTTCTTTCTTGAATATATCCTTGGTCGTATCAAATCCCTGCGACAGCATTACCTGCATCAGGTTCGATGGGTATAATCTCAGCCGAATTTCTCAGCACCCCGTGATAATCGTTTGCAATTGTAATGATAATATCGCAAAGTAGCATCAAAAACCGCTTTCTTTTATGCAATATTAACAATTGCGCGGGTTCATCGTAACTACTCAGTCTTATAGATGTGGATACGTATTCAAAGGAGAACCGATAAGTCAGTTCTCCTTTGAAATCATTTTCTCGATAAAGTTGCCTGATGGAGCCATATCTGAAATCAACTGATATAAAAGGCGAAACTCATAACGAAACACATGAGTTTCGCCTTTTTGGGGTATGCTCGGAATGAACTGGGACTAACTTGTGAAGGTTCAGCTATCGTTTAGATTATGCTGTTCTTCTTTGTCCACTCCACAATCTCTGGAATATAACCAAAGGCGAGGCCTGTGACGGTGTCGGCGCAACCATAATAAACGGCGATGCGGCCTGTCTCGGGGTCGTGTACCTCGGCGCAAGGGAAACAAACGTTTGGTACGTCGCCCATGCACTCGTAAGGTGTTTGAGGAGTGATGAGGTATGGGCCAGAGCGATGCGTCGCCTTCCAAGGCTGCTCAAGGTCAAGAAGGGCTGAACCGAAAGCGTAGACATAACCGTTGCAAGAGTGCAGCACGCCGTGGTAGAACAACAACCAGCCCTCTGATGTCTTCACTGGCACGGGGCCTGCACCAATCTTCATGCACTGCCAAGCCGAAACCTCGAATGCGGCAGGAGCCATGACGTGGCGGTGGTGTCCCCAGTATTCCATGTCGGGCGACTCGCTATAGAAGATGTCGCCGAATGCAGTGTGGCCCGTGTCGCTAGGACGGGAAAGCATTGCGAACTTCCCGTTGATCTTCTCGGGGAAAAGCACGCCATTGCGGTTGTATGGCAAAAATGCATTTTCAAGCTGGTGGAATGTCTTGAAGTCCTTGGTCCAAGCGATGCCAATGGTAGGCCCATGATAACCGTTGCACCATGTCACGTAGTAGCGATCCTCGATGAAGCACACGCGTGGGTCGTAACCATATACCCACTCACCGATTTCCTTGTCGTCGCACTCAAAGCGCAGTGGTTCCTCGTTGATGTTCCAGTTGACACCGTCCTTTGAGAAGCCCACATGCAGCACCATGCGGCGGTTGGTGTCATCGCAGCGGAACACTCCGGCGAAGCCCTCACCGAATGGCACGACGGCACTATTGAATATACTGTTGCTCGTAGGCAGCAAGTCGCGTGGTATGATGGGGTTTTTTGAACAACGCCATAGTGGTGAGCGTGCGCCCTCTGGACGTTCTTCCCATGGCATATTAGGCAAGGGGTTGCCCGAAATGATAAGTTTGCTCATAAATTATTTATGTTTAGTGTTTTACTAATTTTTCTTGTCAGGATAAGTGAACGGCACAAACCATGTTATGAGGAATGCCGGAATGGTGCATACAAGCACAAATACGAAGAAGTCGCGATAACCGAGCCAGTCGCTCACAAAGCCGCTCAGCATACCTGGCAACATCACGCCGAGATTCATTATACCCGAAGCGAACGCATAGTGTGCCATTTGATGCTTTCCTGGTGCCACTTGCTGCATCATGAACAGTGTCAAGCCCACGAACCCGAATCCGTAGCCGAAGTATTCGAGCACAATGCCACCTCCGATGAGCCACAGGCTCTCCGGCTGGTATATGGCAAGAAGGGTGTATGCCACGAAGGGCAGGTTGAAAACGCAGCAGAGCGAGAAGAGCGACTTCTGCAGCCCGCGGTGGGCTATGTAGTAACCAGCGAGAATGCTTCCTATCACGAAAGCTGCTGCGCCGAATGTGCCGTAGCATATTCCGATCTGCTCCTCAGTGAGTCCGAGTCCTTGATTGGCACGGTCGGCCTTGAGGAAAAGTGGCACGATCTTCATTACGAATCCTTCGGCAAAGCGGTAAAGGATAATGAAGCATATATAATATATAATGTGACGCTTGCGGAAGAAATCGGCAAACACGCCTCCTAGCTCGCGCATGGTTTCCTTGAAGCCTGGCTTCTCGTCTGCCTTTTTCTTGCTGTCGGCAGGCAGGAACTTGATGTGGTATACTCCAAGTAGCACCATAACTATGCCAATTATCGCCATTATGGTAGTCCATGCCATCACAGTGCCCTGATGTTTGGCTACGGCTGCGGCAGTGGCGTCGAGACCTGTCACATCGCCCGTGAAATGCCTTATAAGCGTTCCGGCAAGGTAAACCAATCCGCCTGTAGCGGCTATTTTCGCTATGTTGTAGAATGCGCCCTGCCATCCAATGTACTTGGCCTGATCCTCTGTAGACAGCGTAGCCATATATACTCCATCGGCTGCCACGTCGTGTGTGGCTCCGCTCAGTGCTATGACGGCAAGCAACGCTATAGTCACGGCAAAGAAATCGGGAAGGTGCAGAGCCATTGCCACAAGTCCGAACACGCAGCCTGTGGCTATTTGGGTTACTATGACAAAGAATTTCTTTGTCTTGTAGATTTCGAGCAGCGGACTCCACAATGGCTTGAGTGTCCATGGGAACATTATTATCGATGTCCAGAATGCTATCTGCGCGTCGCTGATGTCAAGCCCCTTGAACATAAGGGTGCAAACCATGTTGAGTACCACAAAAGGCATGCCCATGGCAAAATAGAGTGTAGGCACCCATGATATGGGGCTACGCTTTGATGGTGTAACAGGAGTAGGTTCCATTCCGAATTTTTTGTTTTATTTGTTTTGTTTGACGCTAGTTTTGCGGGTGTCGTATACATTTGTTTACGACTTACAAAATTAAGAAGAAAAAACGACAAACACATTCTCGCTACTCTTTAAATACTGAAACTTCAATCTTTTTTATATGATAGTGCATTCAATGATGAGTAAAATCACGAAAAATCAGGCTTTTGACTTCGAACAAATCATCATTTCTTGTGATTTTGCAGTGTCGAACGCAATCTGCTTAATATAAGTTGTATATTGTAGACTAAAAACAATAACTTTGTGGACTGGTAGTTAATATAAAAATGATGAGGATAGGATTAGCCTTCATATTGTATATTCTGTTTTCAGTATCTTCTTTTGCCAACCCTAATCGTTTCTCAGTGAGTGGTAAGGTCGTTGATGACGTCAGTCAGAAACCACTGTCTTACGCTACTATAAGAATCCTGAACATGGAGTTGTGGGCAATCTCAGACGACAATGGCAGGTTTGTCATTGCAAACGTGCCCACAGGCCAAGTGACTATCGAGGTGAAGACGCTTGGATATGTCACTCGTACATACTCTTTCACCCTTAATCGTGATACGGATCTTAAGAACATCAGGATGAAGGAAGATAACCTTAGCGTTCCCGGAGTCGAGGTCACGGCTCGCAAGAAGACCGTTACAGGCGCGACAACTTATACGATGGACCGTAACACGCTCGACCACTCGCAAGTGTTGAGTTTAAGTGATATTACAGCTTTGTTGCCTGGCGGACAGACCGTTAACTCTTCCTTGATGAACGATTCCCGTTTCGCGCTTAGGGCAGGAAGTGGTGAACGTGGCAATGCCGCATTTGGCACTGCTGTGGAAATTGACGGCTTGCGTCTCGACAACAATGCGAACATGAGCGAGACTTCCTCCCCGTCGACTCGTAGTGTTTCCGTCTCAAACATTGAGAGCGTTGAGGTCATCGCGGGAATACCAGGCGTGGAATATGGCGATGTCTCAAATGGTGTCGTTAAAGTGAACACTCGCAAAGGATATTCACCATGGATTTTTGAGGGCTCGGTCAATCCTTACACTCGCCAGGTGGCTCTTAGCAAAGGACTGTTGCTTCCCCACGATGCCGGCACGCTTAATTTCTCTATCGAGCACGCCAATTCGTTCAGCAAGTTGGCTTCGCCATATACAGCCTACAACCGTAACATCCTTTCTGCCACTTATGGCAAGGCGTTTAACCTAAAAGGGTCGTCGCTCAACCTGATGGCAAGTCTTAGTGGCAATGTCGGCGGTTACAACTCAAAAGCCGACCCTGACGCTTTCAAGGACACTTATGAGAAACAGCGCGATAACCAACTTCGTGGCAACCTTCAGCTTGATTGGTTAATCAACAGCCGCAGTGCGGGAGTGTTCAACATCGGTTTGAAGGCGGCATTCTCGACAAGTGACCGCAGAAATGAAACCTATGCCAACGCCTCCTCATCGTCAACCCAAGCTTATCTTCACACGATGGTCAATGGCTATGCCATAGCTCAAGACTATGTTGACGGAATGGGCGTTGGCTCGATAGTTCTTGGCCCCACGGGCTATTGGTATGTGCGCTCCTATAATGATCAAAAGCCTCTGACGACTCAATTCAAGTTGAAAGGCGAATGGAGCAAGAAGATTAGCTCGGCGACAAACAAGCTGACTTTTGGCGCTGA
>CAVAGT010000038.1:0-26255 GCA_963588155.1 Lachnospiraceae bacterium | reverse complement strand
AAATGCTTAACTTTGTGTTGATATGAACATAAAACTTTATTCTGAAAAGCGTTATTTTACATTGGGCAAGGATGACATACGCCATTGGGCGATGCTTTTCCTGCTCTCCTTTGTGCTTTTGCTTCTGCTCTCGCCAGACTCTTATCTGGCAGACATCTATGGCATGCGCTGCGACTCAGCGTGGTTTTTCACTTGCGGTAAGGCGTGGATGGAAGGGATGACACCCTATGTTGACTTTGCCGACTCAAAAGGTCCGCTCCTTTGGCTTATCTATGGGTTGGCCTATCTGCTCTCGCCGGCAACGTATCACGGGGTGTTTTGGCTCAGCGTCGTAGCGTATACCGTGGCGTTCCACTTCATCTGGCTCACCGCCCGAATGTTTTTGGAAAAGAGGGAATCGGCATTTGTGGTGCTGGCAATGCCCTTTTTCCTGTTTTTTATCGTCTACCACAATGAGGTTAGAGCCGAAGATTTTTGTGTTCCCGCCATTTGTGGTGGCATCTACTTCACTTGCCGCCAGTTGCTCGGCAATACCCGTCTGGGGGGGGGTAAAAATTGCCATGCCATAGGCTTATGCATGGCATGGTGCCTGCTCATCAAGTGGAACTATTTCTTCATGATGGGTGGCATGGCACTTGTCGCTGCATTCCTTTCCATCAAACACCGCGAGCCTAAAAATATTCTTTTTGGCTTGGCTGGAATTGTTATCCCCTTGCTGCCATTTGCCGTTTACTTCCTGTGCATGGGAAATCTTGCGGATTTCATAAACGAGTATTTCATCAACACATTCAAAATTACCGGCAGCAATCGCTTGGTTGACTTTTACAGAGACAAGCTCGTCCTTACATTCCTTTTTGTTTTCATAGCCTTTTTCTGTCGCCGCATGCGACTGAGCTACCTGCTCTTGCTCACCTTCCTCCCCTTCTATGTGTTCCTCCTAACGCGAACAATTTTTCAGCATTATTTGGCATCAGCCATGCCGTTCTTTGTGTTTTTCGTCATATATATAGCCAAAATCCTGGCGCAGAAGATCGAACGGCTTAATACATTGCTATATATAGCGCTGCTTGCCGTCATATTCGCTGTGGGCACAACGTTCAATCTGCGCATGGCTTATTTCACTGCGTTTGCCAACGCAAACAGCACACGCATTGCCGTGATGGATTATCTTGCGCGTTACGAGAAGCCCAAAATAATGTTTTTCAGTGGCGACTATGGATTTGGTCTGCTGGCACGCGCTCTGCCGGCTTGCAAATATTGGGCGGAGCAGAAAGATGCTTCCAGAGAAATGAAGAAGGAAAGAGAAAAGGCGGTGGTTGACAAACGGGCGGACTTTATCGTTATATCAAACAGAAGCGAGACACCCGCAAATATCATTCCACTCGCATTAAGAGTTGGTTATCGCCAGTGTTATGGCAAAGTGACAGAAAACGGGAAAACAAGAGTCAAGCCACTGCCACTTTTTGAAAAGGCGCATCTTTCACGATGATATATCAATATCCCCGATATTTGGTTCGTTCCTTGAACATCTGCTCCTTTATGCCGCCTTTATCCTTGAAGTGCTGCTTCTGCCATTCTATCAATCCCTTTATCATCACGTCGGCTTGCAGGATGAGGGTGATTGCAATGTTGCAAATGGTCTCGGGAGAACGCGCGGCTATCTTCTCCCTGTAATCAGCCGAATCGTTGTGGACACGGCAATAGCGACGTGTCTGCTCCGCCTTTGGCGAGTTGACCGCCCACTGCTCCAGGCCATGCACACGAAGATAGTCCTTGTAATCCTCCAAAAGCTCATGCAGACTGGCACGGTTCACGTTGGTGAGCTTTATCTCCATCTCCGTGGAGGTGATGCCATCGATATTGCCCTCCACGATATTCTGTTTGCCCGATCGCGCCGCCTGTATCATCTGATCGATGGTGCGATCACCACGCTCCAGATACTTGTGGGCAAAATAATAGGTGATGTCGTAGATGATGACCGCCTTCTTGTAGCAGATGAGCGTGGTGTAGTCCTTGCCTTGACGTATGAAACCTTTGTCGACGGGGTGAGGCATAGCGGTTGGGGGTTAATGGTTAATGATGGGTGATGGCGTTTTCGCTTGGGTAGTGGGGGCTTTGGAGCTGGTTGGCTCCTTGGGCTTATTATGCATATTAGGCTTATTGGGCATATTGGGCTTATTATGCCTATTATGCGTATTGGGCATATTAGGCACATTATGCCTATTATGCATATTATGCATATCAAACACATTTGGCACCTCGGGCAGTGTGAGCTTGGAGAAGTCGAACTCGAATTCCGGCAAGCCCGTCTCCACGTCGTCGCGATAAGGCACCTTGGTATTGTCCACACGCTCTATCTCCACCATGGCAATGCCCTGCGAGAGCATGCCGAGCTCGCGTGCCGCGCCGTAGCTGAGGTCTATGATGCGCCCTCCACGGTGAGGCCCACGGTCGGTCACTCTCACGATGACGCTCTTGCCGTTGCGCATGTTGGTCACCTTCAGCAAGGTGCCGAAGGGATAAGTGCGATGGGCACAAGTGAGACTGTCGTGATGTATGCGCTCGCCGTTGGCGGCACGCGCCCCGGTGGCTCGTTTTGAATAAAAAGAAGCCCTGCCTCTACGGGTTTGGGCACCCACAGAGGCAACGCCTGCCAATAAGATTGCACTCGCCAACAATGAGATGGCGAATGCTGTATGATGTAAATATTCCACTCTGTGTTATGCGGCAGCTACCGCTGCCGCCTTTCTCCACGCGGTGGCTTTCGCCACCGTTGTGGTTTCTCAGACTATGCCTTGCGCCATCATGGCATTGGCAACCTTCATGAAGCCAGCCACGTTGGCACCACGCACGTAGTCGATGTATCCGTCGGCCTGCCTTCCGTATCTCACGCACTGGTCATGGATGGAGTGCATGATGTAGTGGAGCTTCTCGTCCACCTCGCCGGTGGACCAATGCAGACGCATGGAGTTTTGGGTCATCTCCAGACCCGACGTTGCCACGCCCCCGGCGTTTACAGCCTTGCCCGGAGCGAAGAGGGCCTTTGCCGCCACAAGCTTTTCCACGGCCTCGGCGGTGCAACCCATGTTGCTCACCTCAGCCACGCATAGCGGATTGTTGGCAAGTATGCGGTCGGCATCGTCGGCGTTGAGCTCGTTCTGCGTGGCGCAAGGAAGGTAGATGTCGGCTTTCTGTTCCCACGGCTTCTTGCCCGCGAAGAACTTTGAGCCCTTGAACTCGTCCTCGTAGGGCTGGCAAATATCGTTGCCGCTGGCGCGAAGCTCAAGCATATACTCGTTTTTCTCGCCCGAGATGCCCTCCGGGTCGTAGATGTAGCCGTCTGGCCCGCTGATGGTCACGACCTTGGCGCCAAGCTCTGTGGCTTTCTTCACGGCACCCCACGCCACGTTGCCGAAGCCCGATATGGCAATGGTCTTGCCCTTGATGTCGATGTCGTGGGTCTGCAGCATCTGGTTGACGAAATAGAGCGCGCCGTAGCCCGTGGCCTCAGGGCGCAAGATAGAGCCGCCCCATTCCATGCCCTTGCCCGTGAGCACGCCCTGGAACTGGTGGGTCAACTTCTTGTACTCGCCAAAGAGATAGCCTATCTCCCTGCCGCCGACGCCGATGTCGCCTGCCGGCACGTCCTCGTCGGGACCAATATATTTGTAAAGCTCTTGCATGAATGCCTGGCAGAAACGCATCACCTCGTTAGACGAGCGTCCGCGGAGCGAGAAGTCGGCTCCGCCCTTCGCGCCACCCATGGGCAGCGTGGTGAGCGCGTTCTTGAAAGTCTGCTCGAAGCCCAAGAACTTCATTATGCTCAGATTAACTGATGGATGGAACCTCAATCCGCCCTTGTAGGGGCCGATTGCCGAGTTGAACTGTACGCGATAGCCCGTGTTGACATGCACCTCGCCCCGGTCGTCGACCCAAGGCACGCGAAACATGTGGACGCGCTCCGGCTCTACGAGTCTCTCTATGATCTTGGCTTTCTCAAACTCAGGGTGCTGATTGTAGACATCCTTTATCGAGATAAGCACTTCTTTCACCGCTTGCAGGAATTCAGGCTCATTGCTGTGTTTCCACTCAAGGCCTTTCAATACATTTTCAACTTCCATAGTAGATTTGTATTAGTTGACAAATTGTCTTGTTAGTGATAGCAAAATTAGGTTTTTTAGGAATACACTCCAAATAAAACCCACGGAATTTTGCCCCGCAACTTACATTTTGTACTATTTTAAGAAATGACGACAGCTCCCATTTGCTTTTTCCCGTCCATCATGACGCGCAGCGGCTTGGTGAACCTGACATGGCGCACGAGCGGTGTCTCGAAGACAGCCGGCATGGCGTCGAGCACGTCCTTGCGCACCACGCCACCGTCGGCGCGGTTGGTGTCGATGGTGAAATATCCCACGCCAAACGACGTGAGGTTCTGGAAGAAGTGGGTGCCCTGGCTTGGGTCTACCCTATAGCCCGGCAAGGCTATCTCGGCTATGACGCGCGCCGCGCTGATGGCGGGCCACTTCACCGGCACCCCGAGCCAAGGGTCGCTGCTGCCCCAACGTCCGGGGCCTATGAGAATATAGTGCTTGCCCTCGTCGAGGAAGCGGCGGTTAATCTTCTCCATGTCCATTGCCACCTGCGGATTGTTGGCCGCCGAGAAGTTGTCGTCCCAGCGCACGTAGACCACGTCTGCCACGTCCTCGGAAATGCCGTGGCCGAGCGAGCTGGCGGTCTTCAAGAGGCAATCGGCATCGGGTATCGCCGCCACGTCTTCCACGAGTTCCTGCTTGGTGTCCACGATGGGCCTTATCTGCAAGAGGCAGAAGTCGCCCGTGCGGTCGTCGTTGATGTTGCAGGCGAACTCTATCTCCACGGGCCGCCTCATGGCGTTGGCGCCGTATTTCATGGCCATCTGCATGAGTCGCGGCAGGGGGAACACGCCTTGCTTGAGCACGCCGTCGAAGGATATGACCTTGCGTCCCACCTCGTAGAGCCCCTCGCGTATTATCTGGTCGTCGGGGTCATAGGTCGAGGCAATGTAGGTGAGCGCGCCGTCCTTGTAGGCTTCCTTCACGCGCAGCTTCTCTATGTTGAAGCCGTCGTCCACGCTGAAGTCGAGCTTCGCCCTTGACGTGTCGAGGGCATAGAAGCGCGTCTGCGTGTCGCGAAGGGCAATGTCCATGTCTGACATCTGCAGCACCTGGTCGGGATGATATGGCGAGACCCTCAGCGTCTGCCCGCCGTCTACGATATACTTGCCCAGGCCCAGGGCGAGCGAGGCGATGCCGTCTTCCGACTTCTCCTCGCCTATGGGATAATAGTTGAGCGAGCGTATCACGCCCGATATGTTGGGGTAATAGTGTCCACCGTATTCCTTTCCCACCACCTCCTGCATTATCACCGCCATCTTCTCCTCGTCGATGACGTTGCTCGTGGCGGTCATGTAAGCCTTCGAGTCGCGATAGAACACCGAGGCATAGACACCCTTTATCGCCGAGACGAGGAGCGAGAGCATCTCTTGACGGTCGTCGAGGCGCGGTATCATGTAGGTGGCGTAGATGCCGGCGAAGGGTTGGTAATGGCTGTCCTCAAGGAGCGAGCTCGACCTTATGGCTATGGGGGCGTTGGTGGCGTTGAGGAAGGTGAAGAAGTCGGCAATGTAGCCGCTGGGCAACTTCGCCTTGAGGAACCTCTCAAGGATGAGCTCGTCGGGGGCGTTGCTCAGGGCTATGGGGTAGAGGTTGTTGAGCTCCATGAACTGGTCGAAGATGTCGGTGCAGAGCACCACCGTCTTGGGTATGCGCGTCGTGGCGCCGGGAAACTCGTTCATCTCCGGGTGCGTCTTTATGATGTTGTCGAGGAAGGCGAGTCCGCGGCCCTTGCCTCCGAGCGATCCGTCGCCGATGCGCGCGAAGTGGGCGTAGCGGTCGAACTTGCCGCGGTCGAACACCGCCACCACGCCGATGTTCTTCATGTGGCGGTATTGCACTATGGCGTCGAAGATGATCTGGCGATGGGCGTCCACGTCTTGCAGCTTGTGCCACGTCACCTGTTTCAAGAACTTACTCACGGGGAATATGGCGCGGGCGCAGAGCCAGCGCGAGATGTGGTTGCGCGAGATGTGGTAGAGCATGGAGTCGGCAGGCACCTTGAAGATGTTGTCTTGCAACTGCTTCAGGGTGCTGACGCGCGCTATCTCCTTGTGGGTGTGCGGGTCGCGGAACACGAAGTCGCCAAAGCCCATATGGTCCTCCATGAGGTGGCGCAGCTCCACGGAGAGCATCTTCGAGTTCTTGTCCACGAAATGGAAATGCTCACGCTTTGCCCTGCTCTCGTTGGCGGTCTCCGAGCTTTCCATTATCAAGGGCACGTATTCGTCCCTCTTCCTTATGTCCTCAAGGAGCTTGAATCCCGCCTCCGAGTCGCGCTCGCCATGCAGGGGGAAGCGCACGTCGCTGATCACGCCGAGGCAGTTGTCCTTGTATTTCTCGTATATGCCCATCGCCTCCTCGTAGGTTCGGGCGAGCATCACCTTTGGGCGGCCTCTCATGCGCAGCGTGGCGGCGTGGGGGTTGAGCGCCTCGGTGGCGAAGTTGCGGCTCTGCTGCAGGATGTAGCCGTAGAGGTTGGGCAGGATGGAAGAATAGAACCTCACGGAGTCCTCCACAAGGAGAATCATCTGCACGCCCGCCTCCACAACGTCGTGCTCTATGTTCATCTTGTCCTCGATGAGCTTGATTATCGACAAGAGGAGGTTGGTGTTGCCAAGCCAGCAGAACACGTAGTCGAAGATGCTGAGGTCCTCGCGCTCCATGCGCCTCGTGATGCCGTGCGAGAAGGGCGTGAGCACCACGCAGTGGATATCCGGGAAGTTGGTCTTGATGGCCCTTGCCACGGTGAAGGCGTCGCTGTCGGCGTTGCCGGGCATGCATATCACGAGGTCCACGCTCGTGGTGGCGAGCACACGCTCCGCCTCCTCGGTGGTAGACACCTTGGTGAACGTGGGCGGATAGCGCAAGCCAAGTGCCATGTACTCGTCGTAGATCTTCTCCTCCACGCGGCCGTCGTCCTCGAGCATGAAGGCATCGTAGGGATTTGCCACGATGAGGACATTGTATATGCGGCGAGTCATGATGTTGAGGAATGTCACATCCTTCAATATGAATTTTGCCCACTCATTGGGAATATTGCTCATAACGGTAAAGAGTTCTTAGTTTATCACAAAATTACGCTAATTCCGCCACATTCAGCATGAAAAACTCGAAAAAAACATCTTCGCGGCGGGTAATCCTTTGCAATTACGCCACATTTGCGTAGCTTTGCAAAATGAACGTATGTCAATGACACATAATAATATATAGATATGTACCGCCTAATAATCATCATCGCGTCGTTGCTTTTCTCCGCGTCCTTGCCCTGCAGCGCCGGCATGGACTTCGACTATCTAAGACGTGTCTACGGGAACAGCGACAAAAAGAAGGAAACTTGGAACAACATAAAGGGCTACCTTGCCGAACTGGACAAGGCTCTCAGAGACACCGCCAGCTACAACGCCCTTAAACGCGGGCGCATCGAGACCTTGGAAAGACGACTCCACACCACGCGCGCCCCACGCGACCGCTTCAAGCTCTTGATGACCCTGGAGTGGGAATACAGCATAGTGAACTTCCCCACGGCCTTGAAATACGCGCGAATGGCAAGCCACGAGGCAGAGACCCTCGGCGACCGCCATGCCTACATGAAGGCACGACTCAGGGAAGCCGCGCTGCTCATCAAGGGCGGATATTTCAAGGAGTGTGCCGACATCCTCAACGGCATAGACAAGGCGGAGCTGTCGAAAGACAACCTGTTCAGATACTACCAGGTAGAGTTCGACATGAACTACGAAAACGGCTTCGTGTTCCCCTGCGAGCGCGGTGTCAATGACCCCTACTCCATCGCCTTGCGCAAGATACACAAGGACATGGTGAGGGATTTCCCCGACAGCATATACGAGCACACGCGCATGATGATGGAATATCATTTCCACCTGCTCGACTACAAGCCTGCCTACAACTACGCGCTCAGGCTCGTGGCGGCTGGCTCGCCAGGCACCGAGGAGCACGCCTACCAACTGGGCAACGTGGGCTACAACAAGATGGGCGCGGGCGAGTTTGTGGAGGCCGTGAGATACCTCACCGAGTCGGCGAAGGAGCAGATAAGGCTCGGGTCGGCGGAATATCCCGTGATGCGCAAGCTCACCGAACTGCTCACCGTGCTCGACAGGAGCGAGGAGGCCTACCACTACAGCGAGGTGGGCATGGCCAACGCCCGGAGCTATCAAAGCCTGTACCGCATATACGAGGTGGCACAGTTTTACCCCCTTGTGCACGAACGCATGTTCAGCATAATAAACCAGCAGCGCACCAAGCTCGTGGCGGCCATCGTGGTGCTCATAGCCTTGGCGGTGATGCTCATGGCAAGCTTCGTGTTCATCAGGAAACAATATGTGAAGATGCACAACAAGAACGCGCTCATATCGCACATGAACCAACAGCTCGACGAGGCCAACAACATAAAGATAAACGTGCTTGGCAACCTGGTTGCGCAAATGGCGGCATCGAAGAAAGGCACGAGCGACTTCCTGAAAACGCTGAACCGCCAGCTCACCGTGGGCAACTACACCGACGCGAAGGAGATGACGCAAAAGAGGCAAACGCACAACAAGGAACAAAACGACTTGATAGACACCCTCATCCTGTCTATCTTCCCACAGTTTGTCACGCAATACTACGACTTGCTGATAAAGCCCGAAAACCGACCGCAAGACCCGCCCACCGACAAGCTGACACCGGAGATGCGACTCTTCGGGCTGATAAGGCTGGGCATAACGAGCAACGCCCAACTGGCGGAGAGCCTCAACTATTCGCTCAACACCATAAAGCACTACAAGACCATAGCCTTCAACGCCTCAAACTACACCAACGAGGAGTTTTACAAGCGCCTGATGAAGATACACTACGTGAAAACCGACGATGGCAAGGGTGTATCAACGGGTGTACAACCAAGCAACGACTAAAATCGCAAACACTTTATTCTCAACCTGTTATATAAAATACACCGCCACACAAGCGGTGTATTTTTTTATTTGTGATGGTTTCTTAACTAATTTTGCAACCGAAAACCAAACAAGGTCTCAGAAGACTTGAGAACCAAAACTAAATTCATAAAAACCATGAGAATAAAGCATCTCTTATTGTCAGCCGCAGCAGGCTGCATCGCCATCAGCGCCCATGCGCAGCAGAACGTGGGATTCCGCACGGCCAATGTCAACTCACCAGTGGTCAACGCCGACAAGACCGTCACCTTCAACATTGTCGCACCCAAGGCGAAAGCCGTGACCGTGGCTGGCGACTGGGAGGCCAACGGCGGCAAGGGCACGCTCACCAAAGGCAAGAACGGCATGTGGAGCTACACCACGCCCGCGCTGCCCTCTGAAATGTATACCTACCGTTTCACCATCGACGGCGTGACGACCATCGACCCGCTCAACTCGTTCACGCGCCGCGACGTGGGCAACGTGTTCAGCACATTCTTCGTGAACGGCGGCAATGCCGACTACTATCAGGTGCACGACGTTGCGCACGGATCCATACAGACCCTGTGGATGCCGCAGCAGGGACTCGACAACACATACCGCCGCATGAACGTCTACCTGCCGCCCCACTACAACGAGAGCGACGCCTCCTATCCCGTGCTCTACCTCCTGCATGGCAGTGGCGGCGACGAGAACGCATGGCTCGACCTCGGATTCGTGAACCGCGTCATGGACAACCTCATTGCCGAGGGCAAGGCGCAGCCGATGATCGTGGTGCTGCCAAACGGCAACGTGTCGGTGGACGCCGAGGCTGGCGAGACTGAAGACAACCTGAGCTATATGCCCGTGCTCACCAAGTTCCAAAAAGACTACAAGAACGCGCGCTTCGAGGCTGCCTTCCCGCAGATAGTGAGCTTCGTGGACAGCAAGTTCCGCACCAACGCCACGAAGAGCGGACGCGCCTTGGCTGGCCTCTCCATGGGCGGATTCAACACCTTGTTCATCTCAGCCGCCTTCCCCAACCTCTTCGACTACGTGGGACTCTTCTCTGCCGGACTCGACTACAAGGGGCTCGACATGACCAACCCCATCTACTGCGACCTCAAGGGCAAGCTCAAGGCTCAGAAGGAGGCAGGCTACAAGCTCTACTGGATTGGCGACGGCGACGAGGACCCATGGCTGCCAGGCGTGAAAGACCACATGAAGCTCATGGACAGCGTGGGCATGACATACACCTTCTATCCTGCCACACGCGGACACATCTGGGCCAACTGGCGTAAGTTCCTGCTCGAATTCGCTCCAAAACTCTTCAAATAAAAAAAACATCATTTATCAACAATCAAAACTAAACCCTTTACACAAAATGAACACTCATCTTCCATACACCGGCAAGCTCGCCGCGCTCATCTTCATGGCAAGCCTCGCGGCTACCGCATCTGCCACGCCGGAGACCGACGTGAAAAACGAGGTCAAGAACGAGGTGAAGAAGGCCCAAAAGGCCCTCTCGCAGCAGAAGAAAGACTCCACGGAGCAAAGTTCCGACCGTGGCATCATGCTCAACGCCAAGAGCACCACGGAGCCACGCCAAGTGGAGATAGGCCTGCCCATGACCTACACTGCCGTGATGTTCAACGGCCTGCCCGCAGTGTACTATTATTGGCCAAACACCACCAGCAACCACTGGCGCTCGGAGCAGCTCTTCTCCAACCAGGGAATGCTCGACATGCCCCACGTGGCCATCACCGAGGGCGAGATTGGCTATGGCGTGGACTCATGGGCCGAGCTCGGAGGCGACAAGTTCAAGGGCAAGGTGAAATATGGCGTCAACACCTTCGGTTCGCAAAACGTGGACATAAACCTCTCCGGCCCCTTGGGCAAGGGATGGACCTACACCGCCAGCGCCTACAACAACTTCGACCCGGGCAGCTTCAAGATAAAGTTCGCGCAATACGTGGACCGCAGCCAGTTCTACACCGGCGGACTGACAAAGCGCTGGGACAACGGTGCCATGCTCACGTTCATGTATAAGCACACCGACGTGCACAACCTCACGAGCGCGGCCAACTACGCCCCCTTCCAGTGGAACAGCGACGGAAGCGTGACCACGGTCAATGGCTTCAAGATCGGACGCGACTCCTACCTCCCCGTGGACGGACAGATAGAATATATCGACGTGCGCAACGGCGAGCGCAAGACCACGAGCCTCTACGACGGCACCCACGCCGTGACCAACGAGGGCAGCGTATATTTCAACACGCCCCTGCGCAACGGATGGGATCTCTCCGTGCGCGGCAAGATATCGCACAGCGAGGGCGCGTCGAGCGACATGGTGGCAACGGGCGTGCTCAACACAGCCAACGGCGTGAAGGCAACCTACACCGACGGCTCGGCATACAACGGCCTCATACAGGGACGCACGCTGCAATTCAACAACTTCCAGGTGAACGATGCCCTCTTCACCGCGCAGATGAAGGCGAAGAAGGGATACCACGACTGGATCATCGGCTTGGACGAGCTGCACACCAACATACATTACGCCCGCTCAACCTCCGCCCTGTATCACGAGGTGGCTGCCAATCCCCAGAAGCTCCTCATCAACGGCGCGAGCTCAGCATTCTCCAACTTCAACAACGGCTCGGAATATGACTACGGCAACGAGAACAAGCTCGCGGCCTACGTGTTCGACAAGTGGGAGCCTTCCTACAGCTTCCGTCTGAACTACGGCGTGCGCCTGGAGTGGTTCCACGCCAACGTGGACAACATAGCCAACTCGCGCGGCTCGTGGAGCGACGCCAGCGGCAACCACTACTTCTATCTCGGCGGCACCGACGCCAACGGCAAGAAGATCGCCACCACCGCCAACGATGCCAACAGCCTCAACTACGCCTTCACGCTCGCGCCGAAGTGGAACATCACCGACGCGTTCGGTCTCACCGCCGAGGGCAACTTCCTGAAGCAGCACCGCCACCTGGAGGCTTACTCAGGCACCTCGGAGCCTCTCTACACCTCGCGCAACATGCTCGTGGGACAGGCAGGCATATTCTACAACACGTCGTGGATCAACCTCGTGAGCGCCTTCACCTACGCCTCGCAGAACCACAACTACAACCGCCTCTACGTGACCAACCCAACCGACGCCACGATGACGGAAATGGTGGCCAACACGTATAGCATCAAGACCATCGGCTGGACCACCGACGCCGTGTTCCGCCCGTTCAACGGCTTCCAGCTGCACGCCCGCGTCACCTTGCAGTCGCCAAAATACGGTGGCTACTCGTTCAACACCTCATGGAAGGACTACAGCTTCAAGGACATGGTCGTGACCAAGACATCGAAGTTCCTCCTCGAACTCGACCCACGCTACAGCATAGGAGCATTCTCCGTTTGGGCCAACTTCCGCTACTACAGCAAGCAGTATGTCAACGTGGGCAACTCCGTGTTCTTCAAGGGTCGCTGGGAGACATTCGGCGGCATGAGCTACAACGTGAACAAGTATCTCACGCTCAACGCCAACGTGACCAACTTCCTCGGACAGAGCGGCGCGCAGGGCACCATACCAAGCTCCGACACCGTGGAGGACGCGTCAAAGCTCAACGGCACCGTGCTCGCCGGCAACTATATCCTGCCTTTCCAGGTGATGTTCTCAGCACAAATCAAGTTCTAACACTCGGATAAAACAAAAACAAGATGGCAAGCCGAAACATAAAAGCCTGAAAAACAAGCGGTTCGGCATAGCACTGAAAAGACGTTGCCTTTGCAGTGGAATCGCGATGCCTTTGCATTGGAAAGCCAACGCCTTTGCAGTGCTAAGCCGACACCCTTTCAGCCAACATGGTTTCGACCCCATCATCAACAAACCTAAAACAACTCAACGTCATGAGAATCAAGACCGTAGTGCTCTCGCTGCTTACCCTCGCCAGCACGGCAGCCATGGCACAGCAAAACATCAACAACAATGGCGAGAAGATTGTGTCGCCAAAAGTGAACGCCGACAAAACAGTGACTTTCACCCTGCTCGCGCCCAAGGCGAAGAGCGTGACCGTGAAGGGCGACTGGGAAGTGAACGACGGCACGGGCCAGATGAAGAAAGGCAAGAACGGCATGTGGACCTATACCACGCCCGCGCTGCCCTCGGAGATGTTCACCTACCGTTTCGACATGGACGGCGTGGTGGCGCCCGACCCATCCGATCCCTTCACACGCCGCGACGTGGGCAACGTGTTCAGCATCTTCTTCGTGGGCGGCGGATGCGCCGACTACTACCAGGTGCGCGACGTGCCCCACGGAACGGTGGAGACGGTGTGGTACCCTTCCAACATGCCCAAGAAGAACCGCCGCATGAACGTCTACCTGCCGCCAATGTACGGCAAGGCGAACCGCAACTATCCCGTGCTCTACCTCATGCACGGAAGCGGCGGCGACGAGAACGCATGGCTCGACCTCGGATTCGTGAACCGCATCATGGACAACCTCATAGCCGAGGGCAAGGTGGAACCGATGATCGTGGTGCTGCCAAACATCAACCCAAGCGTAGAGGCAGAGGCAGGAGAGACTTCCGACAACCTCAACTACAAGCCCGTGATGACAAAGTTCCTGCCCTACTATAAGGAGGGCAAGGTGGAGGAGAACTTCCCCGAGATAGTCAGCTATGTGGACTCCCACTACAGCACTCTCGCCGACAAGCAGCACCGCGCCATCGCCGGACTGTCCATGGGCGGCATGACCTCGATGTTCGTATCGGCAAACTATCCCGACCTCTTCGACTATGTGGGACTCTTCTCTGCAGGTCTCGACTGGAAGGGCTTCAACTGGGAAATCCCTGCTTACAAGAACCTTGACCAGAAGCTTCAGAACCAGAAGAAGGCCGGCTACAAGCTCTACTGGATAGGCATCGGCAACACCGACTTCCTCTACCAGGACAACCAAGACTTCATGAAGAAACTCGACAACATGGGCTTCAAGTACACTTACCATGAGTCTACACGCGGCCACCTGTGGAGCAACTGGCGCCAGTATCTGCTCATCTTCGCACCAAAGCTCTTCAAATGATGAAAGCGATAGTCACTACTTGCATAGCCATGGCTTGCTCTGCCATGGCTATGGCGCAAAAGGCACCCCAGCTCAACGCAAACAACATCGACGAGGTGGTGAAGGCCATGACGCTGCACGAGAAAGCCCTGCTCTGCGTGGGCACGCACCGCGCGGCCGACGTGTCGCAAGGCGGCAAGCTTGCCGACGTGGTGAGGGGCGTGGCAGGCGCCACGATAGACATCCCGCGCCTCGGCATACCATTCACGATACTTGCCGACGGCCCCGCGGGAGTGCGCATAGACCCCACACGCCCCTACGACAGCAACACCTACTATGCCACCCACTTCCCGATAGGCACATGCCTCTCAAGCTCATGGAACACGCAACTCGTGAGCAGCGTGGGAGCGGCCATCGGCGACGAGGTGCACCGCTATGGCGTGGACGTGCTTCTCGCACCGGGAGTGTGCATACAGCGCAACCCGCTGTGCGGACGCAACTTCGAATACTACTCTGAAGACCCGACCCTCGCGGGCAACATCGCGGCTGCCTATATCAACGGCTTGCAGAGCCAAGGCGTGGGCGCGTCGATAAAGCATTTCGCCTTCAACCAGCAAGAGACGGCAAGACTTGGCAACAACGCCATCGTGAGCCAGAGGGCGGCAAGGGAGATATACCTGAAAAACTTCGAGATAGCCATCAAGAAGTCGAATCCCTGGACGGTGATGAGTTCTTACAACCTCGTGAACGACACCATGACCAGCGAGAGCCACGCCTTGCTCACCACCATCCTGCGCGACGAGTGGGGATACAAGGGTATAGTGATGACCGACTGGGGCGGCGGACGCGACCCCATCCGCAGACCTCACCCGGGTAGCGTGGGGCTGTCAGCCTTCAACGGGCTTGCCGACAGGGCTGCCAACATCCACGCCGGCAACGACCTGATAGAGCCGGGCGGCGAGGACGACATAGAGGACATAGAGAATGCCGTGAAGAGCGGACGACTGAGCGAGAAAGACTTGGACAAATGCGTGCGCAACATCCTGAGCTACATCGTGAAGACCCCACGCTTCAAGGGCTATCAGTATAAGGACGACCCCGACCTGAAGGCGCATGCCACCGTGACACGCGACGCCGCTGCCGAGGGCACGGTGTTGCTCAAGAACAACGGGACGCTGCCTCTCGCCGACGGCGTGAAGAAGGTGGCGCTCTATGGCGTGGCAGGTTACAGGCCCATAGCAGGCGGCACGGGATCGGGCAACGTGAACCGCCACTACACGGTTTCTATAGTGGAAGGCTTGCGCAAGCAGGGCTACACCGTAGACGACTCGATGATAGACACCTACACCACGCTGCTGGAGAAGCACGACTCCACCGTGAACACACTTGACATTGCTTGGTGGATGCCCAAGCCTGTGGCAAAGGAGATATTGCCCGGCGATGAGCAACTGGCCAAGGCCGCCGAAACCGACGACGTGGCAGTGGTGGTACTGCAACGCCTGTCGGGCGAGGGTGTGGACCGCACGGCAACCGACTTCAACCTCAGCGACACGGAGCGACAACTGCTGGAGAACACCGCCAAGGCGTTCCATGCCAAGGGCAAGAAGATGGTGGTGGTGCTCAACGTGGGCGGAGTCATAGAGACGGAATCGTGGAAAGACATTCCCGACGCCATTCTCCTGCCATGGCAATCGGGCCAGGAAGTGGGCAACTCCGTGGCCGCACTTCTCGCCGGCAAGCTCACGCCATCGGGCAAGTTGCCAATGACATGGCCCGTGAGATACCAAGACGCGGCATCGTCTGCCAACTTCCCCTCTGAGGCGACCGACTATTCTGTCGAGGGCGACCAGGCGCAGTACAAGGACCGCCGCAACTACGGCTACACGGTCTACGACGAGGACATATATGTGGGCTACCGCTATTTCGACTCGTTCAACAAGAACGTGAGCTATCCGTTCGGCTACGGCCTGAGCTACACCACGTTTGCCTATAGCAGCGTGAGCGCAAAGGCCCACGACGGCAAGGTCACCGTGAGCGTCACCATAACCAACAACGGCAAGCGTGCCGGAAAGGAAGTGGCCCAGGTGTATGTCACCGCGCCCAAGGGAAGCGTTGACAAGCCAGCACAGGAGCTCAAGGCGTTTGCCAAGACCCGCACGCTGCAGCCCGGGGAGAGCGAGACGCTCACCATGGACATCGACCGTCGCGACCTCGCCTCCTTCGTGACGAAGAAGAGCGCATGGGTTGGCGACGCGGGCACCTATACCTTCAAGGTGGGCGCGTCGAGCCGCGACATCAAGGGCTCGGCTTCGGTGAAGATGGGCGCGTACACCGAGAAGGTGCACAACGTGCTGAAGCCTGCCACGAAAATGAACCTCTTGACACGCCATTAGGGTCTACTTGGGAGTTGCACCCGTTATATGCCCATGCCGGGCATATACGTAAAAACCCCGAAAGCTCAACTTTTTTAAGCTTTCGGGGTTCTTGCATTGTATATGCGACGCGTAGTCGTCAGCGTATAATTTGTGTAAACCGGATATGATTTGATTTATAAAGTCATGTATATCTTTATTTCTAAAAACCGTCACTCGTGGTGATACTTCTCACCCTTGAGAATGGTACAGGCACGATAGAGCTGCTCCGCGAAGATGAGCCTCACCATCTGATGCGAGAAGGTCATGCGCGACATCGACACCATGTCGTTGGCACGCTTATACACCTCCTCTGAGAATCCGTAAGGCCCGCCTATGACAAGCACGAGATTGTGGCCAGATGCCTGCCGCTTGCCAAGCCACTTGGCGAAGTCGACGCTGCGCCGCTCCTCTCCTCTCTCGTCGAGAAGCACGAGGCAATCTTGCGAACCAACGTTGGCGAGTATGAGCGCGCCCTCGCGTTCCTTCTGCTGGTTCTCGGAAAGGGTGCGGGCGTTTTTAATGTCAGGAATGACCTTTATTGTGAAAGGCATATAGTGGTTCACTCGGTCAACGTAGTCGTCGATGGCGGCCTTATACAGTTTACCGTCGGTCTTGCCGATAAGAATCAAGGTGGTCTTCATACGTATTTGCGAATCTCGTCGATGCTCTTGTTTATAATTTCCATAGCTTACTGACTATCATTCTGATTCTATAACTGATAAAGCGGCGAAGCAATTCTGCGAAACCTGTAAGCCTCAACAATGGCTTGCAACGGCTATGCAACACTATGCGCTCGGCAAGACCCAAACGATAGCCGCACTTGCGCACGTCGGCTTCAATGGTCTTGATGAACGGCTGCGATTTGTCGGCAACGGCTTCGGTCTGTGAATAAGCCAGAGGAATGAGACCGTTGAGCTTGAGCCCAACAATCTGCGGAAGATATTGAAGTTGTTGATTCTGAGGAATGGAATCGTAGAGCGCTAGGTAGAAAGCCGCCTCATGTTCAAGCGAGCCTTTCTTGGTATGCGACACGCTTGCGGTGTTTCGGCGGAAATGGTAAATACACTCGTAGAGAAAATGTGGAGGAACCTTTGTCTTGAATATCAAACGGATATTCATTATCATGTCTTCCTCGCCATCTATGTCGCGAGGGAAGTCGAAAACATCATCTGTCAACAGGCTACGCCGATAGAGTTTAGCCCATGGTGTTGGAGAATTACCCCCCCCCGAAATTTGGGCGCGACGGCAATCCTCGATGGTGGCATCGGCGGCAAGTCGAGTGGATGGAAGCACAGTGAAGCCGACCACTATGTCGGTACCCTCACGCAGGGCATAAAGCTTTTCAAGGGCATCTGGCTCCATCGTGTCATCATCGTCAGAGAAAGTCACCCATTCTGCCCGCGCCTCTTTCGCACCGCGTTGGCGTGTGCGATTAATGCCTTCGTTGGCCTTGTGTATAACCCTTATGCGGCTGTCCTTTTCAGCATAGCTGTCACAAATGGCGCCACTGCCATCAGGACTGCCATCATCAAGAAGGATGAGTTCGAAATCGCGGAAAGACTGATCCAGGATGCTGTTAATGCACTCCCCAAGGTATTTCTCTCCGTTATACACTGGCACCACCACCGATATCTTTGGTTCTTCCATTTGTCTGTTATATTTCAAAATTATTAATCTTCATGTGTCCACTTGTTATAAACCAATCTTCCTGGTTGCTTGTGTGATATGACTTTCGCAGGATTGCCGGCAACTGTCTCACCTGCCGCGACATCCTTCACGACCACGGCACCAGCCCCAATGGTGACTCCGTCACCAATCTTCACATCTTCCACAATGCATACGCTCGGGCCAATATAAACATTGTCACCGATATGGGCGGCATGCAGAAACATACTTCCTATCGTGGTATACTGATATAGGTCGATATTATCGCCAAGCACTGCAGAGCAGTTCACGACTACAGGACCGCCATGCACTATCCTCAAGCCATAGCCTATCTTCGTACTGCGTTCAATAACAATATGTTGCCTTGCCGACACACGTCGATACATTAGTCTCGCTACCCCCCCCAGAATTTTGTTCTTGCACTTGGCAAGCCTAAACCAAAAGAGGAAGCGGAAGCCTCCATCAAGAATTCCTTTCGACCACATTCTGAGCAAGCTGTCACCCTTGCGCCCCGTGATGCGGTAGTAGTCGCTGCGAATATATTCCAAACAGTCTTTATAGCTCATCAGTTGCATAAAGCCGTCACTTTTGGCACTGTTCCACCTGTTGTAGCGTCAAGCCTGTGGCCTCAACTATCTGCGCATCGGTCATTCCCATCTTCCTCATCTTCTCCACTACTTTGTAGAGAGCAGACTTTTCTCCCTGGGCACGACCCTCCTCAATGCCTTGAGCCATGCCCTGAGCCATGCCTTGAGCCATGCCTTGCTCAAAGCCTTTGGCACGGCCCTCAGCCATACCCTTGCGAAGAGCAGAATTGATATAAGTGCGCTCAGTTCGCACGATATCCCAGAACTTGTCGTAACCATTGAGCTGAGCATCGGTGTAGGACGACTCCTCAAGGATGTCTACGGCCTTTTTCACTTCGGGATTGTCGAGAAACTCTTGCGGCACCTTGCGCACATCGCCCATCTCGGTGAGAAAACGCAGCCACAGCACCTGCATCTTACGCTCGGAAAACGTGTGTGGCTCGAACTTCGGCAACTCCACGAAGACTAAATGAAGGCCATCGATGCGCTTGTCGGTGTGTTCTACGTTGACAATATCGTAATGGTGGTAATAATCTGGTATGTCGTGCATGAAGATGTCATTGACAAGATTGAGCGAATACACTGGTTGTAGGAGTTTGTAGTCTTGCTTCTTGTCCAACTGTCGCACATATGCCTTTGACGCATTGAATAGCACGCGCTGCATGAACTCCTGCGACCATATCATCTGCATCTCCACAAGAAACTGGCGACCTTCTTGGTCGAAACAGCGTACGTCGACAATGCTGTTTTTCTTCAATGGATTGTCTGGAACTAACTCCACGGGAATATATTCCACTGTTTTCACGAGATGGTCGTCATCCAATGGCAACAGGGCATTGAGAAGGCTGATGACCAAATCCTCATGCTCACCGAAAATTCTCTTGAAAGTAAGGTCTGCTCTCGGGTCAAGATACCTCATGGCTTATCCTCCTATATACGTTTTAACCTTATGTTTAAATTAAGATTCCACCGCCTCGCGAATGCTTTTGATTATGAAGTCGATGTCGTCGTCGCTCACCAATGGCCCGGATGGCAAGCAGAGACCAGTCTTGAATAAGCCCTCACTCACTCCATTGACATAGGCTGGCGCGTCCTTATAAACTGGCTGCTTATGCATAGGCTTCCACAACGGACGCGACTCCACATTGCAAGCATCAAGCCAAAGGCGCAAGGCCTCAACATTGTCGTTGGGCTGGCAGTCGGTGCAAACCTCTGTGGCTTGGTGGATTACTCCTGCCGCACCGCCAACAGCCCCCTTCACCGTCGTCTTATACGCATTCTCCTGACCTTTTATCCTAACGCTTGGGTCTATGATGACCGTGTTGAGCCAGTAGTTGCTGCGGTAGTCAGCACTTGCCTCCTCATGGAAGGTGAAGCCAGCCATGCCACGGAACGCCTCGGCATATCGGTTGGCAACATGGCGATGCCACGCCACGTGCTCGCGCAACACGGTGAGCTGACCGCGGCCTATGCCCGCGCACACGTTAGACAGGCGGTAGTTGTAGCCAATGTGCTCATGCTGATAATATGGATAACCCTCGCGTGCCTGGGTAGCGTAGAACATCACGCGGTCACGCGCCGCCGCGTCGGGGCAGATGAGCGCGCCGCCACCCGACGTGGTAATCATCTTGTTGCCATTGAAAGACAGCACGCCATAGGTGCCGAACGTGCCACACACGCGTCCACGGTAGCGAGACCCCAAGCCCTCTGCGGCATCCTCCACGAGAGGTATGCCATACTTGTCGGCCACAGCCTTAATCTCGTCTATCTTAGCCGGCATGCCATAGAGGTAAACCAAGATTATTGCCTTTGGCTTGCGTCCAGTCTTGGAGATGCGGTCGGCGATAGCCTTGTCGAGGAGTTGTGGATCCATGTTCCATGTATCCGGCTCAGAGTCCACGAACACTGGCGTGGCACCGAGGTAGCACACTGGGTGCGACGAGGCGCAGAAGGTAAAGCTTTGGCACACCACCTCGTCGCCAGGGCCAACGCCGAGAGTCACGAGAGCGAGGTGCACAGCCGATGTGCCCGAGGCGAGAGCCACCACTTGCTTGCCGCTGAAGGAGGATGAAGCTGGAGAGTCGAGCCACAACTTATCCGGGTCGCTCTCGTGGGCCTCGACACATTGCGGATAAGGCTCGCCACTTATGCTCTCCTCCCATTCTGCCTGACAAGAGGAAGCGGCGAAACGACCAAGCTCCTGCTCAAAGGCATTGACATTGGGACCGAGTGGCACCACCCAGTTGGTGTCGAAAGCCTCTTTCACATATTTCATCTCGTTGCCCGACATGTGGGCGAGACACAGAATCACACGCTTGTCTCTTCTTTCCATATATTGTCGTAAAATTTCCTATTGTTTTAGTTATTTGTCTTATATCCACTCTCCTCCGTACTTCATCTTCCGTCCCAAGACCGTACACACGATCATCTCTATGTCCTTGAGGAAAGAATAGTGACGGAGGTAATACCGGTTGATGCGAATCTTGTCGGGATATATCACCTTGTCGTTGTAGTCCACTATGTCGTGAACATCTTTCTCCTTTATTACCGTCGTGAAGTCGGATGGCAGGCCTTCGCCCTCCTTGCCCGTGGCAAAGAACTCGCCAACCGCTGCGAGGAGAGCTTCCTCATTCCTGTATTTCAGGCTCGCCGGCCCCGTGACGCCTGGTCTAAGACTCAGTATTTCACGGTCTTCGCCTCGGAGACGGTCGGCATAACCTGGCACGTCGGGGCGCGGCCCAACGAAGCTCATGTCGCCCTTTAGCACGTTCCACAACTCTGGCAGCTCATCGAGCTTATAACGCCTGAGTTTCTCGCCGAGTGATGTCACACGGTGTTGCTCTGCGGCAGCCACTGAGACACCCTTCTTGGGGCTTGCCGACATCGAGCGAAACTTGTATATCATGAACAGCTTGCCATGCCGTCCCACACGTCTTTGGCGGAAGACGACAGGGCCTCCTGGCATCTTCACCTTTATGAGGATTGCCACCACCAAAAGCACGGGGCTCAGGCAAAGGAGGCCGATGAAAGCCATTGTCCTGTCAAAAATATTCTTTATAACCACACTTCTCCTAATGAATAACCAACGCAAAGATACACTTTTTCAAACGAATATCAGCTCAATAGCCTCACTTTTTCAAAGAAGGTATAAGGTTTAAACTTTAGTTATATGGAACAGCTTCCCATTCTTCATCTCATCCTGCAAAAACGAATATACATAATGAGGTGACTGGAAGTATAGTCCTGTCTTTTTGTTTTGTAACAATTGATAAGTCTCAGATCCATACAATACGCTAAGTGCCTGACGAATGCTCATTCCACACTGTTCAACAAGAATAGTAGCTATGTCACGCTCTTGGCACTCAAGCATATATTGAAAATCATCAGGTTTAATCTTCATAAGGCATGAAGGTGTTTAATTGCGCGTTCTGTACAAAAAGCCCATTGAAATGTAACCCCTTTAGATTAGAACCATGAAACAGTCTCATACCAGTTGCCCTCCTTTCTTATGGCAAAAGGCGGCAAGCCCTTCTACCTGATCCTCAAATGACAAAGTGTGAAGTATGTTATAGTACTTTTCTGCATACTCTATACCGTCATGCAGACTAATATAGCGAAAAGCTTGCATATAACTCAACCCAAAGTGTTTAGCAAACAGTTTGATGAGCATTATTATATATTCTATTTTGTCTGCTATCATAGTTATTATGTTATTTGCTTCATTCGCAAAATTACGCCAATTCCATGACCCCTGCAAATTCTTTTTAATGAAATTACAATTCGCCACTATTTCGAAGGAGCTACAATTTCAACTATGGGTTCAGTTTCCTGTTTTTCACCAGTTTCTCGAAATAATAACAAGCCTCGCCCAAGAACGCCTTGATGTCGTCGCGACGGAAATCGTCGAAGCCATCGAAGCCATGCAGGGAGAACACGCGCCGCATCTCCTTGGCGTTCCACCTCAGCGACACGAGTCTTCCAACCAAAGTTATCATGTCGCCAAGGATCCATTTGGTGCGCGTGCCTATCTTGACATGTATAGGCTCGTCGTAGCGTCCGGCTGTGGCAAGGCAATAGAGAACCCACGGTATGTCGAACCCTGCAGCCACGGGGGTAGCGAGTCCTCCTGTGAACCGGGCGTTGGTTTCGATGTAAGCTACGCGTCCCGTAGCGGGGTCATAACGGAAATCGAGACCGCACACTCCATGGAAATCAACCGCCTCAAGCAGTTTCTTCGCCTCTGCCTCCAGCCGTGGCATGTCCACCATCTCGCGCTGCGTCGTGGTGCCGCCTCCATCGGTCTTGGTTACGAGAGCGTGATAGACCGATGTCTTGCAAAAGCCGTCCCAACGAATGCAATCCACACTGTAGTCGGTGCCGCCAATCCATTCTTCCAAGAGCATCTCCTCGCCCTTGTGAGCGTCCATCAACCTCAGCAGCTCATCCTTGGTCTTGGGAAAGAACACGCCTTTCGCCGAGTTGCCTATCACGGTCTTCAACACCACTGGATAACATTTGACATCATCGGCAGAGCCATACACCTCTGGCACGGCGACTCCTGCCTTGCGTGCCATCGCCGTACTCACAGCCTTATTGGCGAGTGCGAGCAACTTTTCGGCACTCTCGTAGGGTATCACAAGGTCTTCGGGGAACTCGTCACGGTGCCGCATGATGACCACGCTCTCGTCGTGAGTCGGCATGAGCACCCGTGGCCGCAACTCGGCAACCTTGCCCTTCAGTGTCTCTATGAAACGTTCCTCTTCCTTGAAAGGGTCGGGATATGTGAAACTGCCCGCGCAGAACCTTGACAGGCTGCAGATGTTAACCTTCGACGTGTCGGCAGCCCAGACCTTTAGCCCGTGGCTCGCCAAGCTACGCAATATGGTGTAGCCCACACGATTCCAACAATAGGTCACGAGCACGTCGCAACGCTCCGTCATGCCGCCCTCCTTTCTCGCAGGTTTATGGCTATCTCGTATAACATGTATTTTGTCTCTTTTCACTCAATCAACTCCTTGTAGAACTCTATCTGGCACCGCTGCACGAAGTCACGGTCGAAGCGTGAGGCTATCATCGGCCGTGCCTCATGCGCCATGCGCTGGCGCGCCTCATCGTCGGTGAGCATGCACTTCATGGCGGCATGGAGCGCCGCAGCATCTCTCGGGGGTACCACCAAGCCGTTCTTCCAGTTCTCCACTATCTCGCGCGAACCATTGATGTCGGTCACTATCGATGGCAAGCCCATGGCCCCGGCCTCGAGCACGGTATTGGGAAAGCCCTCACGATACGACGGCATCACGAAGCAGTCGGCCGCGGCATAGGCGCGCACAAGGTCATCGCCACGCTTGGGACCCACGGCCTCTATCGCGTCGCAAGTGTCGATGAGCCTCTGCGTGTCGTGGCTCACGGGGTCGAGACTCCGCTCATAGTTGCCCACCAGCACCAGCCGAGTCATCGGGTGGTCGGCATGAAGCCTCACAAAAGCCTCTACCAGCTCGTTGATGCCCTTGTCGCGCACTATGCGGCCCACAAACAGGAAGGTGAACACGCCATCATTTTCATGTGGGGCGAAACGCTCCGGCGAGAACCGCGTCATGTCCACGCCCATCACATTGCCATAGCCGAGCACGCGCATTGGCTTCCGCGTGATGCCGCCACGCCTGAGGTCGTCCATCACGCCGCGCCCTTCGGGAATGACGTGGGTGGCACAGGCGCACGTGATCCAATCGGTCATCATGAGCACGCGGCGCTTCAGTCCAGAAGCCGTGGGCCACACCAACCCTGTGAAGGTATGCACACGCACTGGCACACGCGTCAGCCACGCTGCCATCATGCATATCAGCCCGGCCTTGGGTGTCATGGAATGGACTACCCACGGGCGTTCCTTCCTGAACACGGCTACCATCTTGATGAGCGACTTCAGGTCGCTGACGATGGATACATGTCGGCGCATGGACACTGCCTCGCAGCCGAACCCATCCTTCTCTCTCAGATCGTCAAGCTCAGGGCCTGGCGAAGTCACCGCCATCATGTGATAGCCCATAGCCCGCATCTTTATCATCACGTCACGGCAGAAGCACAGCGACATCGACACCGTGACCGCCCTTATTATCTTTTTCTTATCGCGTTTCATCTTTCTTGACATTGAGGAATTCACCTCGCATTCGCCACGGCATCATAAACGGCTTGATATCGCTCGGCGGTCTTGGCTATGTCGAACTGTTGGGCGCGCTGCCAGCACCGGTCAGCCACGGCTCGGTAATAATCAGTATCGTCGTGGAGACGCGCGAGCTCATTTGCCACTGCCTTGGCATCGCTCTCGGGGAAGAGCACACCCCAGCCTTTCGTCACCTCGCGCAAGCCGTTGACATCGGATGCCATGAAGGGCTTGCCGGCGCTCATGCCCTCGATGTTTGACAGCGAGAGGCCTTCCCAGTGGCTTGCCATGCACACCACGTCACTGCTCTTCAGCACGCGCGGCACGTCGGTACGCAATCCCCAGAAGCGCACGCGGCTCTCCACGCCGAGCTTTGCGGCAAGTGCACGCACAGTGGCCATGCGCTCGCCTTCGCCCACAAGCCAAAGCTTATAATGGCTTGGCAACATGGTCATGGCACGCACGAGGACATCTTGGTCTTTGGCCTCACGGAAGCCAGCCACCATGGTCACCACAAAGTCATCTTTTTGTCGCCCCGTCACGCCCGCAGGCAGTGGCTCAGCGGCATGGAAGGCGGCGACGTCCACGCCATTGTCTATCGTGGATATGCGGCTGTAGCGCTCTGACCCTTCGTCTGTCCATGCACCTCCCATATACTCGCGCAACTTTTCTTCCGCCACCTTGGAGATGCATATCACATGACCATAGCGACCATACATCCAACTCTCCACGGGCGCATACCACTTCCAACCGCGTTTGCGGTTGGAAGTGTTATGCTCTGTCGAGCAGAGCTCGACAGAGCATAACACTGAGGCTATCGCCACGAAGAGCTGTGGAGAGGAGTTGTGGGTATGCACTATGTCGTAGCGGCGCATGATGGGCACAAGCTTGGCTATGAACAAGGGGTTATAGTAGCCCTTGCCGAGTTTCCAAATCCTCACGTCAGGATTCTCGCGGCGCAGGCGCTGCATGAGTGGTGTCTCGGTGCCTTCAAAAACGCACACGTCCACCTCGTTGCCCATAGCGCGAAGGCGCGACACGAGATTCACTACCAACGTCTCGGCGCCACCAACTCGAAGCGACGTTATAACCTGCAATATCTTCATGGTTTCTTATCGTTTACTTTATAATTAAGACTTAGCAACGTCCTTTCGATGCATAAGCCATCCCACAGGTTTCAGGCAACGCCAAACGGGTGCGAGGCGAGGCACCACCGACGTGGCGGTGCGGCAATACCAAAAGCGCCAAAAGTTGATGGCAGCCTTGACGCGCGCCTTGAACGGCACTGGGCACTCGGTGAGCTCGGCATAAGTCAGCATGGA